>CALYZD010000063.1 GCA_945607565.1 uncultured Bacteroidales bacterium | reverse complement strand
TCGTCCGATTGGGCAGATTAAATATTCGCTAATTTAATTCAACCAACAAGTTATAGTGTATATCTTCACTATATCCTCACTCGGATTGACCATCTCCAATTACAGTGACAACATGCGTCAGGCTGCTATTGTGATGTTCTTCTTCATCGTGATATTCATCCTCACCAGCGGACTTATTTCGCCTATCGCGTCGATGCCCCATTGGGCGCAGCAGGCCACACGGCTCAATCCCCTGCGCTACATCATCACGGCGATGCGCGAGATATATCTCAAAGGCAGTTCATTCTCACAGCTTCTCGCCCAGTTCGGCCCGTTGTGCGCTTATGGGGCGCTGGCAGGCGTGTGGGCGGTCGGCAGTTTCCGGAAGAACGGTTGAAGTGCCGGCGGCGTTCAATCCAGTCGCCTGACAATCAGCTTTTCGAAGCCCGGGGTCATGTCGGTGCGGATGTTGCCGAGCGAGTCGCCATAGATGAAGAAGGCCACAACTCAAAATAATAATACTCAGTTGTAAAACTATCTTCGATTTGCTACTTTTGCATTTTAGTTTGATTTTTCATCCTACGAATCATGAATATTAAAATACTTCTATCAACACATAAGCAATGCAATGTACCTCAGGGTAATATATATCTTCCCATTCACGTTGGTAAAGAACTTAATCCAAATAAGGACTACGGTTTCCAACCTGACAATGACGGGGATAATATCTCTGAGAAAAATCCATACTACAGTGAACTGACCGCATTGTATTGGGCATGGAAAAACCTTGATACCGACTATATTGGATTAGTCCATTATCGCAGGTTTTTCTCCTTGAAAAGAAAAAAAACGGATTGGGACAGCATATTAACAGACGAAGAAGCAGAATCCCTTTGTTCGCAATATGATCTGATCCTACCTCGAAAAAGGAGGTTATACATAGAAACCGTCTATTCTCACTACGACCTCACTTTCGACGGGAAACAGTTCGACAATGCACGTGTTGTAATCTCTGAGATTTGTCCTGAATACTTACAATGCTTTGACAGGGTGATGAATAGCAGATCTGCCAACTTGTTTAATATGTTTATAATGAAGTCGGATCTGTTTAGAGACTACTGCCAATGGCTTTTCCCTATACTTGAGAGGCTCGAAGCCTATTACGACCTCAAAAACATGGACCCATTCCAAGCCAGATTAATTGGTCGTGTAAGCGAACGATTGCTGAATGTGTGGGTGATTAAGAATGAAATAAAGTATAAAGAAATAGGGTACGTCTATTTAGGTAAGGGTGGCATAGTTAAGAAAATTTGGGGTTTTATTCTTGCGAAGGTTTTTGGTCGGAAATACACTAAAAGCTTCTAACACAAGAATTTACATAAAACAAACAAGTAAACTTCCTTAAAAATTCAAATTATTCCCTGATATTAAACACTTAATAATTATGGCATTTCTGATATTTGGTGGTTCTGGCTTTATCGGTTCACATTTGACCAATGAGCTGAAGAAGAGAGAGCCAGAATCAATAATATACAATCTTGACATTGTAGAAAACAACCACGACGGTAAAACCAAATATGTGCAGTGCGACGTGCGAAATCCGATAACCGTTCCGTTTGATGTTTCGCCCAACGACGTTATCTTCAATTTTGCCGCCATACACCGCACGCCAGGACATCCTGACTTGGCATATTTCGACACCAACATCCGCGGAGCCGAGAATGTATGCGAGTTCGCAAGACGACACAAAGTGCGTCAGATGGTTTTCACAAGCAGCATCGCCCCCTATGGGGCATCTGAAGAACTGAAGTCGGAACAGACTTTACCTACTCCAAATACTCCATACGGAATATCAAAGTTAGTTGCGGAAAAGATTCATCAGATATGGCAGAGTGAGTCTCCCGACCGTGAGCTGACAATTGTGCGGCCAGGTGTGGTCTTTGGTTATGGGGAGAAAGGCAACTTCACGCGCCTCTATTGGAGTCTACGCAAGAGAAAGTTCATGTATCCAGGGCGAAAAGACACAATAAAGGCTTGCGTCTATGTCAAAGACTTGGTCAGATTTATGCTCTATATGCTTGAAAATCATAAATATAACACCTCTGTGTACAATTGCACTTTTGAGCCTGCGTACACAATTGAGCAAATAGTCGAACACATGAAAGCATCTGCCGGGATAAAACAAAGGACATTATTGGTTCCGGCTTGGCTTCTGATGCCTGCTGCTTACTTGGCAAAAATTGTCGGTTCGCCAATGGGAATTTGCCCTGAACGAGTGCAAAAGCTGATGATTTCGACCAACATCTGCGGCAAGCAAATGGCAGAATCCGGCTACAAATTTGCGTACACTTTCGACTCGGCAATAAATGATTGGCTGAAAGATAGCGGAGGTGAAGGGCTGAAATAACAACTAAAAAAAGAACACTCTCGTGTGCGGCACGTTGGTTCCCAAAATGTATTGAACATTTAGCCGACGCTTTCCCTCTGAAGTTCAGAGGTTGCAACTTTCGGTTAATTCTATTGACAATATTGTTGATCAAATTGTTTTTTAAATCAATCATAAAATAAACACTATTATTCATTGGCGTTTTTCATACCTTCATGTTTGCCGATCTATCGAACCACCACACACCCGTTTTGACATAGGAGGATTCCTATTGGGGTTTCATTATAGATACGGATCAGGCAAATACGGATGATCTGCTTTCTGAGATCAGTAGAGGAGACTGAGCATTATCGGAGAACTGTCCACCATTCCAATCCCCCCTTTTTTGCAAGCATAGTAGGATGACATTCAACATCTGACGAGATTCGGTCCGGGGGCATGCTTTCCATCTATGCATGCGTATTCACCGCCTAAATCCCTCAAGTAGTCAAAGACAGAGAAACTTTAATGTTGACGAGACGTAATTCTACCTACCCTCATGTACTCTTTCAATTCTTGCGCCCTATTCTCATACCCCGGCCATTACCGCCAATCACTGCAACTTATCAACTCTTTTTGAGTCTTGACTTTATCTTGTATTTCGGGGATACCGTGAATTAGCATTTGTCACACAAAAAGTCGGCAGTTTCCGGAAGAACGGTTGAAGTGCCGGCGGCGTTCAATCCAGTCGCCTGACAATCAGCTTTTCGAAGCCCGGGGTCATGTCGGTGCGGATGTTGCCGAGCGAGTCGCCATAGATGAAGAACGCCTCGATGCCGTCGGTGCGGGCGGCGAAGTTGCGGGCGCTGTCGGGGCCCATCACCATCATCGTGGTCGAGAGGGCGTCGGTGGTCATGGTGTTGGGGCCCACCACGGTGACGCTCAGCATGCCGTGCTCTATGGGGTGTCCGGTGGTGGGGTCGATGGTGTGTGAGAGGCGCTTGCCGTCCTTGTAGTAGAAGTTGCGGTAGCTGCCCGAGGTGGACACGGCGCAGTCGGTGAGGCCGAGTATGAGCTGGCACTGGCGGTCGGCTTCGGTCGAGCCTTCGATGGGCTTGTCGACGGCGATGTGCCAGAGCTCGCCTTTGGGGTTGCGGCCGCGCACGTGCACTTCGCCGCCTATCTCGACCATGTAGTCGGTCACACCGGCGCTGTCGAGCACCGATGCGGCCACGTCGACGCCGTAGCCTTCGGCCAGCGAGCAGGCTTCGATGCGGACGCGGCTGTCGGCTTTCACCACGCGTCGGCCGTCGAGGTCAATCTTGTCCATGCCCACGAACTGCATCAGGCTGTCGATGAGCTGGGGTGTGATGCTGTCGGCGTTGGCGAAGCCGAATCCCCAGGCGTCGAGCAGCGGGGCGACGGTCAGGTCGTAGGCGCCGCCCGAGAGGCGGTTGATCTGCTGGGCGCGGCGGAAGACGGTGACGAAGAAGGTGTCGACCTCGACGTCTTCGTTGCGGTTGACGCGGCTGATTATCGAGTTGCGGTTGAAGGTGGAGAGCGACGCGTCGTATTGTCTCAGCTTGAGGGCTATGGCCTGGCCGAGGTCGGCGCTGTGGGCGTAGGTGTAGTGATAGGTGGTCCCGAAGACGTAGCCTTCGTTGCGGACGTATTGCGGTTCGGCGCTCCGGCATCCGGCCAGCAGTGCCGCCATGGCCATCGGTGCCGACAGCCGGCGAAGAAGTGTGTTCATGTTGCGTGCGGTTGATGATTTTCTGCGGAGGCAAAGATAATGCAATCCGTGCCAAAAAGCGAGGCCTGCGGGCGGCTGCGGCGGGGCTTTGCGGGCGGCCGTTTTGCGCTTGGCGGCGTCGATAAAATGAGTTATCTTCGCCGCCCGATGGCACAGACACAATTTTCATCCAAACTGCTCGAAGATGCCGTGGGCGAATTTGCCAAGCTGCCCGGCATCGGTCGCAAGACGGCACTGAGGCTGGTGCTGCATCTGCTGCGTCAGGAACGCGAAGAGGCGCTGATGCTGGCCGACGCAATACGTGCCGTGCGGACCGACATCCACTATTGCCGTCATTGCAACAACATCTCGGACACCGACGAATGCGAAATCTGCTCCAACCCGCAGCGGCAGCACGACACCGTGTGCGTGGTCGAGAGCATCCGCGACGTGATGGCCATCGAGAACACGCGGCAATATCAGGGCGTCTACCATGTGCTGGGCGGCGTCATCTCGCCCATGGACGGCATCGGCCCCGACGACCTGAACATCGACCGGCTCGAAGCTCGGGTGGCGGCCGGCGGGGTGAAGGAAGTGATTCTGGCGCTGAGCACCACCATGGAGGGCGACACCACCAACTTCTACATCTACAAGCGGCTGGCGCCCTACGCCACGCCCATCACCACCATAGCGCGCGGCGTGGCGGTGGGCGACGAGCTGGAGTATGCCGACGAGGTGACGCTGGGGCGGTCGCTGGTCAACCGCATCCCGTTCGACCGCACGCTGTGAACGCGCCGCCTGACCGAAACAGAGAACACACCGAAAGACAAACCAAGGATAACACAAGCCAATGGAACAGTTACTCAAACAGTTGCGCCGATTCTACTACATCATATCGGCACCTGCGCTCGCGGCGTTCGGCGCCGCGCTGCTGCTGGCCGACCGCGCCACGCTGAGCGTCGAGGCCGACTTCTACATCAAGACGTCGCTCTTTTTGCTGACGCTCATCTGCGTGCCGCTGACGTCGTTCATCTTCAAGCGCAGCCTCAAGAAGATAGACACGCTCAGCGAGCCCGACTTCCTCAAGACGGCCGGCCGCAGCTACCGCTTCCGCATCGTCACGCTGAGCGTCATCAGCTACGCGTGCAGCCTGCTCTACTATCTGACGGCCGACAGCTCGTACAGCATGATTTTCGTGATAATGACCGTCTTCATCCTCCTGCTCTACCCGACCGCCGGGCTTTTTGGCTACGAGAAGACCGAAGACTGACAGACCGACCCGAAACGACCAACCACAAAAAACACGGACAAGACCTATGGTGATAGCAGTAGACTTTGACGGAACGATAGTCGAAAACGAATACCCCCGCATGGGCAAGGAGCGCCCCTTTGCGTTCTACACCCTCAGGGCACTGATGGAGCAGGGGCATCTGCTCATCCTATGGACGTGCCGCAGCGGCAGCCTCCTCGACGAGGCCGTCGAACTGTGCCGGGCCAACGGCATCGAGTTCTACGCCGTCAACGCGTCATATCCGGGCCAGGCGCACGACGATGGCGCCAGCCCCAAGATTGACGCCGACATCTACATCGACGACCGCAACTATGGAGGCATCCCCGGCTGGGGAGAAATCTACCAGAACCTGTGCCCGACCGAGGGCGAATCGCCCGTGGCCCGACAGCAGAAAAGCAAATCCGGGTTTTCGATTAAAAGATTATTAGGTGGAAAATAGCAACACTACCCGACCGCAGATATCGGTCATCATCGTCAGCTACAACTGCCTGCACGTGCTCAGGTTCGCCCTCGACACGCTGCGGCAGGCCATGCGCAACGTCGCGGCCGAAGTCATCGTGGTCGACAACGCGTCGGCCGACGGCACCGCCGACTTCCTGCGCGGCCACTACCCGTGGGTGCGGCTGCTGGAGCACAGCAACGACGGCTTCGGCGTGGCCAACAACGTGGGCATAGCCGCTGCGCGCGGCCGCATCATCGTGCTGCTCAACCCCGACACCATAGTGCCCCGAACACTGCTCGCCGACGTGGCCGACCACTTTGAGCGGCACCCGGGCAGCGGCGCCATGGGCGTCAGGATGATAAACGGGCGCGGCAGGTTCCTGCGCGAGTCGAAACGCGGCTACCCGTCGGTGGGGGCGGCATTCTTCAAGGTCACGGGCCTGTGGAAGCTCAACAAGCGGTCGGCCACGCTCAACTCCTACTATCTGGGCAACATCAGCGAGTTCGGGCAGGGACCGGTGCCGTCGCTGCCGGGCGCGTTCATGGCTTTCGAGGCCTCGATACTGGAACGCACGCAGGCTTTCGACGAAAACTACTTCATGTATTTCGAAGACACCGACCTGTCGTGGCGGATGCACAACTGCAGCACCGGCAACATCTATCGCGGCGACATCACCATAGTCCACTTCAAGGGCGAGAGCACGCCGGCCCGGCTCTTCTATATCCGCCACTTCTACAACGCCCTGCGCCGCTTCGCCGCCTGCTACGAGACGCCGCGCCACGGCGCACTGGTCAACGCCCTGACGTGGGTCGGCATCAGAATGTGGTATGCGGTGCGGATAATGCGCTGCCTGATGCTGCAGGTGCAGGTGAAGACCGAATGCCACAACCCGCGCTTCAGAAAGATATTCTTCATCTCGCGCAACACCGACAATCCGCCCGTCATCCAGGGCACCAAGGCCACCTGCACCTGCTGCTGCGACCTGCACCGACTGCCGCAGCGACGCTCGACGCTCGTGGTCTTCGACATCAGCGGCGACCTGAAGACCGACTTCGACACCATGAACCAGTTTGCCGACAAGATGACCTTCGGGTTCTTCAACCCCGAAACGCGGCAGACACTGGTCTTCCACGGCACATCATGCATCGTGCTCTGAGCCGGCACGATGCCCATATCATCAACGAAAAAAAACGACGACACACATGAAACGACTGCTCACCATGCTGGCACTGGCGTGGACCATTGGCGCACACGCCGCCGACAGCCACATGCACCGGGCCCTGCAGGCCATCTTCGAGATGGACCGCAAAGGCTTCGAAACCCACCTGGCACTGACCGACAACAAGGCCGAACGCGCCTATCTGCAAGAATACCGGCGGCTGATGCTCTACACGGCCAACAACAGCGAGGCCAACTACGACCTCTACCTCGACGCCAGCGACCGCGCCTTCGACGCCCTCGGCTCGGCGCCGGCCGACCGGCAGCCCACCATGCGCTGCAACCTGCTGCTGCACAAGTGCATGGTGGAGCTGAGCAAGAACAACACATGGACGGGCGGAATGCTCTTCTGGAAATCGTACAAGGCATTCAAGGAGGGCGAAAAGGTGGCGTCGGGCCAGCCCGGACAGCTGAAACTGCGCGGCATCTACAACGTCCTGCTGGCGCAGATTCCCGACAAGTGGAAGACGCTTGCCGGATTCATCGGCTTCGGCCAAGGCAACCTCGAACACGGCCTTGCGCAGATCGAAGATTACTGCCTCAAGGTCAGAGACATCGAAGGGCTCAACCAAGAGTCGCAACTGCTGGCGTTCGTCAACTTCTTTCTGTCGAACAGCCGCAACATGAACCCGAGGCTCGAAAAGCGGATGCAGCAAAGCCCTTCGCCCGTGGTGGTCTACACCTACATCCTGACCATCGGCAAGGACAACCGCGGCGCCACGGCCGACAGCCTGCTCGCCACCCTGCCGGCGCACGCCTTCGAACAGTTCCCGCTGCTGATGCACCAGAAAGGCAAGATAGCCCTGCGCCGCCTCGACACCCGGTCGGCCATAGCCTGCCTCGACCGCTTCCTCGCGACCTACACCGGCATCACCTGCCGGGCCAATGCACTGACGCTCAAGGCATGGGCGCTCAAACTGCAAGGCCGCGACGCCGAGGGGCAGGCCGCAGCCCAAAAGGCCGCCGACGTGGAGCGCTTCTCGGCTTCGGACGCCAACTCGGCCGCCGACGCCAGGCGCTACGCCCAGACCGACACCACCCTCCTGAAGGCCCGGCTGCTCACCGAATACGGCCTCTACGACAAGGCCCTTGCCGCCCTCGACGGCTACCGCCCCGACAGCGCCACCGCCATCGAATATCACTTCAGGCGCGGGCGCATCTGCCAGCTCAAAGGCCTCGACGCGCAGGCCATCGAGCACTACGACAAGGCCATAGCCCAGGCCACGGCCGACAAGCGCTTCCACGGCCCCTACGCCGCCCTCTACGCCGCCCAAATCAAAGTCGAGACCGCCGACATGACTGCCGCCTCAGCATACCTCGACAAGGCCGCGCGCCTCAACAATGGCGAATATCAGAAGGACATCGAGCAGCGCATATCACTGCTGCGCAAAAAGGCCGGCGTCAGATGACACCGGCCTCGGTCTGAATTCAAAATGTGATTAATCGACGATTGATGATGATGAACGCCATCAACGGGCGGCGCTGAGCGTGCCGTCGGCATTGGTCTGCGGCCGCTTGTCGAGTTCGCGCTCGGCCTCCAGATACCTGGCGCTCAGGATGGCCATGGCACGGCTGATGCGCACCACGGCGTTGGTGGTGTCGGCCAGCACGGTGCGTCCCTGGAGCTTGAGCAGAAAATAGTCGTAGATGGCCGTCAGGGCGAGCTCCACGTGCTGCATACGGTCGCCGTCGGGGATGCGCGCCTTCAGCGCCAGCAGGTCCGACCACGCCGTCTGGAAAGCGTTTTGATAGGCAGCCTCTTCGGGCTTGGTGAGCAGATAGAGATGGAAATTGTAGATGTCGTTCATCAGGCCGCGCGTCACCTGCAGATGGCCCGAGGTCTCGCACTTTTCGATGCGCATCATTTCGGTCAGATTGTCCCACCAGTCGTATATCTGCCGCCGCAGCGCCTCGTCGACATCGCCGTAGCGGTCGACCACGGTGGCCTCTATGCGCTTCATGTCGAGCCCGTTGGCGCGAATCAGGTCCTCGACCTGCCACATGTAGAGCAGATATTCTATGATGTTTTCCTTCCTTTTCTTCTGAGCTATAATCATGGTCGGATATGCTTTTAGTACGTCGTTTCGTCATCGTCGTCGGCATCGAAGTCGATGTCGAAGTCGGCGTCAGTGTCGGCCTCGTCGCCGTCGAAAAAGTCGTCAAGGTCGCGGCGCTCCTTCTTGGTGGGCCTGCCCAGACCGCGGCGGCGGTTCATCGACATGGCCAGACGGTTCATCTCGATGAGCTCGAGCATGTCGGGCGGCGTCACTTCGCGGATGTATTCGGGCACCAGCTTGGCGCCGAGGCGGCTGCGCGGTATCTGCAGCACCTTGAACGAGCGCGTGGCCGGCGGCACTCGGACCTCCACCACGTCGCCCTCCTTCACAATCTTGGCCCCCTTGACCTGCTGTCCGCCCATGGTGATGCGGCCGCGCCTGATGGCTTCGGCGGCTATTGAGCGGGTCTTGTAGATGCGGACGGCCCACAGGAATTTGTCTATTCTGATGTTATCGGCCATAGTGCGTCATTTGTTATTAAACTGAGTCATAGTGCGTTCGAGCCCGATAGCGCCCCAGCTTCTGACAATCTCGGCGGCCGTGGCTATGCGCTCGCCGATGGCGGCCTTCTCGTCGTCGCTCCAGCGCCCCAGCACGAAGTCGATCTGCGCGCCCTGCGGATAGTCGTTGCCGAGGCCGAAGCGCAGGCGGGCGTAGTTGGACGTGCCAATCATGGCGTTGATGTTCTTCAGGCCGTTGTGGCCGCCGTCGCTGCCCTTGCCCTTGAGGCGCAGCGTCCCGAAGGGCAGCGCCAAGTCGTCGACCACCACCAGCAGGTTTTCGACCGGAATCTTCTCCTTCTGCAGCCAGTAGTTGACCGCTTTGCCGCTCAGATTCATGTAGGTGTTGGGCTTTAGCAGCACGAAGATGTGCCCCTTGAACTTCATGTAGCCGACCTCGCCGTAGCGTTCGGCGGTCATGGTCGTCGCGGTGTCGGCCGCCAGCCGGCTGACCACGTCGAAACCGATGTTGTGGCGCGTGTGGGCATATTCGTCGCCGATGTTTCCGAGCCCTGCAATCAGATATTTCATTTTGTCGGGATGCTATTTCGTTCGGGATAGAATGTCGTCAATCACCTCGCTGAACACATCCTTGTAGTCCATGCCGTTGGCGCGGATCTGCTGCGGGATGAAGCTGGTGACCGTCATGCCCGGCGTCGTGTTGACTTCGAGCAGATTGACCGATTCGGAATTGACGATGAAGTCGATGCGCACGATGCCGCTCATGCCCATGATGTCGTAGACGCGCCGTGCGATGGCCTGCACCTTGTCGCGCACGGCATCGGGCACGCGCGCCGGCGTTATTTCCTGAGCCACGCCGGGCGTGTATTTGGCTTCGGTGTCGAAGAACTCGTTGCCGCTGACCACCTCGGTCAGGGGGAAGACCACCGTGCGACCGGCCGTGCGGTAGAGGCCGCAGGTCAGCTCGGTGCCTTCGAGCAGCGACTCGATGATCACCTCATCGCTCTCGGCCGCAGCCTTGGCCACGGCCGGCCCGATGCCCTCGACCGTCTTGACCTTCGACACGCCGAAGCTCGAGCCGCCGGCCGCCGGCTTCACGAAGCACGGCAGACCCAGCCGGTCGGCAATGGCCCGGGCATCCACGGCCTCGCCCTTGCGCACCAGCACCGAGTCGGCCACCGAGATGCCGAAGCCGCGCAGATAGTTGTTGCACACATACTTGTCAAACGTCATGGCCGACACCAGCGACGGGCACGTGGAGTGCGGCAGGCCTATCATTTCGAAATATCCGGGCAGCTGTCCGTTCTCGCCCGGCGCGCCGTGGATGGTGATGTAGGCAAAATCGATGCCGACCTTGCTGCCGCCGCGGCTGAACGAGAAGTCGGAACGGTCTATCGGATAGTGAGTTCCGTCGACCACTGCGCTCCACTCGTCGCGCGTCACCAGAACCGGAATCAGGTTATACTTCTCGGCGTCGATGAAGGTCATCAGGCCGGCCATGCTTTTTTCGGAAACCACTACTTCCGACGAATAACCGCCATAAACAATGGCAACATTCTTTTTCATTTTCTGTTTCGATATGTTTTTAAAAGACTGAGGCAGAGCCCCATTTCATTCGTTCTGCTCCAAATCGCGCCCCGACACGTAGGCCCGCCAGCGGTCAATGCACATGGTCATGTCGGGCGGCAGTTCCGAGTCGAACTGCATGTATTCGCCGCTTGCCGGATGCCTGAAACCCAGCGTCTTGGCATGCAGCGCCTGACGCGGCAGGATGCTGAAGCAGTTCTGCACGAACTGCTTGTATTTGGCAAAAGTCGTGCCCTTGAGAATCTGGCTGCCGCCGTAGTGCTCGTCGCTGAAGAGCGGGTGGCCGATGTGCCTGAAGTGTGCGCGGATCTGATGCGTGCGTCCGGTTTCGAGCCGGCATTCCACAAGCGTCACATAGCCAAGGCGTTCCACCACCCGATAGTGCGTCACGGCGTGCTTGCCGTAGTCGCCGTCGGGCGGAAAGACGTCCATCACCTTGCGGTCTTTCAGGCTGCGGCCGATGTTGCCCACAATCGTCCCCTCGTTGTCGGCCATCGCGCCCCACACCAGGGCCAGATAGGTGCGCGAGGTCGTCTTGTCGAAAAACTGGCGCGACAGGCTCACCTTGGCCGCCTCGGTCTTGGCCACCACCAGCAGCCCCGACGTGTCCTTGTCGATGCGGTGCACAAGGCCAGGGCGCAGGTCGGCCTGATTGCTGAACATCGGCAGATCTTTCAGATGCCAGGCCAGGGCGTTGACAAGCGTGCCCGTGTAGTTGCCGTGGCCGGGGTGCACCACCATGCCCGCCGCCTTGTTGACCACAAGCAGCGAATCGTCCTCATACACAATGTTGAGCGGAATGTCTTCGGGAACAATCTCGACCTCGCGCGGCGGATAGCTCATGACAATAGTCACCACGTCGCCGGGCTTGACGCGATAGTTGGCCTTGACCGGCACGTCGTTGACGCGGATGTTGCCGGCCTCGGCAGCGTCCTTTATCTTGGTGCGCGACGCGTGCATCACCCTGTCGACCACGAACTTGTCTATGCGCAGCAGACCTTGCTTGGGGTCGGCCACGAAGCGGTAGTGCTCAAAGGTCTCGCCGTCTGCGGCCGTCCGGGCGGCATCGGGGTCGTCGGCAGGGAGCAACTCGTCGTCGAACTCCTCTTCGTCGTTTTCGTGTGTGTTGGGCATTGTGTTCTGCGAATGGAATCTTCTTATTATTCAGCTGGTTGCGACAGGCCATTCATCACCGCGTCCATATTGTTGGTAATCCAGATGTTGATTGACGCGCCAATCTTCTCCATGGCGCCGTCCACCGCGTCGGGCGACTGCTTCCAGACCACGGCCAGCGCCGAGTCGCGCGATGTCCTGACCGTCTCGTCGCAGATGACGGAGCCGATGCTGAAGCCCACGCCGGCCACCGTCTGCCGCGCTTCGCTTATGGTAAGGCCGAGCAGATCGGGCACCACTTCGACCTTGGAACCCAACCCGTTGCCCACCACCAGCGAAATCTCGGTCCCCTTGGGCACGCGGGCACCCTCGCGCACCTGATGCCCGTCGATGAGCTGGCTCAGGACAAGGTCGGTGTATTCGCTTGGTTTATAGATGACTTGGCCCATGCGCAGTCCCCGCGATTCGAGAACCACCTGAGCGTTGCGCAGCGAGTAGTCGACCAACTTGGGCACGGTCACCATCTCGCAGTTGAAAGCGTTGATTGTCAGGAAAATCATGCGCCCTTTCTTGACATATTGCCCGGCCTTGGGCACCTGGTCGATTATCTCGCCCGGAACGGCGTTGCTGCGGTGCAGCGAGTCGATTATCATGTAGCTGAGCCCGATGTTCTCCATCGCCTCCACTATCTCTTTTTCCTGAAAGCCTGTTAGTTGCGGCACTATTATCGTCCGGCCGTGGCGCGTGTAGAAACCAAGGCTCCACATGACCGTGGCCATCAGCAGAAAAAACACGACTATCGAAATGACGATCTGCCACAAGAACAGCTTCGATCTGATAAACTTCCAAAGGGACATGGTGATTTGTTTTGGTCAAAAATATGTAAATCTTTACTTCCTGCAATCGGGCTGCGCCCAAATTTGGCCGCCCTGACACCGATTATAATAAAAAAGCCCCGAATAACGGGGCTTTTTTATATTTTAATCCTGCCTTAAAATTAAGCGGCCTTGCCTTTGCATTCGTCTGAAACAGTCAGTTTCTTTCTGCCTTTGGCACGGCGAGCAGCCAGCACGCGACGTCCGTTAGCCGTCGACATTCTGTGACGGAAGCCATGCTTGTTGACTCTCTTGCGGTTTGATGGTTGAAATGTCCTTTTCATTGCTATGTTCGATTTTTATTTTCTTAATTCCTTTTCGGACTGCAAAAGTATATCTTTTTATTTTGCCACCAAACTTTTTGGCGTTGTTTTTCGCAGTTCGGAAACTATAGCGCCAGATGAATCAGCTTTTTGGTTTCGAAAAACTCCTCGGCAAAATAGGTCCTGATGTCGACCACCAGAGCGGCGCGGCCGAAAGGCCTGATTTCGTCGTCGAAATCGCCGCCTTTGAGGTAGAGGATGCCGTTGCGCACGGGATTGCTGGCTCGGCGCGTGTCGACCAGATGGCGCGTCATCGACACGAAGTCGGGGAAGGCTGTGACGGCGCGGCTCACCACAAAGTCGAACCGGCGCGGCTCTACGCTCTCCGACCGGCTCTGCACGGCCCTGACGTTGGTCAGACCCAATTCCGAGGCCACGCTCTCGACCACCTTGATTTTCTTGGCTATCGAGTCGACAAGCGTGAAGCTGACTTCGGGAAACATGATGGCAAGCGGAATGCCCGGAAAGCCGCCGCCCGTGCCCACGTCGATTATGCGCGTGCCGGGCACGAAGCTCGTGTATTTGGCAATGGCCAGCGAGTGCAGCACGTGGCGGACGTCGATCTGCCCTATGTCCTTGCGCGACACCACGTTGATGCGCGCGTTCCATTCGGCGTAGACGTCGGCAAGCGATGCGAACTGCTCGGTTTGGCGTGCGGTCAGGCCGGGAAAGTAGTGTCTGACGATGTCCATGATTGCTTAGCGGTCGTTGGTGTCGGTGTGTTTCAGGATATTGTAGAGCAATTCGCGCGAGCGGAACAGCTGTGCCTTGACGGTTCCGAGCGGCAGCGACAGCTGCTCGGCTATTTCTTCGTACGACAGTTCCTGAAAATACCTCATCTCTATCAGCGTCTTGTAGCGCGGCTTCAGCTTCTGCACCACCATGCGCACCGTGTTGGCTACCTGCGACTTGATGAGCGCTTCGGCGGGGTCGAGGCCTTCGTCGCAGACCGAGAGGGGCGTGGGGCGTTCGCTGTCGTCGCTGCTGTATCCGGCATCAATCGAGATGACCACGGCGCGTTTCTTGCGCAGGAAGTCGATGCCGTTGTTGGAGGCTATCTTGAACAGCCACGTGCTGAAGGCGTAGCTGGTGGAATATTGCCGGATGTTCTTGAAAGCCTTGCCGAAAGCCTCTATCGTCAGGTCTTCGGCGTCGCTCTTGTTGTTGACCATCTTGAGCAGCATGAAGTATATCGCGTCGCGGTAGCGCGACATCAGCTCGGCATAGCATTTCTCTTCGCCCGCTATGGCGCGCTGCACTAAGTCGGCATCGTATATCGCTCTGTCAGAATGATTTTCCGTTAATCCCATACGTCACTTTTTCTATATATGATGTTTCGCGCCCACGCCAGCGACTGCATTGCCGGCATCAGCAGATCCATGGGCAAAGCCCACGCCCACAAATAGCCTTCGCCCATTTTCCGGGCCGACATACCGATTGACAAATACATTAACAATATGCGGATTAAAAACAGAACTGCCGCTATCTGCAGGGTCATTTCCGAGCCTAAAATAAGCAAAAAAACGAATAATGTCCAAAACAGCAGGCGCGAAATAGTCTCGAGCAGCAGAAAAAACTTGACGCCGAAGCCATAGAGCGGCGCGGTCGAGAGGTGGCGCGACTTCTGCGTGATCCACTGTGCCCAGGTGCGCTTGGGCTCGCTTTCGGTCTGCCCGTCGGGGCTGAAGCAGACGGCGGTGTTGGCTCTGGTGCCGACGTCGGAGACGAACATGTCGTCGTCGCCCGAGACGATGGAGAGGTTGCCGCGATATTTGGAGCTTTGCTCGTAGAGCGTCCGGGTGTAGGATATGTTGCGCCCCACGCCCATGAACGGCCTGACTGCCAGCGCGAAGCCGAAATACTGCACGGCGTTCCAGAAGGTTTCGTAGCGGATGAATGTGTTGACGAAGCCGGGCCGGCGTGCGTAGCGCCCGTAGCCGAGCACCATCTGGCGGCCGTCGGCATAGCGGCCGGCTATGGTGGCGAGGTAGTTCTCGGAGACCGGAGCGCAGTCGGCGTCAACGAAAACCATGTGCTCGTAGCGGGCCGCCTTGATTCCGATGACCACGGCCAGCTTCTTGCCATGGTGGAACTTGCTGTCGACGGGAATGCTGGTGTAGTAGAGCTGCGGATATTTCTGCTTGAGCTCGGCAAGGGCCATGTCGGTGTCGTCTTCGGAGCAGTCGTTGACCACAATGACCTGAAATTCGGGATATTTCTGCGCCATCATCAGCGGAATGTTGCGACGCAGGTTGGCTCCCTCGTTCTTGGCGCAGATGATGACCGACAGCGGCATGCGGCGCCCGGCGGTTTCGGCCTGCGACTTGGGGATAATCCGGAACATGAAGAAGGAGTAGTAGAAAATCTGTGCCACTGCCGCCACGGCGAATGCTATCAGCAAAGATAATTGTATTGTATCCACAGTTTTTTTCTGCAAAAAAAGTGATTAAATGTTGCATTTCAAACAAAAAAAGCATCGGCCGAACGAATCCGCACCGATGCTCCCCAAAAAAGAACAGCTAATATAAAATCTAATCCACTTGTTATCAGAACGTCATGCCGAACACCAGATAGGTCCTGTCTTTGGCCGGCGATGCGATGGCCTGCACGAAGACCGGAAGCGAGAAGGAGTCGGTGAATTTGATTTCCTTCGAGGCCTTCAGCGAGATGTCGAGAATCGAGAACTCGTCGTCGAACTGGCTTTCCCACGGGTTGATGCCGATGGCCGGAGTGAGCGCCACGCCGCCTACTTCGGCGTCATAGGAGAGGCTGATGTAGGTCGAATACATGCGGTCGCCGTCGGCGTTGTATTCGGCGCTCTTGCCGCCAGTGAACATGGTGGCCCAGCCGATGTTGAGCTTGTCGGCCACGGTGTAGGAGAGCGCTATCTCAAAGAAGTGATCGTCGGAATAGTGACCGTAGGCGGCTTCTTCGCCTGCCCAGAAATAGTCGGTGAGCGTTGCGCTGAAGTTGCCCACGCTATAGCCCAGCGAAATGTCGAACTCCTTGGCATTCAGGTCGGAGATGCCGGTACTGCCCCACGCGCCGAGCGTGAAGCCCTTGTAGCCGAAGCTCATCGAGGGCTGGAAGCATCCGCCGCTGACACCCTGATCCATGCCGCGCCA
>CALYZD010000062.1 GCA_945607565.1 uncultured Bacteroidales bacterium | reverse complement strand
CCGGTTCGAGCGATATGTCGCGCAGCTGGTTCAGGTCGCTGAAGATGGAGACTTTCGAGAATTTAGTGACGCCGGTGAAGAAGACGAACTTCAGGTGCTCGTCGAGTTTTTTCAGGTTGCCGAAGAAGCCTTTGAATAGCGCGCGGCTCTGCTCCTGCGCCTCGCTGTTGTCGAGCGATTCGAGCAGCGGCTTGTCGTATTCGTCCACAATGACCACAACGCGCTTGCCGGTCTGCTCGTGGATGCTGACGACTAAGTTGTAGAACCGCCCCGAGACCGTCTCGTCGGGATATTTGCACCCGTAGACCTCCTCCCACTGCATGAGGTGCCGGCTGAGCATCAGCTCCAGATTGTCGATGCTGCCGTACTTCTCGCCGTTGAAGTCAAAATAAAGCACCGGATACGCCTGCCACTCCGTTTCGAGTTTTTCTATCGCAAGGCCTTCAAAGAGTTCTTTCCGGCCCTCGAAATACGCCTGCAAGGTACTGCAAAGCAGGCTCTTGCCGAAGCGGCGCGGACGGCTAAGGAAATAGACCGTGGCGTCGTTCACAAGTCGGTAGATGGCTTCGGTCTTGTCCACGTAGAGACAGCCTTCTTCGCGGAGTTTTCTGAAACTCTGTATTCCTATCGGTAGCTTTTGCATGGCGCTGTTGGTGTTGATTTGCGCAAAGTTACGAAAAAGCCACAGCTTGCCGCAAAGGCATGACGCCAGAATATGCGACGTCGCCGTTTTCGAAAAAACGCCCTCGGCCGCCCCTCGCTGTGCAAAAAATGTGTACAGAAAATCGGCTGAAAATTTGGATAGCTATATATATATATATATTCGACCCCGCAAAAAAACATCAAGAAAAATCTCCATTCACTCTATCTACCAAGCAATTGACCAATCAATTTCAATCAAAAAAAAATCATAACCAAAATGAAAACACTCAGACTTTTTGGCATGGCCATCGTAGCCGTGATGCTCGCCATGCCCGCCACATCGTGCGACGACGACGATGATGACGACGACACCCAAATCGAAACGACCGAAGACGGAATTGTCACCGGGCAGAAGAAGCTCGTCAAGATTGTTGAGTATGAAGAAGAACGCGAAGGCAGTTACGTCTATATTGATGTCGACACTGCTATCCTCAGATACGACTCCAAAGGAAGGCTTATCAGGTGGGAAGATGATGACTACGATCCCAAGGGTTCAGGTTTCGTCTATGGTTATGCATATTTACAAACATATACATGGACGGAAAATTCCATTGCGTACCACTATAACGAAGACGGCTACACAGGTGACTATACTTATGTTCTTTCTGACAATATGGTAATGGAAAAGACGGATGGTAGTTACCCCGTAACGTACCAATACGACTCGGACAAGAGAATAGCCCTCGAATCAGAAAAGGACGATTCCGACACCGACGAATACTACTATTCTTGGGATGATGACAAGTTGGTGAGGTTTTATTGGTTAGGCGCCTACGACAATGAATTTCATTATGGCGGAAAAACATGCAAAGGCTACAATCCGTGGCTTGCGGATTGGGTGAGTAGCCTTGCTGTTGCTCATCCCGAACTTTTCGGTTGCCGCACAAATCAGCTGCCTGACTACCAAATACGGCGTTACGAAGACGGCGAAGAGGAGCGTCGAGAGTTATCATACACTTTCTACGGCGACGGTTATTTGGAGTCTGTCACCCAAACGTACGATGGCCACTATTATAAAGAAACCTACTTCTGGGAGTAATCCTCCCGCGTAGCAGAAAACATTCTAACACAAAGTTCCATTTAATGAAAACACTCAGACTTTTTGGCATGGCCATCGTAGCCATGATGCTCGCCATGCCCGCCACATCGTGCGACGACGACGATGATGACGACGACACCCAAATCGAAACGACCGAAGACGGAATTGTCACCGGGCAGAAGAAGCTCATCAGGATAACCTCCCGTTTTGAGGATTCAAACGACATCGAGATTGACACCATATTGTTTACATACGATTCCAAAGGGAGACTAAGCAAACTGGAAGAGTACGGCAATGACGGCCAGAGCTACCACGATACAGATACCTACTCTTGGTCAGACAATGAAATCAAGCAATATGGAAGCTGCACTTACACGTTCACGCTTTCGGACAATCTGGTCATAGCGGAAGAGTTCGCCGACTTCCTCGCCAAGTTCGAATACAATTCAGGCAACAGACTGACAAAGTTTGGATATAGCGAAAGCCAAGAGAGATGGAAAGATTATGAATACTCATGGGATGGTGACAGGCTGATTAAAATCTATGAAGATTCCGAGTTCTATAGAGTATATCATTATGGCGGGAAAACGTGCAAAGGTTATGCGCCAATGAATGAGGCTTTCGAATCCAGCATCGGCTACGCTCACCCCGAACTTTTCGGCTGCCGGACGAATCAGCTGCCGGACGAAGAAATAACATACGCACGCGGCGAAGAATACCAAGGCGTTTACTCATACACTTTCTACAAAGACGGATATTTGGAATCCGTAACCCACGAAGGTTACGGCATGAAATCAGTCTATTTCTACTTCTGGGAATAAGCCGACGACGCATTAGCACAAGAAACTCCAACCCGCCGCCGGGCAGGTTGGAGTTTCTGTCTGCATTGGCGCCGATGAAGCCGGAGCGGTTCGCACCGGGCGGCACTCATCAGCATAAAAATCAGCGGATAAGTTTGTTGTTTTGCGCAAAATAGTCTACTTTTGCGCCGATTATTATCCGAGCCTATGGGCAATCGGCTCCGTCACAATGCGTTGCATCCTCGAAGAACTTGAGTTGGTACATCGGTTCATGGCAGCGCGGCGATGGCGGAAAAGTGCGTCCAAGCAATTTGTTTTAATTAATTAGTTGGTCTAATAAAATCAAAAGGAAGACTGTGAACACTTTAAGTTACAAAACAGTTTCGGCAAACAAAGCTACTGTGGACAAGCAGTGGGTAGTTGTCGATGCGCAGGACATGGTTCTTGGTCGCGTTGCGTCGCAAGTCGCCAAGCTCCTCCGCGGCAAGCACAAACCTAACTACACGCCCAACGTAGATTGCGGCGACAACGTGATTGTCATCAACGCCGAAAAAGTACAACTCACCGGCAAGAAATGGTCGGATCGTACGTTATTCTCTTATAGCGGCTACCCCGGCGGTCGCCACGACAAGACTCCCGCTCAGATTATGGCAAAATATCCGACACGCCTGTTGGAGCACACTATCAAAGGCATGCTTCCCAAGACGCGTCTGGGTGCCCAGCTGTTCCGCAACCTGCACGTCTACACGGGTGCCGAGCACAAGCACGAGGCACAGCAGCCCAAGTTAATCGACATTAAAAGCATGAAATAATCTGAGACCATGGAAGTAACAAACGCTATAGGTAGAAGAAAGGCGGCTGTAGCCCGCATCTACATGAGTGCCGGTAAAGGTAACATTACCATCAACAAGAGGGATCTCGCAAGTTATTTCCCCGACGCCACTCTTCAATTCATTGTAAAGCAACCGCTGACGACTCTTGGCGTTGCCGAGAACTACGACGTGAAGGTCGTGCTGTGCGGCGGCGGCATCAAGGGTCAGGCCGAAGCATTGCGTCTTGCCATTGCCCGCGCTCTGGTCAAGATCAATGCCGAAGACAAGCCTGCGCTCAAGGCCAAGGGCTTCATGACCCGCGATTCGCGCGTGGTGGAACGCAAGAAGCCGGGCCGTCCGAAGGCACGCAAGAGATTCCAGTTCAGCAAACGTTAATCTCGCTGCGCATTGTTTAGTATCTAAACCTGCCAGACCTGCGGCCTGACGCCATAGCTACTGGCGGGTTGAATCAATCAGAAGGTAAACGAATTAGAAAAGAAAACATGTCAAGAACAAATTTCGAAGCATTATTGGAAGCCGGAGTTCACTTCGGACACCTCAAACGCAAGTGGAACCCCGCCATGAAGCCCTACATCTTCATGGAAAAGAACGGCATCCACATCATAGACCTGCACAAGACTGTGGTCAAGATCGACGAAGCAGCCGAAGCACTTAAACAGATTGCAAAATCGGGCCGGAAAGTGCTTTTCGTTGCCACCAAAAAGCAGGCTCGCGACATCCTGACCGAGAAGGTAGGCGCCGTGAACATGCCTTACGTCGTAGAACGCTGGCCGGGTGGTATGTTGACCAACTTCCCCACCATTCGCAAGGCCGTCAAGAAAATGAGCTCGCTCGAAAAGCTCATGGGCGACGCAGCTTACCAGAGCCTCTCGAAGAGAGAGCGCCTGCAGATCACGCGTCAGCGCGACAAACTCAACAAGACTCTGGGTTCGATCGCTGACCTCACACGTCTTCCGGCTGCAATGTTCGTGGTCGATGTGACCAAAGAGCACATCGCCGTCAAAGAAGCCCAGCGCCTGAACATCCCGGTATTCGGCATGGTCGACACCAACTCCGACCCCACGAATATCGACTTCGTGATTCCGGCCAACGACGACGCTTCAAAATCAATCGAAATCGTGACCGACATCATGACCCAGGCCATCAAGGAAGGTCTTGAGGAACGCAAGGTCGAGAAACTCGACGAAAACGAAGCCCGCGACAAGAAGGCCGCAGCCAAGGGCGCCAAGAAAGGCGAAGCCCGCAAGCCCAAGGCCGCCGAGGCCGAGGCCGAATCGGACGATGCCGCTCAGGCCGAAACAACTGAGGAGTAAAAAAATAGATGGTTCCGACGGCAATCGTGACACCGAAAGCCGTCGGAACGTTTTTTCTGAACCCACTAAACATTTGAACAACATGGCTATCACAGCTCAAGACGTAAATAAACTGAGAAAGATGTCGGGCGCAGGCATGATGGACTGCAAGAAAGCCCTCACCGAAGCCAACGGCGATTTCGACGCCGCCATGGACCTCATCCGCAAGCGCGGCCAGGCCATCGCAAGCAAGCGTGCCGACCGTGAGGCGACCGAAGGCGCCGCACTTGCCAAAGTGGCCGCCGACAGCAAATTTGCCGCAGTCACCATTCTGAACTGCGAAACCGACTTCGTGGCAACCAACGAAGGCTTTGTGGCGCTGGCCAACAAGATCATCGACCTTGCCATTGCCAACCGCCCCGCCAACCTCGACGCGCTCAAGGCTCTGAGCCTCGACGGCGCCACGGTGGCCGACAAGGTCATCGAACTGTCGGGCGTCATCGGCGAGAAAATCGACCTGTCGGCCTATGACTTCATCGAAGCCGAAAGCGTGGCCGCCTACATCCACCCGGGCAGCAAGCTGGCTACCATCGTCGGCTTCAACCAGGCCGGCGTCGACGCACAGATCGGCAAGGACGTGGCCATGCAGGTGGCCGCTATGTCGCCCGTGGCTGTCGACCGCAACAGCGTGCCCCAGGCCACCATCGACCACGAACTCGAGATCGGCCGCGACATGGCCCGCAACGAGGGCAAGCCCGAGAACATGCTCGACAAGATTGCTCAGGGCCGCCTCAACAAGTTCTTCAAAGAGAGCACTCTGATGGAGCAGGAATTCATCAAGAACAACAAGCAGAACATAGCACAGTATCTCGAAAGCGCAAGCAAGGGTCTGGCCGCCACTGCTTTCAAGCGTTTCTCGCTGAACAACTGATAGGGTCGCAAAAGACCGTATCCGCTCAACAGCAAAAGAAAAAATGAACAGACGTCGTTCGGATTGATGCCGGGCGACGTCTTTTTGGTTCTGACAATCAATCCCATCACACCGGAAATGAAAAAGAAAAGAATGCTGATTGCGGCCATGCTTGTGGTGGCCGCAGTGATTGTGGCCGAGCGCTATTCGGACCGGACCGCCGCCCGGCCGACCGCCACCACCGAGGCTGCCGCGCAGACGCCCGCCACCGAAGCCCAGCCCCAGCAGCGGCAGATTGCCAATGTAGAGATTCCGCGCTGCACCGACGGCCGCACCGAACAGATAATCAGCCACATCGGCTACACCGTCAGCTACAACGAGGACTATTGCATACCCAACTGGGTGGCCTACGAGCTGACGGCCAGCGAGGTGGAGGGGCTCGAAAGCCGCTCGGACAAGTTTGTGCCCGACCCCATGGTGACCGGCCGCACCGCCACCACAGACGACTATCGCAATTCGGGCTGGGACCGAGGCCACATGGCGCCGGCCGCCGACATGAAGTGGAGCCGCCAGGCCATGGTCGAGAGCTTCTACCTGTCGAACATCTGCCCGCAGAATCACAACAACAACGCCGGCGTCTGGAAAAAGCTCGAGGAGGCCACGCGCAGCCTTGCCGGGCGCTTCAGCTTTGTCTACGTGGTCAGCGGACCCATCGTGGGCAAGGCCCACCTGAAAATAGGCCCCAACAAAGTGGCCGTGCCCAAGGCGTTCTTCAAGTGCCTGCTGGTGGCCGACGGCGACCGCTGGCAGGCCATCGGCTTTGTGACGCCCAACGAGGCCGGCAAGAGACCGCTGGCCGAATACGCCCACAGCATCGACGAAATAGAGGAGATGACCGGCATCGACTTCTTCCCCGCCCTGCCCGACGACATCGAGGCTCTGACGGAAGCCGATTTTGACCCGGAAATATGGGAAATTTAAGCTATCGGGGCGGATTGCGGGGATTTGTCATCCTTCGGGAACAGACGTCGGAAATTAGCCCCGAAACGAGCGGAAAATAAAAACGACGGACAACCGGCAAGGCAATGATGACCGCGTGCCGGTTGTCCGTCGTTGCGTTTTGCGCCCGCCGAGGCTGCGTCAGGGCTTGTCGCAGATGGCGCGGATGGTATGGCGGATTTTGTTCCAGCGCTGCGCATCCATCTTGGTGCCAATCATTTCGATGACGTTGCCCGAGACCACGGCGCCTATTTCGGCACATTTTTCGGGCGAGAGGCCGTTGATCATGCCATAGAGGAAGCCCGACGCGTAGAGGTCGCCCGCGCCGGTGGTGTCGATGCTGTTGGCCTTGATGACGCCCACGCGCACCACCTTGTCGAACCGCTTGACGATGCTGCCTCGGCAGCCGAGCTTGATGATGACGGTGTCGGCCAGTTCGCCGATTTCGTTGAGCGCCTCGATGTCTTCGCGTCCGGTGAAGGCCGTGGCCTCCTCCTCGTTGGCAAACACGACGTCGACATACTGCCTGATGATGCGCTTGAGGAAGTCGAGATTGTCCTCGACCACGTTGTAGCTCGCAAGGTCGAGGCAGGTGGTCAGGCCGCGCTCGTGGGCCATCTTGAGCGCCGTCTCAATCAGTTCGGGGTTCTGCACCAGATAGCCTTCGACGTAGAAATGCGTGAAGCCCGTGAAGAGCGCGCCGGTGATGTCGGCCGCCGTCAGCTCCACGGCCGCGCCCAGGCAGGTGGCCATGGTCCGCTCCGAGTCGGGGCTGATGAGCGAGATGCAGCAGCCGGTGCGGCTGTCGCTCGAGAACAGGTGCGGCTCGATGCCCGACTTGAGCATGTCGGCTTTGAAGAATTCGCCCAGATCGTCGCTGCCGATTTTGCCGGCAAGGCCCGTGGAGATGCCCAGATTGGCCAGGCCGTGGATGGTGTTGCAGGTACTTCCGCCCGACACCCTGACGGGGTTCATGTCGCGGATGAGATTCTGGATTTCGGCCGAACGCTTGTCGTCTACCAGCTGCATGCTGCCGCGCGGGAGCGACAGCCGTGCCAGAATATCGTTGTTCGGAATGCGTGCCAGAATGTCGACAAGCGCATTGCCAAGGCCTAATACTTTTGATTCCATGCCAGTTGATTTATTTGTCGGTTTTTTGCGCAAATATATTGCATATTTAATAATCACGCTATAATTTTGCGCTGCTTTCCTGAGAGGGGAAAGCCCCGATTACGCCTCGGTCGCCGGGGCGAAGACATAAATTCACTCTCCAGTAGCTCAGTTGGTTAGAGCGGCGGACTGTTAATCCGTAGGTCGTAGGTTCAAGTCCTACCTGGAGAGCCCGAAAGCCGACAGACAATCGCACGCACGGTGCGGTTGTCTTTTTCTTTTTCGGGGCGGCGCTGCGGCTTGCCCATTGTCGGCAAATCGCTACATTTGTCGGTTTCCGTTCGGAAACTGACGCACTAACGAACACGTGTATTGATCGATGAAAAAATCTGTCATAGCCATTCTGATGCTGACGCTTGCGGCCTCCGGAGCCGACGGCCAGAGCCGCCTGCGCAACAAGGGCAAACTCAACAGCAGCTTTGTGGGCGGCAAGGTGGGTCTGTCCGTCCCCACGGGCATGGGCCGCAGCGCCGACCAGATAGCCTTCAACGACGTGTGCAGCAAAGGATTCGTGGGCGCGGCCGACTTCATGCACGTCAGCCGGAGCAACATTGCGCTGGGCGTCGAGGCGGCGTATGTCTATATGCCATACAACAAGAACTACTGGGGCTCGCTCGAAACGCGCGGCTCGTTCGAGGCCGACTACAAGACGGCGCAGCTCAACGGCTTCGGGCAGATTCTGCTGAGCCGCAAGGATGTGAAGCCGTTTCTGGGCATCGCCTTCGGCGGCAACTATCTGCGCAATTCGGTCGACTTCAGTTCCGATTATTCGGGCACGGCCGACGACGAGTCGGTGCAGTATGTGTCCGAGAAGCTGAAGGCCGGCTTCGGCATCCATGGCGGCATCTATCATCGCGTGGGGCTCAAATGCCTGCTGAGCATCAGGGCGCAGCTCTATTTCATCCCCTATCTGAGCAAGGAGGAGAAGCGCGTGACCGACCCGTATACGTTCCAGGAGCGCATCATCGTGGTCAATCCGCACGGAAACCAGACGCACGTGACCATCACGGCCGGGCTGCACTTTGGCGTCGGCAGACGCTGAGCGCGCCTATTCCCACAGAATCTCACCCTCGTAGAGCCTGAAGAAATAGTCGAATGACGACTTGCCTTCGCCCTGATTGCAGTTGAGCACAAGCGTCGTATCGGTCAGCTCGCTGACGGTCAGTGTCAGCGGCACGTGGAAGTCGATGCTGACCGTGTCGGCCGAAAGCCGGTATTCGTAGAAGCTGTGCGAGAACGTCTCAACGTCGGTCTTCCAGTCGACCACGTCGAGCGTGTTGTAGTACGAGGTGAAAATCCACAGCGTCAGCTTGTAGGTCAGATCCATGTTGATCTGCGTGCTGTCGGTCCTGTTTTCGCGCAGGCAGACGTACTGCCAGTTCCGGTCGATGATTGTGGGCTCGGGCGGGGTCGTCTCGCCGTCGTCGGAGCAGGCAGCAAGCCACATGGCCAGGCCTACCAGCATTAGAATCCTTTTCATTGTCTGTTCGCCAAAAGTTCGGACAAAAGTAAGCATTAGCCGCCACGGCTGCCACTGCCGGCGGCACAAAAAAAGTCTCAGGCAGCATCATCGCGACGTGCCGTGAGACTATCACCATAAATCAACTAAATATAAAAAAGTATGCTTACTGTCGTGCCTTGTGTTTCGACGAGGCGTACATGCCGATGACCGTGCCCACAAAGCCGCCCGCCCTGTCGGTGCTCAGGTGGGTGGCGTCGGTCGTGGCCACGGTGCGCGGCCCGTCGGGCGTCTGGAGCACAAAGCTGTAGGCGGCTCCTCCGCCTGCTATTCTGAGCGTCAGCGGCCGGCCCTTCGCGCGGTCGTCTATCGCCATCAGGCCTTCGATCGAGCGGCGGCCGCCGTCGTTCTTCTCGACCACCACCGACTCGCGCCCGTTGACCACCGTGATGCCGAACGCCAGATAGGCCGCCTCGTTCTGGAAGCAGACCAGGCCGGCAAAGTCGTCGTCGGTGTCGGGCTCGAACTCCACGCTGGCCTCGGCCGTGAAGCAGGCCTGCTGCTGCCTGACGCCCACAAACGAGGGGTTGTCGACGTCGGCCACCGAAACCGGCCTCGGCTCAAGCCTCAGAGCGCCGTCGTGCAGACTGTGCCAGCGCGTGCGCGGCGTGCGGATGGTCACGAAGCGGTCCGACAGCGCCGTGGTGTCGAAGCGGGCCTCCCACCTGGCCTGCGGGCGCGCCTCGGCGTTGCGCTTGGCCACAACCATCGGCACCGGTTCGCCCTGCGGCAGGATGACCGGCGTGCCGTCGGCGACGAAGCTGACGGGCAGGAGGAACGTCTCGCGGCCGGTGTTGTACAGATTGTCGACATAAGGCCTGCATCCCAGAAAAACCGCCCAGAACGAGCCGTCGGTGTCGCGCACCATGTCGGCGTGCCCGGTGCAGGTGACTTTGGACGACCGATATGGCGACAGGTCGCGCTGGGTCAGGATGGGATTGACGCCGCACTGGACGTACGGCCCCTCGGCCGCCGTGCTCACGAAGGCCACTTCGGAATGGTCGGAGCCGGTGCCGCCCTCGGCCGCCAGCAGGTAGAAGCGGTCGCCGATCTGATAGATGTGCGGACCTTCGATCCAGATGGGTTCGGGCCTGAGGTCGGTGCCGCCGTCGACAATCACCCACGAGTCGCCCACCGTGCAGTCGCGCTCCACGTCGAAGCGGTGCATGCGGATGGCGCGGTGGCCGTCGTAGCGGGGCGTGCCTTGCGGAGCGTCGTTGTGGACTATGTAGGCGTCGCCGTTGTCGGCGAAAAAGAACGACGGGTCGATGCCGCCGACGTCGGGCAGCCAGATGGGGTCGCTCCAGCCTTTCGCGGGGTCGTCGGTCTTGACGAAAAAGTTGCCGCCGCCGTCGACGAGCGTCGTGATGACGTAGAACATCCCGTTGGCCGGATTGTAGCGGATGGTGGGAGCGTATATCCCGCCCGACAACCGGATGCCGTCGAGGTTGAGCTTGGCCGGCGAGTCGAGCACGTGGCCTATCTGCTGCCAGTCGGCCAGATTGCGGCTTCTGAATATCGGGATGCCCGGATAGTAGGCGAACGACGAGCAGACCAGATAGAAGTCGCTGTCGCGCCGGCACACCGACGGGTCGGGATAGAATCCGGGCAGAATCGGGTTGGCGTAGACGTGACGGCCGTCGGTTTCGCAGGCTTGGCTGCCGCCGGGCTCGTAGGCAAACGAGTGAAAAACGGCCGTACGCCCGGTGCACGAAATAAGGGCAAGCGCGAGCAGTGCGGTCGGGATTGGGCGTAGCTGATGGTTCATTGCTTTTTTAAGTGTCTGATTGCAAGACACAAAAATAGCCGCCCCACCCTCACGCTTTTTTGGCTGACGTTACAACATTTGTCCGTGCCGAAACGCCGGCCGCCAATCAGAGCATCATTCGTTATCCGAAGCGAACCACTCGGCATACGAAGTGGCCGTCTCGTGCAGGCGGACGCTGAAAAGGCTGATGCCCTGCGGCAGCCGCGCCCTGATGCGCCGTGCAAAGTCGACCACCATATTCTCGCAGGTGGGCTGGTAGGGTGTTGAATAAAAACGTTCGGTAGCAGCCTTCAACGTATTGATATTAGGGAATTTGTCGTAGACCATCAGAGCATGGTCGAGCCGGCTGACAATTTCCTCGGTCACTATCGACTTCAGGATGCTGAAGTCCATCACCATGCCGAGTTTGTGCGAACTGTCGTCTTCGGCAATGTCGCCGAGCACCGTCACCAGCAGCTTGTACGAATGCCCGTGAATGTTGCTGCACAGCCCGTCGTAGTTGTAGAGCACGTGAGCCATTTCGAAATTGAACTCCTTGGTTATTCTGACTTTTGCCATTGCGTTTTCCTGATTTTAGATTGATGAAATCATCGTTGTCCGAGCGCGCAAAGTTAATGCAAACTCCGCCCACAGGCAAAAAAGTTTGCCCAGGCGCCGGCCCGGCGTCTGGGCAACGGCACCTGCGGTCAAAGTTCTGGTTATGTTGTAGATGACGCGCACGAGGCACAAGTTTTTGCAAGTTGCGTTCCGATTTGGGTTTTGAGCGGCGGATATTGCTATTTTTGCAACCGCAATTTACTCCGAAAACCATGTCTGCCAACGATATAAAACGACCGATAGAAACAGAGATGAAAGCGTTTGAGCCTTACTTCAAGAAACAGCTCAAGTCGCCCAATCTATTGCTCACTATTATAACCAATTACATCCTCCGAAACAAAGGCAAGCAGATGCGGCCGACACTCGTCTTCCTGTCGGCATTGGCCAGCGGCCGGATAACCGACAGAAGCTACGTGGCCGCCACCCTGATCGAACTGCTCCACACGGCCACGCTCGTCCACGACGATGTGGTCGACGAGACCTACCAGCGCCGCGGCCAGTTCAGCGTCAACGCCATCTGGAACAGCAAGATAGCCGTCCTTGTGGGCGATTATTTTCTGGCCCGCGGGCTCGGCGTGGCGCTCGAAAGCAACAGTTTCGACATGCTCAGGATAGTCTCGAAGGCGGTCAAGGAAATCAGCGAGGGCGAACTCGTGCAGATCGAACGGGCGCGCAAACTCGACATCACCGAGCAGGTCTACTACGAAATCATCTACAAAAAGACGGCGTCGCTCATCTCGGCCTGCACCGAAGCCGGAGCCGTCTCGGCCGGCGCACCCGCCGAAACGGTGGAGCAGATGCGGCTTTTCGGCGAATATCTCGGCATCGCCTTCCAGATCCGCGACGACCTCTTCGACTACGAAGACACGTGGCTGACCGGAAAGCCCAGCGGCAACGACATCAAGGAGCGCAAACTGACCCTGCCGCTCATCTACGCCCTGACCAACGCATCGGCCGAAAACAGACGGCAAATCATGAAACTTATCAGGAATCACAACACCGAAAGCCGCGCCATAGCCACCATCACGGCCTTTGCGCGCGACAACGGCGGCATCCAGTACACCACGCAGGCCATGAACCGATACTCCGACATGGCACGCCAGGCCATTGCCGGCATTGCCGACTCGCCTGCCAAGCAGTCGCTTCTGGCGCTGGTCGAATACAATAATTCCAGAAAAAAATAGCCGCAATGACCGACCTGCACCACCGCGCACTCAGCAGCCACGAACTCGACTACACACTCGGCGCGCTGGCCATGCACATTGAACCTTTGGTTGAGATAAAGAAACTAATCAGTTATGGTTCAGGCGACAACAAGATTATCTTCAAGTCGTCATCCGCCGACCTCGACCCCGACCGCATCGTGACCGCCGACGGCATCCCGATACTCTTCCCCGCATCCGACGAAAAGACGGTTTACACGATTTCCGGCGGCAGGCTGATTTTCAATCACGACCTGCTGAAGTCGGCTTTCTACCTCCTGTCGGGCTACCAGGAATTTTCGCAGCCCGACCTCCGCGACCAATGGGGACGCTTCCCCTATCGGCACAGCATTCAGTACAGGCTCGGATGCATTCACAAACCTCTGGTCAACTACTATTTCGAGTGGATAATTAAAGGATTGCTTGAATATGCCGACCAACTGAAAATCGACATCCGACGCCGCTCGCCGCTTGGCAAAATCACGCTCCACCTGACGCACGACGTCGACTCGGTCCGCTACTTTTCGGCGCGACGCACATTGTACCGCATCGCGCAGACCGTTGGCCTGCGCCCGGCCGACATGAAGCGGAAATTCATAGTCGGAAACGTCCTGACTGCCATTTGCAACTATCTGAAAATAACCAACAAAAAGAACCCTTATTGGACCTTTGATTTAATTCGGAACGTCGAGCGATATTTCGGCTTCACATCCACGTGGTTTTTCCTGCCCAAGGTCGGCGGCGTGTTCGATGCCGATTATGATTTCGAAGACGACGACATTCGTCAGGTGATAACCCGCCTCGAACAGCAGGATTTCGAAATCGGCCTGCACGGGCCCATCGGCACCATCCGCGACGGCAGCAGACTGAAAGCCATGCTTGCAACGCTCAGGCGGACAGCACCAAAGGCCTCGAACAACATCAGGCAGCACTTTCTCTCGGCCGACTCTGTCGACACCCTGCGCCAGATGTCGCAAGCCGGCTTCGAATGCGACTGCTCGCTGGGCTTCTCGGAGCACGAGGGCTTCCGCTTCGGCTACTGCCACCCGTTCCGCCCATTCGACCCCGAAACCGGACAGGCAATGGACATTTGGGAGATTCCACTTCAAGTGATGGACGTGACACTGCTGATGCACAGAAAGTTAAACTCCGACGAAGTCTTCGAGTCCATTGGGCGTATTGCCGACGAATGCCGTCTGTTCGGAGGCGTGTTCAGCCTGCTTTGGCATAACAGCACGTTCGACGAAAAAGCCGTTCCGGGCGTCTCCAGACTTTTCGAAGACGTCTATCTTTTCCTGTCGCAATACTCACCCATCTCGCTGACGACCAACGAGATAATTCAGAAAATGAACCGATATTCTCCGTCCGTCAGCGACGATAGACGTAAGCCTTTATTTTGAAGAAGTTTATCAGCCAGCGGAGCCACGAGACGTTGTAGAACTGTCTGAAATTCTTTGCGATACGAGCGTCAAAATGGTCGGCCGGCGCAAAATGCGCAAGGTCAACGGCATCGGTGATGTCGGTCGAATAGCGCGTGCTGCACCGCATGTTGGTGCCGCTCCCGTCCACACCGTTGTTGGAAACCAACGAGTTGACCGGATAGACCGTCGGCCACCCGGCTTTGAACCCTGCGTAGCAAAACCTGACCGACCATGAGTTTATCAGCCCTTGCTTTTGTTTCAAAAGCATCATAGTCAGATCGTTGCCGGCTTTATTGAAAGATTTGGTCGAAGACTTTGAAGTGATGAAGCTATCGAAGTCCGTGACTTCCCAGTCGACCTTTTGCCAGCATTCTTTCCACGTCGCCCAGCCCCACGAAGCATTGCGCGAAATCAGGCAAGTTGAGTAAGGATAATCAGACGAAATACTGATGCGTGGCATATATCCGGAGATCGAAAAGACATTTTTCCCTTCATAAAAATCGAGAGCGGCGTTCATGTATGCGATGAACGACGGCGACACGATGAGATCGTCCTCGACCACAATGGCGCGCCCGTGCTTGGCAATCACCGTCCCGACACCGTCTATCACATTGGCTGCCAGGCCGATATTTCGCTCTCGGCAAACCACCGTTGTCTTCAGAAATCCGCTTGTGTGACGGCAGATGCGGCGCACCTCTTCGACCGCCAGCGCTTCGTCGGCCGACTTGGGGCCGTCGCAATAGATGTAAAGTTCTGTGTCCGAGGCGTATTTGGCAACAGAAAGCGACAGAAGTGCATCGCGCGTATGCTGTGGACGATTATATGCGAAAAAGACTATTGGACTGTTCATATATATTTGAGTATGTCTGTTTTAGATATCAGTTCATGAAGTTTTGCTTTAATATGTTCCGACCGCTTCAGACCGCTGCCGAGCCAGCGCCCGAAACGGTTGGGCACCACTTCGAGCTTGTCGGCATTCTGCGAGATGTCGAAGATGTCTTCGCCAAGGTCGAACAGACTCATCAGCGCCTTGTATTTTTCGGCCCAGCCGAGCACAAAGACGGGCTTGCCGGCCTTGAGCGCGTGCACTGCACCATGGTATCGCGCCGTGACGACGCCGGCCACCCCCGCCAATATTTCCTTCGTTTCGGCCACCGACAGGTCGCGGTCGTGTAAAGTCACTTCGGGCCGGTTTCCGAGTTTTGCAAAGATGTCGCTACACAAGCCGAGGTCGCCGGTGGCGTGCGCCATCAGGCAGACTCCAAATCCATGTTTCACAGACATTTCGGCAAGTGTGGCAAAGAGCTGAACCACCCTTTCGTAATCCGCGAATCGTGTCAGCTGCATGTTCGGGATAATGGCGATTGTCTTGTTCGCAACAATCTCTGTCGCAGACGTTTCCGGGTCAAGCAAGACGATGTCGGGCGAGTCGACCACATTGGCTGTTCTGAATTCCGAAACGTACAAGCGGCATATCGGTTCGCGCACGAAAATCACCTCTGGTATCGACAAATACCTTGAAATAAGCGGTCGTAAAATCAACGATTTCAAGCCATTATAGTTGAACGGACCGAGCGACTGCGGCATCAGATAGACCGGCATGGAGCGCTTGTCTGCCCAAAACACCGGATAGATGGTGGAAAGTGTCCATATAAGCTGCTGATTATGAGAACTTATGCCATAGCCGCTAATATCGTAGAATGCTACGGCTTCGGCAAAAAGGTGCCTGATGACCTTCTCGCTGTCGCTCTTGGCCGTAGGCCGCGACAGCAATTTGAGCCATCCGAACTGGAGGCGCAACAGTGTGCGGACGTGCATGTTGACTATCGTGAACGGATAGTCCTTTTTGGCGTCGCCGTATTTTGACGGGAAAAGATCCAGCAGAACAGGCTCTGCATCAGGGCGTTTTACTTTGAGCAGATTTATCAGCGAATATGTCAGTGCTTCGGCGCCTTTGTTCCTGAAGTTGCCGCCAAATATTATTACTTTAGACATTGTCAATCAATATATTCTCGTATTTCATCTAAACTTTTCCTACAGCTGCACGCCACCATCGTTTCTTCCTTTGGATAGCCGGCCGCAATCAGCATCACGGGGCGGCTGGTGGAGTTGAAACCGGCCAGTTGCCGCGCCACGGCGTCGAGCTTGGGCGTGTCGGGCCAGTTGAGCGCGCAGCTGCAAATCCCCTCGCTCTGCAATGCGAAAATGAGCGTCATGGCGGCCAATGAGGCGTCGATATACATCACGGCGTGGTCGGATGGCGACGGCGAAACGGCGCTGTCGGCCACCACAAGAATGGCGACCGGCACGTCTGTGCGGAAACCGCCGGCTCCGGGCACCGTCTGCATCAGCTTGTCGACCGTCTGGGGCTTATCAAACACATGAAACTCAAAGGCTTGGCGATTGCACGAACTTGGCGAAAGTATGGCCGTGCGGATGGCGTTGTCAATCTGCTCGCGCGATGGTCTGCGGTCCTTGTCGAACCAGCGAACGCTCTTGCGATGCTCCGCGAGTTGCCTGAACGCCTC
>CALYZD010000061.1 GCA_945607565.1 uncultured Bacteroidales bacterium | reverse complement strand
CCGAATATTCGGAGTCGAAACTTGAGGTCTTCAACCGTTGGGGAACGCTGGTTTATCGTTCCACCGGCTTGCAATATGGCAAAGATTGTGAATGGTGGGATGGAAATTCGAAGTCGTCGAACATGCTGACGGCTGGCACCAAATTGCCATCGGGCACATACTTCTACGTATTCACGATAAACTTCAATGATGTGAATGAAAGCACGAAGTCTTCGAAGAAGATGAGCGGATATGTAGAGTTGAGGCGTTAATGGCAGTAATGAATTTAGTAATTGAGAAACTCTTATATATGATTAGGCTATTCAAGTATATGGTTATTTTAGTTTCGTTGAACTTATGTTTGACGAAAGGGCACGCTCAGGATCAGGCTGTCTTTAACCATTATGTCTCCAATCAGGGTATTCTTAACCCGGCCTACAATGGCACGCGCGATATAGTGAGTGGTTTGCTGGTGCACCGTAACCAATGGTTAGGCATGAAAGGTGCGCCAATGTCGGACGCGCTCAATGTTCATGCGCCTATAGAGCACACCGATTTGGGCGTCGGCATCGTTTTGATGAACGACAACATCGGTTTCACAAACAATCTGGAATTCTTTGCCGCTTGCTCATATAAGTTGAAACTCGACAGAAAGCACACGTTGTCGTTAGCGTTGCAGGCCGGTTTCAAGAATGTGATCTACGACGCCACCAAAGCCGTGACCGTCGACTATGGCGACCCGGTGTTCGACGGCAAAATCAGCAAGTTCGGATTCAATTTCGGTTTCGGAGCCTACTGGTATTCGAGCAAATATTTTGCCGGCCTCAGCATTCCCCGCTTCTTTTCCAACAAGTATAACACCGACAAGCAGGAGATAAAGAACACGGTCGACTTCGCCAATCTGCATTCATACATGTATGGCGGATATATTTTCGACATCAACGATTTGAAAGTGAAGACGACCGCCTTGTTCAGAGTAGTGCCGGGCGCGCCTGTGACGATGGACATTTCGGCGCAGATACTGCTGATGGAGAAGTTGTGGTTAGGCTTGTCGTACAGGACAGTGACCGATCTGATATTCCTCGCGGAGTATCAGATTGATAAGAAGTGGGCTGTCAAATATTCGTTCGATTACCCGCTCAACTCAATATCCAAATATGCCAAAATGGGAACCCACGAATTGGGCGTTCAGTTTGATTTTTCTTTAAATAAACGTCCCGGAATGCGTTCAATTCGTTATTTTTAACCCATGAAGTTTAGTTCTTGACCAATGAAAATCGAATCTCACATGAAATATGTTACGCTATTAGTAGGAATGTTGGTATTCCTATCGTTGGATGGTGTCGCTCAGAAGAAAGAGGTAAGCCGAGCCCTGAGCAATTACGATAAAGGAGAGTATTATCTTGCGCTGGACTACTACCGCCAGGCGACCGAAAAAGGCGCCAACCTCGGTTTGGAGGACCGGAAAAACATAGCAAGATGTTATTATTACTTGAACAATATCGAAAGAGCCTACAACGCTTTTGAGGCGTTGGAAAACAATCTGACTGGCGATGACGTGTTTCTCTATGCTTCGACTCTGCACCAGTTCCAGTTGTATGAGTTGGCAATCGAATGGTACGAGAAGGCTAAATTGATTGGCGGAAGCAACACGATGCACGTCGAAGAGCTCATTTCGTCGTGCCGTTGGGCGCTCAACAACAATTCGTATGTCGATTACCTTGTCAACCCGTCTTCTTTGTCTACGTTCGGGCAATCGTTTGGCATACAATATTATAAAAACGGTGTAGTCTATTCGTCGGCCAATGAGGGCGCCAAGAACGTCGACAAGCAGGGCAAACCGTTCTTGAATCTTTTCTATTCTGATGTGAAAGACGGCGATATTGTGGAGGGATCGAGCCGAATCTTTTCCGAAAACCTGATTTCGCCCTATCACGTAGGCGCCATTGCGTTCACGAGCGATTACAAGTATATGTACTACACCAAGAGCGTCTTGGTGGGCAATTCTGACCGCATGAAAATATTTGTGGTCGAGTTCGATGGCAAGGATTGGGTCAACGAGCGCGAGCTGTCGATCAACAGCAACAAGTTCGACTGCGCCCACCCGGCATTGTCGCCCGATGACAAATACCTCTTTTTCGTCAGCAACAAAAACGGCGGCTATGGCGGCAAGGATATTTATTGGGTCGAAAGGCGCGGCCCCAATTCGTTCGGCACGCCCGAAAATCTCGGAATGGACATCAACACTTACGCTGATGAAATATATCCGACGGTCAGCAAGGATTATAAGTTGTATTTCAGTTCGAAAGGCCACAACGGCTTTGGCGGTCACGATATTTTTGTGGCCGAGTATATCGACGGCAAGTGGCAGAATGTCAGAAACATGATGCACCCGTTCAACTCTAACTTTGACGACTTCTGCTATGTGATTGACCCTAACGATTCGACGCGAGGCTTTTTGTCGACAAACAACTACCAGAAAGGCGATGCTGACGTTATCTTCTACGTCCGGAAAATTTCAGAGCCGTCGAACGAACAGGCAGTGGAGTTGCCGCCTGTGGTCGGTCTCGAAAACGTCATATCCGAAGCCGACGTTGCGCCCATGATTGTGCCTGATCTTCCGAAACCGGTGGTAGTTGAGGAAAAGAAGCCGGTCATTGTGCAGACCAAGGTGAACAGCACTTTCAATGGCACGGCCATCGAGTCGGCCGAACTGAAATTGCAGGATGCCTCGACCGGCGACGTGATTTCGACGACGTTGAGCGATGCGGATGGCAAGGCCGTGATGTCGATACCAGGCGCATTTTGCGATGACGAGCGCGAATATACGCTCATCGCCTCTAAGGACGGCTACACGCCCAGGACTCTGGTGACATCGCTCGAAGGCATTAAGGACATTGAGCGCAACGGTATTTCGCTGACGCCGGTGTTCAACGATGCGGTTCTGGATGATATTTCGGGCATGGCGTTCCGCTACACCGGCAACGATCTGTCGGCTGAGTCGAAGGAGACGCTTGACAAATTGGCTGCATATCTGTTGTCCAACCCCGGAATCACGGTTAAACTGAATGCTCACACCGAGGCCAAGGGTAACCGTTACGGCAATCTTGACCGATCGCAGAAAATAGCCGACAAAGCCAAGGATTATCTGGTGGCCAAAGGCGTGAATTCGGATCAGTTGATTCCGCGCGGCTATGGCGAAAGATATTTGCTGAATCGCTGCCGCCGAGGCATTTATTGCGACGCCGCGATGCACGCTCAGAACCGGAGAGTAGAGATAGTTGTCTGGAAAGTAAAAAGATAAGGTTTATTTAAAGAAATCATGCAAATCCCAGCTATGAAACACTATGCTTTGTTGATGCTTGTCATGCTATTCTGCCTGAATATCAATGCGCAGGATAAATTGTCGATGCTGAGAACCAATAAACAGATCATCACAATCGAAAAGCCGAATGCGCCATATTATACAATCCAGATACTGGCTTTGAAGTTGCCGCCTTCGGACGCTTCGTTTTTCAAGGATTTGGACAAGGTGTATGAATATCCGTGTTCGGACGGATATAGCCGATATACGGTTGGGCGCTATGCAACGTTTTCTGAGGCAAACGCCTCTTTGCAAAAGGTCAAGGAAGACGGGTTCGACGGAGCATTCGTGGCTAACACCAAACGATTCCAGACCACTGTGAGTCAGTTCGCCCAGCGCCAGATCGAGATTGTCCCGTCGAAAGATTACGCTGTGCAGTTGAGCGCTTTCCGTTATCCGGTCTATGTTAGTTTTTTCGAGAACGTCGACGAAGTTTATGAATACAGAATGAACGACAAGATATTCCGCTATACGACAGTGCCTTGCAAGGGAACTCAGGTCGAATCGGTTCTTGAGCAGATGAAATCGTTGGGTTATAAGGATGCGTTCATTGTGGAGTATGACAGATTTGCTCCGTACAGAATAGAATAATCGGTAGTAGGTCGGCTTATCGCTTTTTTAAAGAGGAAAGTCCGGGCAATGCAGTGCGCCATGCTTCCTAACGGGAAGATCTCCGTGAGGGGATAGTAACATAACAGAAAACGACCGCCCGCAAGGGTAAGGGTGAAAAGGCGGGGTAAGAGCCCACCAGAGCTTCGGGCAACCGAAGTTGCTGTATGTCTGATGGATTGTAAGACCATGTATATTCCGATTGCCTTTGGCTACAGGGTTGCACGCTCTGGTTATTCAGTTAAGTCGGAAGGGGTAGGTCGCTGGAGGCATTGGGTGACCAGTGTCCAAGATAAATGATAAGCGCCTTCGGATGAAGGAACAGAACTCGGCTTATAGACTTACTATTTTATTGGTCCGTACAACCCGACAAGTTGTACGGATTTTTTTTGCATTCGAAAGTTATTGATTATGAACATAGAAAACATGCTCAGTCGCGGACGGCATTTTGTGACTGAAGATATATGGAGATTCCGCAAGTCCGATTTCAGCGGGCGGCGTTTTGCGCTGATTCGCTTTGCACGCATTCTGATTCTGTCGGTGCGCGAGTTCATCACCGATGGGTGCAAGGAGAAGGCGTCGGCACTGACATACTATTCGCTCATGTCGATAGTGCCACTGATTGCGATGGCTTTCGGTGTGGCCAAAGGCTTTGGTTTTGAGTCTGTTCTGCAAGAGCAAATCGAGAAAAACCTTTACGGTCACGAAGAGATGGCCGGCTACCTGATTGACTTTGCCGACACTTATTTGTCGTCGATCAAGGGCGGTCTGATTGCCGGCGTCGGTTTCGGACTTTTGCTGTGGACCGTCATGAATCTGCTTGGCCACACCGAGCAGTCGTTCAACAGCATATGGAAAGCCAAGCGGTCGCGCTCGCTTATCAGGAAATTCAGTGACTATATTTCGATAATGCTGATAGGCATTCTGTTTCTTGTGTCGTCGGGCAGTGCGGTTGTCTATGTGTCGAACATGTTCAGTTCTAACGACTTGTTGAAGCATGTCTGGGTCGTGGTGACAGCCATCAGCCCGTTTGTGCTGACATGGTTCGTCTTTACGATGCTGTTTTTTATCATGCCAAATACTAAGGTAAAGTTCGGCGCAGCCATGAGCGGTGGCATTGTTTCGGGCACAATATTCTTGCTGGTGCAGTTTTTCTACATTTATTTCCAGGTCGGGATGTCGAAGTACAATGCTATTTATGGCAGTTTTGCAGCAATCCCGTTGTTCCTGATATGGTTACAATTGTCATGGTATATTGTGCTTTTCGGTGCCGAAGTGGCCTATGCGGTCCAAAACGTGAAGATTTATGAGTTTGATGCCGAAGTTCACAATATAAGCGACTTTTCGCGCAAGGCGAACTTGCTGTGCATCGCGACTTACATTGTTCGTCGATTCGCAGCCGAACAGCCGGCCGAAAACGCGTCGCAAATTTCTGAGAATCTGCATATACCGCTCTCGCTTGTCAACGATTTGCTCTTCGAAATGTCCGAGGCCGGGCTGATTTCCGAAGTCCGTGCATCCGAAGCCGACACTTTCTGCTATCAGCCGTCGTTTGATGTCAATGTTCTGACAGTCAGCAGGTTTTTGGAGCAGATTGAAAAGAGCGGCGCAACAATAGGCAACGAGGCCGGCTCGGCGTGCATTCCGTTTTACGGTCTGCTCGACAAATATCAGTCGGTTTGCAAGGATTTGCCCGAAAACAGGCTTTTGAAAGATTTATAACCCATTGACGCAGATGAAATTGTGTATTGCCGAGAAACCATCGGTGGCCGGCGAGATTGCCAAAGTAATCGGTGCGTCAGCGCGGCACGACGGCTACTACGAAGGGAACGGCTTTTATGTGACGTGGACGTTCGGGCATCTGTGCGAGTTGAAGGAGCCGCACGACTATTATGCGCCGTGGAAATCGTGGTCGCTGTTTGACTTGCCGCTGATCCCGCAGCGCTACGGCATCAAGCTGAAGAATGATCGAGGCATCGCCAAGCAGTTCAGGACGATAGCTAATCTGTTGCGCAGCGTAGACGAAGTAATCAACTGCGGCGATGCCGGCCAGGAAGGCGAGCTGATTCAGCGGTGGGTGCTTCAGAAAGCAGGTATGGCTTGCCCGATGAAGCGGCTTTGGATTTCGTCGCTGACCGAAGACGCCATTCGCGACGGCTTTTCGCACTTGCGGCCGGGCAGCGATTTCGACAATCTGTATGCGGCCGGCTCGTCGCGTGCAATCGGTGATTGGCTTTTGGGCATCAACGCGACGCGCGCCTACACGCTCAAGTACGCCGCCAGCCGTCAGGTGCTCTCGATAGGTAGGGTTCAGACGCCGACGCTGTCGCTGATTGTGCAGCGGCATCACGAAATCGTCAATTTCCGCCCCGAAACGTATTGGGAACTCAAAACGGTCTATTGCGCCGTGACCTTTGCGGCTACCAAAGGCCGCTACAATGATGTGGTTGAGGCTAATGCGGCTTTGGAACGCATCAAAGGCACCGATTTTGAAATAACTGACATTCAGCGAAAAGACGGTCAGGAGTTCCCGCCACGCTTATTCGACTTGACGGCTCTGCAGGTGGAGTGCAACCGGAAATATGCTTTCTCGGCCGACCATACTCTGTCGCTCATCCAGCAGCTCTACGAAAAAAAGCTGACGACCTATCCGCGCGTCGACACGACCTATCTGAGCGACGATATCTATCCGAAAGTGCCGACGATTCTGTCGGGATTAAGGCCTTACGCACAGTTGGTTGAGCCGCTTTTGCAACAGAAGATTCGCAAGAGCAAAAAGGTTTTCGACAACAGCAAGGTCACCGATCACCATGCGATAATTCCCACCGGCGTCGACGTGACGAGGGTGCCGCTTGCGCGCGACGAAAAGCTTGTGTATGACCTTGTTGCAAAACGATTCATCGCAAATTTTTATCCCGAAAGCAAAATATCGACCACTACCGTTCAGGGTCGCGCAGCCGATGTTGACTTCAAGGCCACAGGCAAGCAGATTCTGGAGCCCGGCTGGAGAATTGTCTACGGCACCGACCGAAGTCGCGAACAGAAGGACGGCGACGAGCAGGAAAGCGCTGAGACAGAGCAGGCTGTGATGCCGGCGTTCGACAAAGGCGAGCGCGGCGAACACAAGCCGGCATTGCAGGAAAAGCAGACGCAGCCGCCCAAGCCCTACACCGAGGCGACGTTGCTGCGCGCGATGGAAACGGCCGGCAAACAGGTTGACGACGAAGAAATGCGCGACCTGATGAAGGAAAACGGCATTGGCCGGCCATCGACGCGCGCCGCGATAATCGAAACTCTGTTCAAGCGAAAATATATTGTCAAAGAGCGCAAAAACTTGGTGCCCACGGTGACCGGAATCCAATTGATTGGCATCATAGACAATCCGCTGCTCAAGTCGGTTGAACTCACCGGGCTCTGGGAGAAGAAGTTACGGCAGATTGAGAGCGGGCAGTACCGCACGGCCGACTTCATGACCGAGCTCAAAACCATGGTGGCCGATGTGGTGGCCTGCGTCCGCAACGACGGCAGCGGCGCGAGGGTGGAGTCGGTGGCGGTGCCGACGCATTCGAAGCCCAAGGCGAAAGTGGCGGCTGCGCCCGAAACCAAGCCGGCTGCGCCGCCCAAGCTGGTGTGCCCGCGCTGCGGCCGCGAGCTTGTTGCCGGCAAGTCGGCCTGGGGCTGCCTGGGATTCCGCGAGGGCTGCAACTTCAGGATTCCGTTCGAGTTCATGGGCAAAAAGTTGACAGCCGGCCAGGTGAAACAGTTGTTGGCTAAGGGCGAAACATCTGTAATCAAAGGCTTTGCAACGGCCGACGGCAAGGTTGACGGTACGATTGCGCTGAGCGAAAGTGGCGAATTGATTTTGCATCAGGCGAAAGCCGAAAAAAACGTCTGTCCGCTCTGTGGCGGGGAAATCATCAAAGGCAAAAGCGCTTGGGGCTGTGCTAATTACAAGTCGGGATGCCCGCTGCGAATCCCGTTCGAGACGATGGGTAAACGATTGACCCAGAGCCATCTGAGCGATCTGCTCCGGAAAGGCGAAACGGCCGTGCTCCGCAGCCTGCAAGCCGACGACGGCAGCAAGTTCAATGCCCGCCTGGTGCTGGTTGACGGCCTCGTGAAGGTCGGCAAATAGGCTGTGCGCGCCGTTCGGGCCGCCGCAGGCACGGCTCGTGGCCGAATATTGATCAAAGGCCGCCCTGAACGCGAAATCATTGTCAAATGATGTTATCTTAGCGCAGTCAATTTTTAAACAAAAATCACAACAAATGAAGACAATCAAGGTATTATTGGGCGCAGTTGCCATGGCATCGGTGATGAGCAGCTGCGGTTACAACACAATGGTGGAGAAGTCGGAAAGCGTTGATGCTCAGTGGTCTCAGGTAGAGAACGTGTATCAGCGCCGTGCCGATCTGATTCCGAATCTGGTGGCAACGGTCAAGGGCTATGCCGAGCACGAGCAGGAGACGCTGACGGGCGTCATTGAGGCGCGCGCCAAGGCAACGAGTGTCAAGATTGATGCGTCGTCGCTGACTGAGGAGAATATGGCGAAGTTTCAGCAGGCTCAGGCCGGGCTGACCAATGCGCTGTCGAAACTGATGGTGGTTCAGGAGAAATATCCCGACCTCAAAGCCAACGAGAATTTCCGCGATCTGCAGGCTCAACTCGAAGGAACGGAGAATCGCATAGCCGTTGAGCGTCAGAAGTTTAACGAGGTGACGCGCGACTATAACACCTACATCAAAAAGTTCCCGAACAACTTTGTGGCCGGCATGTTCGACTTTGAATCGAAACCCTATTTCAAGGCCGACGAGACCGCTCAGAAGGCTCCCGAAGTTAAATTCTGAACCATGAGCAGTCGATTTTTCACGGCAGACGAGCAACGGCAGATTGTGTCTGCAATCGAGTCGGCCGAAGCGAATTGCTCGGGCGAAATCCGTGTGCACATCGACCGCAGATGTCCCGGCAACGTCTTGGACGCGGCTGCCGACGTTTTTGCCAGCCTCGGAATGCAGAAAACGGCGCTGCGCAACGGCGTGCTGTTCTATGTGGCGGTGGACGATCGCAAGTTTGCCGTCATTGGCGACTGCGGCATCAATTCCAAAGTGCCCGATGGCTTTTGGAACGATGTGAAGGCGGTGGTCACTGCCGAATTTTCGGCGGGACGCTATGTCGACGGCCTGACCAAGGGAATAATCTTGTGCGGCGAGCAGCTGAAAGCCTATTTTCCTCATAGTGAGGATGATATTGATGAATTGCCGAACGAAATCACATACGGAAACAAATGAGCAGATTTTCCATTCTGAGCTTTGCGCTACTGCTGACAGCCAACATTAGTGCATCGGCGCAGCGCATCCCCGACGCTCCCAATCCGCCCCGGCTGGTGTGCGACTATACCGGCGCGTTGCGCGGACAAGAAGCTGAATTAGAGCGTGTTCTGGTGCAGTTCTACAATCAGACGAGCAACCAGATTTCGGTCGTTCTGGTCAGCAGTTTCGACGGGACGACCAAGGAGGACTTTGCGTTCCGGCTGGCCGAAAAGTGGGGCATCGGGCACAAAGGGCGCAACAATGGCATCCTCATCCTCGTCAAGCCCAAGACGCAGACCGAGCGCGGCGAAGCGTTCATCGCCACCGGCTATGGGCTCGAAGGCGCCGTGCCCGACGTGGTCTGCAGTCGGATAGTGAACAACGAAATGATTCCGCGCTTTAAGCAGAACGACTACCTCGGCGGCGTGGCGGCGGCTTGCTCCATCATCATGCAACTGACACAGGGTGAGTTCACTGCCGAGGGTTATCTCGACCGGACCGACTCAGGTTCGAGCCCCTTTGTCTTCCTGGCGTTGTTCGCGGCCATTGCGCTGCTCTTCATCGTCAGCGCGTCCAAGGGCAAGTCGGACATGAGGAACAGCAACATCGGCAGCCATTCGCTCACCAACATGGCGCTGATGTCGATGTTCCTCAACGGGCTTTCGTCCGGGCACAGGCGCGGCGGCGGATGGGACAACTTCAGCAGCGGCGGCGGTTCGTTCGGCGGATTTGGTGGCGGATCGTTTGGCGGCGGCGGCAGTGGCGGCAGCTGGTAGACGATGGCGCAACCAACAGAATATCAAAGGCTTGTCTTCGACCGAAGGCAAGCCTTTGCTTTTGGGTGATGAGTGGCGTCTGTCGTTCAGATTCGGCGCGCCAGCTTCCGGCAGCGGTCGAGGTCGCGAGGGGTGAGTGGGCGATTCTTGGTGCCGCCGCGCTCGATCTTGCCCTTGATGCGAAACCCGCTGTAGCCCAGTATCTCGCGCAGCGCACGGACCACGCCTCTTGTCTGCCGGTAGAGGATGTTGAACGGGAACGGCGTGGTGCTGGTGCTGATGATGTACGCCGCCTTGCCCTTGTGGAGCGGCTGCGGCATGCCAAGACGCGACTCGCCAATCAGCCCGTAGACCATGCGGTCGAACAGCACTTTGAGCTCGCCGGGCATGTTGCCCCAGTAGCACGGTGCGCCCACAACCAAGGCCTGGCACCATCTGATTTTTTCGAGCACGGCCTGCGCATCGTCGGGCGGCAGGCAGCATTGGCCCTTGGTGCGGCACGACATGCAGCCAATGCAGTGGCGGACGCTGAGCCGCGAGGTCGTGATGGTTTCGACAGTGTGGCCGCTCTCGGCGGCGGCTTGCGCAAATGCGGCGAGCATCTGCGAAATGCTGCCCGACGGTTTCGGGCTGGCATTGATAATCAGGATATTCATTGTTGTTGTTTATTGGTGTCTGTCAGCAAAAAGCAACGTCACCTCAAAAGACTTCAGAGATGACGTTGCCTGTCGGTTAATGGTTGTCTGTGATGACTTATATCATAGTTCGAGGTCGACGTCGAACTTCTCGACCCAAGGCAGACCCTGCTCGTTGAGTCGTTTCATGAACGGGTCGGGGTCGAAGTTCTCGACGTTGTATACGCCCGGTTTCTTCCACAGTCCTTTCATGAACATTTCGGCGCCGATTGACGCCGGAACGCCGGTGGTGTAGCTGACGGCCTGAGTGCCAGTCTCTTTGAAGGCGGCCTCGTGGCTGCAGTTGTTGTAGACGTAGTAGGTGCGTTCGCGTCCGTCCTTGACGCCACGGATGCGGCAGCCAATCGACGTCCAGCCCTGATAGTTGGAGCCCAGTTCGCCGGGATTGGGCAGCACGGCCTTGAGGAACTGGATGGGGACGATCTCGACGCCATTGTAGATGATAGGGTCGATGCGCGCCATGCCAATGTTCTGAATCACACGGAGATGCGTCAGATATTCCTGGCCAAACGTCATCCAGAAGCGTGCCCGCTTGATGCTCGGGTAGTTCTTGACGAGCGATTCGAGCTCTTCGTGATAGATCAGATACGATTCTTTGGGGCCTATTTCCGGATAGTTGAGCGCCTTGTGTATTTCGTGCGGTTCGGTGGTCACCCACTGGCCGTTTTCCCAGTAGCGGCCCTTTTGCGTCACTTCGCGTATGTTGATTTCGGGGTTGAAGTTGGTCGCAAAAGGATGGTGGTGGTCACCTGCGTTGCAGTCGACGATGTCGAGATAATGTATCTCGTCGAAATGATGCTTGGCGGCATAGGCCGTGTAGACACTCGTGACGCCCGGGTCGAATCCGCAGCCGAGAATGGCGGTGAGGCCGGCCTGACGGAAGCGCTCGTGATAAGCCCATTGCCATTTGTATTCGAACTTGGCTTCGTCTTTGGGTTCGTAATTGGCTGTGTCAAGGTACGATACGCCGGTTTCGAGGCAGGCGTCCATGATTGGCAGGTCCTGATAGGGCAGGGCCACATTGACTACAAGGTCGGGCTTGACCTCGTTGATGAGTTCGACCAATTCCGGCACGCTGTCGGCATCGACCTGCGCTGTCTTGATGCGGTTGCCGCCAATGGCCTGAGCCACAGCGTCGCATTTGCTTTTGGTGCGGCTGGCAAGCGTGATCTCAGTGAAAACGTCGGGCTGGCCAGCCATTTTGTGAGCCACCACGGTTCCAACGCCGCCTGCTCCAATCTGAAGAACTTTACCCATTTCTTGTGTGGTTAAATATGTTTGTTGTTTGGTGCAAAGCAAACAATTTTTTGCGAATTTAGAAAGTCAACCGGCGGCTTGAAACAAAAAGATAACACCCGCCCGGCGCACAGTCGCATCGTCGCGTGCCGCTGCAGACTGGCGTCGCACTGTCGCACTCATTTCGAGAGTATTATGATAAATTCCCGTGCCGACTCTGTCGGCGCTGAACGGGCATCTGCAAAATTTTATCGGCAGCGGCAAAACATTTCCAGGCTCGTGTCGTATGAACACATTTGAGTGTATAATTTAACAAATCATGAAAGTAGCATTGCTGCAATACGATATAGTTCAGAACGATGCGACTGCCAACATGGCCAAGGTCGACGCTCTGACGGCCACCTTGCCGCCGGTCGATCTGGTGGTGATGCCCGAGATGTTCCACTGCGGATACACCATGGACCGGGCTCAGATGATCGGCCCGCAGCAGTCGGCGGTGACCGATTGGATGCAGGCCCGCGCTCAAGCCCTCGGCGCCACCCTGATGGCCGGAGTGGCTGTGCAAGATGCTGACGGAAAATGCTTTAATCGTCTGATGTGCATCGGACCCGACGGCACGCGCACGCACTACGACAAGAGGCACCTCTTCCGCCTCGGCACCGAGAGCAGCGTCTACACGGCCGGCCGCCGGCGCACGGTGGTCAGCGTGGCTGGGGTGCGTTGCCTGATGCAGATATGCTACGACGTCCGCTTTCCGGTGTGGAGCCGCAATCGTGGCGACTACGACGCGGCCGTCTACGTGTCCAACTGGCCGACGGCCCGCATCGACACGCTGCTGGCCCTGCTCAAGGCGCGCGCCATCGAGAACCAGTGTTATGTGATTGGCGTCAACCGTACGGGCAAGGCCGACGGCGTGGGTTATCCGGGTCTCTCCACCGTGTTCGACCCGCTGGGACGCATCGTGGCGCAGGCCGCAGCCGACACCGAGTGCGCCCTCGTGGCCGACATCGACCTGGAGCCGCTGCAAGGTCTGCGCAGCAAGTTCAACGTCCTGGCCGATGCCGACGAGTTTTGCATAGATGACAAACAGAAGAATATTTAACCACAAAATCACACAATCCAACATGAAGTACTATCATATCAGAGTCCCCGAAAACAAGGCATATTTCATAGCCGAGCTGATGTCGTATATGCCTGCCGATGTGAAAGAAGTAGTGGATGTGGCCGAGATTGCGGCCCTCGACCACGAGTTTGAGCAGGTGCGGTCGCGCCGTGGACGCAAGCCCAAGATGGTGGCTCCGGCCTACACGTCCGAAAAGCTGCGATCCATCATGCAGTCGATTGATGATATGCGCTCCGACCTCAAACAGTGACGCTCTGCCGCCATCGAAAACGTGGCTATTCTTTTTGCAGAAAAACGACGTTTACTCTTTTGTGTTTGCTTTTTTTTGCCCTATTTTGAAAATCGAAACAGCCACCGGTCATGCTGGGTTGAATGACTGTCTTGTGGGTTGAAAGATAAATAGTTGCAGGCCTTGGAACGTGTGTGCAAACGTTTGGATTGTCAAACGGGAAGCGTTTGCACAGTCAGGCAGAGGCTGGCAGCGTGGAGTCGACAGTTACAAATAATATTTACATATACAGAATAAAATGGAATTTATCGAAGGATTGAAGAACCGCGCCAAGCAGAACATCAAGCGTATCGTTCTGCCCGAAGGCGAAGAAGAGAGAAATTTGAAAGCAGCCGACCAGGTGCTGGCCGAGGGATTTGCCGACGTCATCTTGCTGGGCAATCCGGCCGTGATAGCCGACAATGCCGCCAAATGGGGCTTGCAGAACATTGGCAAAGCCACGGTGGTGGACCCGCGCAATCATGCCAAGAAAGATGAATACATCAACCTGCTGGTGGAGCTGCGCAAGAGCAAGGGCATGACGCCCGAAAAGGCTTCGCAGCTCGTTGAGGACCCGCTCTATCTGGGTTGCCTCATGATCAAGGCCGGCGATGCCGACGGCGAAGTGAGCGGCGCCATCCATGCCACCGGCGACGTGCTGCGCCCCGCATTCCAGATAATCAAGACCAAGCCGGGCATCAGCGTGGTTTCGGGTGCGTTCCTGATGTTCCTCAAAGACCAGAGCTATGGCGAGAACGGCGTGCTGGTGTTTGCCGACTGCGCCGTCCATCCCAACCCGACGGCCGAAGAGCTGGCCGAGATAGCCGTGGCCACCGGTCAGACGGCACGTGTGCTGGGCGGATTCGAGCCTCGCATTGCCATGCTGAGCTTCTCGACCAAGGGCAGCGCCAAGCACGAGATGGTGACCAAGGTAGCCACCGCCACCAAGCTGGCTCAGGAGAAGGCTCCCGACATGAAGATTGACGGCGAACTGCAGGCAGACGCCGCCCTGGTGGCAAGCGTGGGCGCGCTCAAGGCTCCGGGCAGCGAGATTGCCGGCAAGGCCAACGTGCTTGTGTTCCCGACCCTCGAGGTGGGCAACATTTCCTACAAGCTCGTGCAGCGTCTGGCCGGTGCCGAGGCTCTCGGTCCGGTGCTTCAGGGCATCGCCGCTCCCATCAACGACCTCTCGCGCGGCTGTTCGGTCAGCGACATCGTCAAGATGGTGGCCATCACTGCAAATCAGGCCATTGGCTGATGCAGGGCCTGCCGGCAATGGTCGGTGCGCTTAACTAAATATTCACATCATAACACAAAAACGATAATCAAAAATGAATATTCTCGTATTGAACTGCGGCAGTTCGTCTATCAAATACAAGCTCTTCGAAATGAACGCCAAAAAGGTGCTTGCGCAGGGCGGAATCGAAAAGATAGGCATGCCCAATTCGTTCATCAAATTCAGCCTGCCCAATGGCGAGAAAAAGATTGTGGAACAGAGCATTCCGGAACACACCAAAGGTGTGCAGCTGATATTTGAGGTGCTGACCAATGTCGAATATGGCGTGCTCAAGTCGATAGCCGACATCGACGCCGTGGGTCACCGCATGCTCCACGGCGGCGCCAAGCTGACCGAGTCGTCGCTGCTGACGCCCGAAGTGCTGGCCATCTTCGAGTCGTGCAACGATCTGGGGCCGCTCCACAATCCGGCCAACCTCAAGGGCGTCAACGCCGTGAAGGCCATCAAGCCCGACATGCCTCAGGTGGGCGTGTTCGACACGGCTTTCCATCAGACCATGCCCGACTATGCCTATATGTATGCCTTGCCCTACGAATATTACGAAAAGTACGGCATCCGTCGCTACGGCTTCCACGGCACGTCGCATCGCTATGTGTCGCAGCGCGTGTGCGAATATCTGGGTGTCAACCCGGTGGGAACCAAAATCATAACCTGCCACATCGGCAACGGCGGCTCCATTTCGGCGGTCAAAGACGGCAAGTGCATGGACACCAGCATGGGCCTGACTCCGCTCGAAGGCCTGATGATGGGCACCCGCTGCGGCGACATCGACCCGGCCATCATCCCGTTCCTGATGAACCACGAGGGGCTGACGGCAAACGAGGTCGACGTGATGATGAACAAGAAGTCGGGTCTGCTCGGCGTGTCGGGGCTCACGTCGGACATGCGTGAGATTCAGGCCGCCATCGACTCGGGCAACAAGCGCGCCGAGCTGGCTCAGAAGATGTATTATTATCGCGTGCGCAAATACATCGGCACCTACGCGGCTGCCATGGGCGGCGTCGACATTCTGCTCTTCACCGGCGGTGTGGGCGAGAACAAGGTCAACTGCCGCGAGGCTGCCTGCGAGGGCCTGGAGTTCATGGGTATCAAGCTCGACAAGCAGAAGAACAACGAGATAATGGGCGAAGAGGCCATCATCTCCACTCCCGACTCCAAGGTCACCGTCTGCGTCATCCCGACCGACGAGGAGCTGATGATTGCCATGGACACGCAAGCCGTGGTAGGCCGATAGACATCGTGGCGCGTGGTGCGCTGCGGCGTGCCCGACCACTCGCATAGCGGCGGCTGCCGACGACCCAAGGTGCAGACAATGAGCACCATCGGGCGCGGCAGCCGCCTTTGTTTCGTGTCGGCCTGCAACGGGAATGAAACGCTATTGTAACGCTTCTGTAACCGCCGCAGCGGCGTGCTGTCCCTACTTTTGATGCAGTGAATCATAACGTAAAAGCAATGAAAAGCATCGAAAGCAAGAAAATACCGCCCATGGTGGCACGCGACGTCAGCTGGATGTATTTCAACCATCGCATATTGCAGGAGGCGCAGCGCAGCACGGTCCCGCTGCTCGAAAGGCTCAACTTTCTGGGCATTTATTCGAGCAATCTTGATGAATTTTTCAGAGTCCGCGTGGCCACGCTCAACCGCATAGTGGAGGCCGACGACGACAAGACGCTCAAGAAAGTGCGCGAGCAGGCGCGTCACACGCTCAGGCAGATAGCGCGGCTCAACGCGAGCTATTCGGCCGAGTTCTCGGATACGATGCAGACCGTCAGCCAGTTGCTGCGCGACGAGCACATCCTGATTCTCTTCGACACCGAAGTGGATGATGCCCAGAAGGACTTCGTCCGGAACTATTACCGCAGCCATCTCAACGGCACCATACAGCCGGTCTGGCTCTCGGCCATCAGCAACCTTGCCGACGAGGCCGACGACTCCATCTACCTCGCCATCCGCCTGACGCAGTGGCACAGCTACCGCAAGCGCCCCGTGCGCGACTGCGCCATCGTGCGCATCCCGCGCGCCCTCGACCGCTTTGTCCGCCTGCCCGACCGCGACGGCTGCTGTTGCATCATGTATCTCGACGACGTCATTTGCATCTGTATGCCGTTAGTGTTTGTGGGCCAGGACTTTTCGCAGTTCGAGGCCTACGCCTTCAAGTTCACCAAGGATGCCGAGATGGAAATCGACAACGACCCCGAATGCGGCAAACTGCAGAAGGTGCAGCGCGGCGTGCGCAGCCGCAAGCGCGGCGAACCGATGCGCGTGATCTA
>CALYZD010000060.1 GCA_945607565.1 uncultured Bacteroidales bacterium | reverse complement strand
AGCCGCCCACCTTGGCCTTCTCCACGTCGATGCAGAGCGCAAGGCCGCCGTAGGTGTCGAGCTGCGGAATGAACTGATAGTGAAGCGTGCCGCGCGTCCCGAAGCGTGTGCGTGTGATGTCGACATCTTTCCAGTCGCTGTCGTGGCCGCCGCCTATGCCGAAAAGCAGGCCGCCGCTGATGCAGCCCTTGCCCTTGATGATTCCGTCCAGAAAACCATACTCACCCATCAGGTTGAATGTGGGCGTGAAGGCATCCAAGTCGTGCTCGTGGTAGCCGCCAAGACCCAAGCCTGCATTGATGGCCACGTCGCCGTTGCGGAACGTGTTGATGTTTTGTGCACGGACTGTCATGCACGATGCCATTGCAAAAACCGATGCGATCAGAATTAGTTTCAGTTTCATTTTAGTGTTTAGATTTTTGTGATTAATTAAAGTTTATTAGAACAACCCACGGTTGCTTTATGCGTATCATTCTGTGATATTTGTGGAGGCAAATATCAATCATTTTGCCGAAACATCAAACACAAAACATACGATCAGACAATATTCAATACTCAATTAAAACCTCAAACATTTATTGCCATGAAAAACATTGTTATCAAGCGACTGTTCATTGCTGTGTTACTGACCATTGCGGCAACTCCGGCATTCAGCCAGGTCGAAAAGTTCAAAGCGCTCTACGTGTTCAACTTTGCCAAGAACATAGGCTGGTCGGGCTCTGATGTCAACAAGGATTTCGTCATTTCGGTGATGGGCGACGAGCAGCTGGCCGACGAGCTGATAAAGCATTCGCGCACTCGCACCGTCGGCGGACGCCGCGTAGTGGTAAAAATCGTTAACAATGTTTCGGACGCCACGGGTTCGGAAATGATCTACGTGTCCGAAAAGAAGACCGCGGCAGTGGCCAGCATGGTGGGCTCCAACAGCCGCTCGGTCATCATCTGCGGACGCCGCGGACAGTGCAGCTCGGGCGCCCACATCTCGTTCTATCTCGACGAAGGCCGCCTGTGCTACGAGATTTCGGAGCAGAACATCCACAAAGCCGGCTACAACTGCTCCAAAAAGATGCTTGAGCTCGGACGCCAGGTCTGAGCCCGACGCGCTCACCCGCACAGCCCGACAGGCCTTGCTCCACCGACCGGAGCAAGGCCTGTCGACTTTTGCGGCCTGACGCTTATTTATTTTTTCCGTTATTTCGATTAAGAAATATGCTACTTTGCATAGTTGTAGTTCAAACGGAAAATAATTATTTACATTTGCAGCATCGAAAAAAGTAAGAAGACAAAATAAACGAACACGCATGAAACAATTATTGATCGCACTGATGCTGATCTGCTGCACAGGAGCAGCCTACTCGCAAGTTAAATTCAACTATGGTATCAAAGGAGGTTTCAACATATCGACCTACAGCTACGACCCCGACGACGCTCAGCTAAGGCTCGGACAGTGGGGTGCCCTGTGCAGGCTGACATTCCTGAACGGAAGCATGGCAGTGCAGCCCGAAATAATATATTCGCGCCAGGGCAGCCGCTCGCTCGACCTGCTGCGCATCAAGCACAGCAAACCCGAATGGGAAACCACCACCAACAAGTGGTTCGACGAAGTGTTCAAAGTCAAGATAACCACACAATACGTACAGATGCCGATCATGGTCAAATATTACATTCCCAAAATGATGGGCATCAACGTGCAGGCCGGCCCGCAGGTCGGATACATGTTCGACTACGAAATATCGCCCATCAACGAATACGGCTGGATGGCAAGTGCCGAAATGGGCGCGCCGAAGAGCACACGCAACATCCACCGCAGCATGAACTACTGGAACGTGGCGCTCAACGTTGGCGCCGGCTTCGACTCGGAGTCGGGCATCGGCGTCGACTTCAGATGCGGCCTCGGCCTGACCAAGGTGTTCGAAGACGGAACCCAATATGCCAGCTCCAACACCCGCGACCGCGTCTGGTCACTGGCGTTCTCCTACACATTCTGACGACATCATTCTGCTACCCGCAGCAAGACAAGGCGGACACGGCACAAGCCGCGTCCGCTTTTTTTTGCCTCGGACCGTACGCATAATGCACAAAATGCGGCGATTTTTCAAGACAGACGCCAATTATTCACACCCGGCGACTGTTTTTCAAGCCCAAAAGAACTTATTTTGCACCCGAAAAGACTAACGCGGAGCAAAAATCCGCACATCACCTCAAAAAAGAATACAGCATGAAAAAGATTAGAGCAGCCATTGTCGGATATGGAAATATCGGCAAGTATGTGCTTGAGACGCTTCAGGAATCGGCCGACTTTGAGATAGCCGGCATCGTGCGTCGCAACGCGTCGAAAGACAGACCAATGGAGCCGGCCGGCCAGAACGTGGTGGGCAGCATCGGCGAACTCAAGGACGTGGACGTAGCCATCCTGGCCACGCCCACGCGCAGCGTCGAGCAGTATGCCAAGGAATGCCTCAGGCTGGGCATCAGCACGGTCGACAGCTTCGACATTCACAGCAAGATTGTGGAGCTGCGCCGCTCGCTCGACGCCGAAGCCAAGGCCCACAATGCCGTGTCGATCATCTCGGCCGGCTGGGATCCGGGCAGCGACAGCATCGTGCGCACGCTCATGCAGTCGCTGGCGCCCAAGGGCGTCACCTACACCAACTTCGGGCCGGGCATGAGCATGGGCCATACCGTGGCCGTCAAAGCCATCGAGGGCGTGGCCGCCGCCTTGTCGATGACTATTCCGGTGGGCACCGGCATCCATCGCCGCATGGTCTACATCGAGCTGAAAGACGGCTACGATTTTGACAAGGTGGCAGCCGCCATCAAGGCCGACGCCTATTTCGCTTCGGACGAGACGCACGTCATCCAGGTGCCCTGCGTCGACGACCTCAAGGACATGGGGCACGGCGTCAACCTGGTGCGCAAGGGCGTGTCGGGCCGGACGCAGAACCAACTGCTGGAGTTCAACATGAAAATCAACAATCCGGCACTGACGGCTCAGGTGCTTGTCAACGTGGCCCGCGCCGCCATGAGGCAGAGGCCCGGCGCCTACACCATGATTGAGATTCCGGTCATCGACATGCTGCCCGGCGACCGAGAGGAGCTGATTGCGCATCTGGTCTGAAACCGGAGAGAAAAAAATCTTTTGCGCCAAGAGGCGGATGCCGCACGAGCGGGCGTCCGCCTCTTTTTTTGGCTGAGCGGAAAACGAAGAACGACCGCAACCGGGACGATGCCTGCGCTGCGGTCGTTGCAATATGACTGACTGTGAGGCCTGTACCCTACAAGCCGAACGCCGTGCGGAGAGTGTCCACGTAGTCGAGCTTCTCCCACGTGAAGAATTCGACCTCCTTGGTCACCTCGTTGCCTTGGCAGTCCCTGACGGTCATGGTGCGGGTGAAGGGCTTGCGGCCAACGTGGCCGTAGGATGCCGTGGGCTCGAAGATGGGATTGGTCAGGCCGAAGCGGCGGACGATGGCGTTGGGGCGCATGTCGAAGATGCCGAGCAGCTTCTCGGCTATCTCGCCATCGGTGAGGGCCACCTTGGACGTGCCGTAGGTGTTGACGTAGAGCCCGACCGGCTCGGCCACGCCGATGGCATAGGCCACCTGCACCAGCACTTCGTCGGCCACGCCGGCTGCCACCAGATTCTTGGCGATGTGGCGGGTGGCGTAGGCTGCCGAGCGGTCGACCTTGGACGAGTCCTTGCCAGAGAAAGCGCCGCCGCCGTGGGCTCCCTTGCCGCCGTAGGTGTCGACTATTATCTTGCGGCCTGTCAGGCCGGTGTCGCCGTGCGGTCCGCCAATCACGAACTTGCCGGTGGGGTTGACAAAGAGCTTGAAGTCGGCATCGAACAATCGGCGCTGCGACTCGGGCAGCTGTGCCTTGACGCGCTCGATGAGGATGTCGCGCACGTCCTGGCGGATGCGGGCGAGCATGGCCTCGTCGGTGTCGAACTCGTCGTGCTGGGTGGAGACGACGATGGTGTCAATGCGGACGGGACGGTTGTTGTCATCATATTCGACCGTCACCTGGCTCTTGGAGTCGGGGCGCAGATAGGTCATCTGCCTGCCCTCGCGGCGGATAGCGGCCAGCTCGATGAGCAGCTTGTGGGCCAGGTCGATGGGCAGAGGCATATAGTTTTCGGTGTCGCGGCAGGCGTATCCGAACATCATGCCCTGGTCGCCGGCGCCCTGGTCGTCGGCGTTCTCGCGCTCTACGCCGCGGTTGATGTCGGCCGACTGCTCGTGGATGGCCGAGAGGATGCCGCACGAGCCGGCGTCGAACATGTATTCGGCCTTAGTGTAGCCGATGCGGCGAATCACATCGCGCGCCACGTTCTGCACCGACACGAAGCCTTCGGTCTTGACCTCGCCGGCCACGACTGCAAGCCCTGTGGTGACAAGTGTCTCGCATGCTACTTTGGAGTTCGGATCCTGACGCAGGAGGTCGTCGAGGATGGCGTCTGAAATCTGATCGGCCACCTTGTCGGGATGGCCTTCCGAAACCGATTCGGATGTAAAGAAATATCCCATGTCTTTAAATGATAATATGTTGATACAATGGGAAAAGGGAACAAGAAAATGCTTGTTAGCACTTTTTTATAGTGGTTGCAATAGGCAAATCCGTCCACTTTTCGCGGGCACAAATATAGGCACTTATTCGGTTACGCAATCGTTAAATATTCCTTTTGTGAGCCGGCCACGCCAGCCCCGTGCGGGCGTGCCTCAGGCGCCGGCGGATGCGGCCGGAGCCGACATGTTGCGCAGGAGCGTCAGCAGCGCGTGCACGTCGGCCACGCCCGACGACGTGATGTAGAATTTTCCCTTCGACATCCGCACCGAGACCGTGCGCGGGTGCGACTGAATCCAGGCCAGGATGTCGGTGAACTGCTGCGTGTTGTAGAACGGCGATTCGTTGTCGCTGACGAAATAGATGAGCAGCTGCTTGTTCTTGAAGGCGATGCGCTCGATGCCCATGGTCTGCGCCAGCAGCCGGACCTTGACGATGTCGAGCAGAGCCTCGCTCTGCGGCGGCAGCGGGCCGAAGCGGTCGGTCAGGTTGCTGCGGAACTGCTCGATGCCCTGCTCGTCGGTGATGTCGTCGAGGCTGCGGTAGAGCTGCATGCGCTCGGCCACGTTGCTGACGTAGGTTTCGGGGAAGAGCAGCTCTTCGTCGGTGTCGATCTGCGTGTCGGACACGAAGCGGACGTCCTGCATGGTCTGCGCCTGCTCGCGGTCGTCGGCAAAGAGCTCGTTATACTCGTTCTGCTTGAGCTCCACTAGGGCTTCGGAGAGAATCTTCTGATAGGTCTCGTAGCCCACGTCGCTGATGAAGCCGCTCTGCTCGGCGCCCAGCACGTCGCCCGCGCCGCGGATGTCCATGTCCTGCATGGCGATGCTGAAGCCGCTGCCGAGGTCCGAATATTCTTCGATAATCTTCAGCCGGCGGCGGGCCTCCTGCGTCAGCGTGCCCGGCGGCGGCGCCAGCAGGTAGCAGAAGGCCTTGCGGTTGCTGCGCCCCACGCGTCCGCGCAGCTGGTGGAGCTCGCTGAGGCCGAACTGGTGCGCGTTGTTGACGATGATGGTGTTGGCGTTCGGAATGTCGAGGCCGCTCTCGATGATGGTGGTGGCCAGCAGGACGTCGTAGTCGCCGGCAATGAAGTCGAGCATTATCTTTTCGAGCGCGGCGCCCTCCATCTGCCCGTGGCCGACCACGGTGCGCACCTTGGGCAGGATGCGGTTGACGGTCTTTTCGAGCTCGTAGAGATGCGGGATGCGGTTGTTGATGATGAAGACCTGTCCGCCGCGCTCCACCTCGCTGCCCACGGCCCGCCGGATGACCTCCTCGTCGAAGACGTGGACCTCGGTGACGATGGGCTGCCTGTTGGTGGGAGGCGTGGAGAGGATGCTCAGGTCGCGGGCGCCCATCAGCGAGAACTGGAGCGTGCGCGGGATAGGCGTGGCCGACAGCGTCAGAGTGTCGACATTGACCTTGAGCGCGCGCAGCTTTTCCTTGACGCCCACGCCGAAGTGCTGCTCCTCGTCGATGATGAGCAGCCCCAGGTCGTGGAACCTGACGTCCTTGCCTATCAGGCGGTGAGTGCCTATCACCACGTTGACCTCGCCCGACTCGATGCCGCGGATGACCTCGCGCTGCTCCGACGTCTTGCGCATCCGGCTCAGATATTCCACGCGGCAGGGGAAGTCCTTCAGGCGTTCGCGGAAGGTGTTGAAATGCTGGAAGGCCAGCACCGTGGTGGGCACCAGGACGGCCACCTGCTTGTTGTCGCACACGGCCTTGAACGCCGCGCGCACCGCCAGCTCGGTCTTGCCGAAGCCCACGTCACCGCACACAAGGCGGTCCATGGGCGAGTCCTTCTCCATGTCGGCCTTGATGGCCTGGGTGGCCTTGTACTGGTCGGGCGTGTCTTCGTAGAGGAACGACGCCTCGAGCTCGTGCTGCATGAACGAGTCGGGCGAAAAGGCGAAGCCGGGCTCGGCCTTGCGCTTGGCATATAGCGCAATCAGGTCGCGGGCAATGTCCTTGACCTTGTTCTTGGTCTTCTCCTTGAGCTTGCTCCAGGCCGACGCCCCCAGCTTGCTGATGGCGGGCTCCACGCCGTCCTTGCCCCGATATTTGCTGATGCGGTGGAGCGAGTGGATGCTGACGAGGAGCGAATCGTTGTCGCGGAAGATAAGGCGGACCGACTCGTGCGCGCGGCCGTTCTCTTCGGTGTGCACAAGGCCGGCGAAGCGCCCGATGCCGTGGTCGATGTGGACCACATAGTCGCCGGGGTTGAGGCGCGTCAGGTCCTTGAGCGTCAGCGACTGCTGAGCCGAGCGCATCTTTTCGTTGCGCAGCGAATATTTATGGTATCTCTCGAAAATCTGATGGTCGGTATAGAAACACAACTTCTGCACCGTGTCCACAAATCCGCCGTGCAGCGCCATGTTCAGCTCGCCGTATTGCAGGCGCCGGCCGCGGTCGGCCATGATGGAGCGCAGGCGTTCGAGCTGCCGGCGGTTGTCGGACAGGATGTTGACCACGTAGCCCTCCTGCAGGCGGTAGTAGATGTCGTCTTCGAGCAGGTCGAAATTCTTGTGGAAGACGGGCTGCGGCGTGGTGCCGAAGTCGAGCATCAGCGACTTGTCGTCGGGGGTGACGCTGAGGCCGAACTGCACCACGGCAAAGCGGCCGAGGCCCGATGCCAGCTCGGCGCCGCTCACATAGTCGGCCACGCAGACGGCGGACTCGTCGGCTGCGGCGGCCACGCGCACGCGGGCAAAGAAGGCGTCGGCCTGCGTCTGCATCTGCCCGCAGTTCTCGACCCACAGCTGGCAGTCGTCGGGCAGGACGTCGAAGAACGGGTGCAGGTCGGTGTGCGTGTCGGAGCGATTGATGTTGGGCACGACGGTCGCCTGCCGCAGCTGCTCGACCGACAGCTGCGACTCGAGCTCGAAGGTCCGGATGGAATCGACCTCATCGCCGAAAAAGTCGATGCGGAAAGGATTGTCGGAGGCGAACGAAAAGACGTCGACTATGCTGCCGCGCACCGAATACTGGCCCGCCTCGAACACGAAGTCGACGCGCTCGAAACCGTATTCGTTCAGCACGTCGGTCATGAAGGCGATGCTCAGCCTGTCGCCCACCGCCACCTGGAACGTGTTGCGCGCAAGGGTCGGGGCGGCTATTATCTTTTCGGTCAGCGCTTCGGGATAGGTAACCACGGTGACGGCGGGCGCGGCCGCGTCGAGCATGCGGCTCAGGGCCTCGGTGCGCAGCTGCACCGACTGCGGGTCGGCCTCGCCGGGCGCCGTCAGATGCCGGAACGACGACGGCAGGAAGAAGACCTCCTGCTCGTCAAGGAGCCGCGTCAGGTCGTGATAGACGTAGGGTGCCTCGTCGGCGTCGGCAACCACCACCACGCGCAGGCGCCCCGGGGCCGGCGTGGCTGCCATGGCCACCGCCTTGGCCGACGACGACAGGTTCTTGACTGTGAATATCCGCCCCTTGCCTTGCTCTGCAAAGCGGCCTATGGCGGCTATGCGTTCGTCGGCACCGTAGAGCGCCAACATTGACTGCGATTCTTTCACTCCTCTGTGACTTTTGGTTTTCGTTCGACGGGCAAAAATACAACGCGCACCACAATATTGCTGCATCAGCCCGCACTTAAAAGTTGACGCACGGCAGGGTGCGCCGCATGAGGTGACGCGCGCATCCGCCCATCCGTCAAAAGACAGAAAAACAGCTCCGGCTGCACTGCCCCGAACAATCGGAGCGGTGCAGCCGGAGCCGCTCGGCATCGCGCTGCGGCGATGCCATGTACCTTGCTTCAGACGGTCTTCATCTTGTTGGCCACGGGATTGGCATACATCTCAAGGATGTTGCGCAGCACAAAGTCGGCGTCAGTCAGCGAGTCGATGCGCGAGATGTGCTCGTGGACGTAGGCCATGAACTCGTCGCGGTCGGCCGGAGTGTAGCGGTCGGCAAAGCGCGTCGAGCCGCTGACGGCGTCGTAGGCTATGTAGTTGCAGGGCCACAGCTTGTAGTGCGAGTGTATCTGCTCGTCGATGGCGTCGGCCACCATGGTTATCTGGGCGTTCTTGCCAAGCTGGCCGAGGCTGTCGTCGAGGCTGAGCGGCGTGCCGAACGAGAGGTGGACGCGCCCCTTGCGCCCGCGCAGGCCGGTCGACATGTGGGTCAGGTCCTCCGACTGCGACTTCTGATAGCCGGGGTTGTCGCGCTTGAGCAGCGCCTGATGTGCCTTCAGATAGTCGCACGGGTCATATTCGTAGCTGATGCTCACTGGCACTATGTTGAGCTCGCGGATATTGTCAATCACGTTGTGGCTCGACCCGCTCAGGTTCAGCATCTTGATGACGCTACCCTGCGTCTGGTCGTCGCCGTTCTTGGAGCGGCCTTCGCGCTGTGCTATCCAGATGTTCTGATGACGGTTGACAATCGAGTCGCGGATGAAGGTCGAGAGCGTCTCGGAGGCCTCGAGCTGCTGCCTGACGGGCAGGTTGCGCCGCACCACGAACGACTTGTTGAGCTTCACAAGGTCGGTTATCCAGTCGTAGATGAGCAGATTGTCGCCAATGGCTATCTCGGTCGTCTCGACGCCGCGCTCGTGCAGCTTGACGTTGATCAGCGCCGAGTCGAGAATGATGTCGCGGTGATTCGACATGAAAAGATAGCTGTGCTGCGAGTCGACGTTCTCGAGGCCCGAAGCCGTCAGCCCCTCGGTGGTGGTGCTGATGAGCTCGTCCAGAAAAGGCAGGATGAACTTGGTCTGGAAATCGTCGATGGTCCTGATCTGCTTCATGCTGGCCACCGTCTCGCTGACCGGGCGCGCCGGGAACAGATAGGTCAGTATCCTCAGGAAGTACTGCTCGCTGCAGAGCTTGTCTATCACCTCGCTGACCTCGCTGTCGTTGAATGGTCTGATCGAATCGAAATCTGATATTTGTGTCATTTATTTTTCCTCGTATAACTAAAGTCGATTTTTAATGTCGGGCGCGTCCGGCGCCCCGTGGCGGCATGCAAATGTAATGCCAATCGCGTCGGCAACCAAAAAAGGCTCCCTTTTTAACCCCCGCAGCCCGCGTCAGTCGACGGCCTCGCCTATCAGCGTGGCCTGGGTGGCGCCGGTTATGCGGACGTTTACGAGATCTCCCCGCTTGTGGTTGCCTTTGGCGAAAACCACGGCCTTGTTCTGCGACGTGCGCCCCATCAGATCCTCGCGCGAGCGTTTCGAAAAGCCCTCGACCAGCACCTCGAACGTCTTGCCGACGTCGCGTCGGTTGCTCTCGGCCGACAGGCTGTTCTGCAGTTCGATGATTTCCTGCAGGCGGCGGTTCTTGGTGGCCTCGTCCACGTTGTCGGGCAGATTGCGGGCGGCGTAGGTGCCCGGCCGTTCCGAATATTTGAACATGAACGCCATGTCGAACGCGGCCTGTCGCATGATGTCGAGCGTCTGGCGGTGGTCGTCTTCGGTCTCGGAGTGGAATCCGCAGAAGACGTCGGTGCCGATGCCGCAGTCGGGGATGATGCGGCGGATGGCCGCCACGCGGTCCAGATACCACTCGCGGGTATACTTGCGGTTCATCAGTTCCAGAATGCGGTTGCTGCCCGACTGAACCGGCAGGTGTATGAACCGGCAGATGTTGGGGTGGCGGGCTATGGTCTCGATGGTCTCGTCGGTCATGTCTTTGGGGTGCGACGTCATGAAGCGGATGCGCATCTGCGGATAGGCCTCGGCCACCATGCCCAGCAGGTCGGCAAAGCGGATGGTGCGTCCCTGCTCGTCGAAGGCATACGAGTTGACGTTCTGGCCCAGCAGCGTCACCTCGGCAAAGCCGCGCGCCTGCAGGTCGGCCATCTCGGCCATGATGCTGCGCGGGGCACGGCTGCGCTCGCGTCCGCGGGTGTAGGGCACGATGCAGTAGGAGCAGAAGTTGTTGCACCCGCGCATTATCGACACGAATGCAGACGTGCGGTTGTGCCCGTATCGCTGCGGGATGATGTCGGCATAGGTCTCGGTGGCCGACAGGTTGACGTTGATGGCCTGACGCCCTGTCTCGGCAATGCCTACCAGATTGGGCAGGTCCAGATACGAGTCGGGTCCGGCCACGATGTCGACGCCCTCGGCGAACAAGGCGTCGCGGGTGCGCTCGGCCATGCAGCCTATGACGGCTATGATCAGATGCTTCTTCTCGCGCCGCAGCGACTTGATTTCGCCCAGGCGGCCAAGCACGCGCTGCTCGGCGTTGTCGCGGATGGAGCACGTGTTGATAAATATCGCGTCGGCGGCGCGGATGTCGTCGGTCACGGTGTAGCCCTGCATGTCGAGCACGGCGGCCACCACCTCGCTGTCGGCGGCGTTCATCTGGCATCCGTAGGTCTCGATGAATAGCAGCTTGCTATGCTGATTGTCGCTCATTGTCGTTTTCGATTGCTATATATTATATGGTATCCGTTTTCGGCTCACAAAAGTAGCATTGTCAGCTCCCAAAACAAAAACATTTTGGTGCATAAACCGTCAAACGGCCGCCACCGCCGCCCGCCGGCAACCTTATGACCATGGCCAACGTATCATCGGCAAAGACGGCAAAAGCAAAAATGATTGCACAACATAGGACCGCAATCGTTCGCAATGTCAAAAAAAGGCGTAATTTTAGACCTCGCATCCGGCCGCGCGCGGCCCGTGAGGCAACCGTTCCGAAACTGATTAACCATCATAAAACACTGAGGCAATGAAACGAATAATGATTCCTATCGACTTTTCAGAGACATCGATCTTTGCTCTGAAAACAGGCCTTGCCATGGCCAACAGACTGTCGGCCGACCTGAGACTGGTCTACGTCATCAACAAACAGGACTATGCACGCGGCTTCGAGCAGGAGCGCCTCTCCGAGTCGTCGCCCGCACGCACTCTCGACCGCCTGCTGCTCGAAAATCGTCAGGAATATTTTGTGAAGGACGGCAAATTCGACTACAAGATACGCAACGGCCAGGTGACCGAAGAGCTCGTCAACCAGGCGCGCTACGACGACACGACGCTGGTGGTCATGGGCTCGCACGGCGTGTCGGGCATCACCGAACGCTGGATCGGCAGCAACGCCTACCGCATGATCTGCCTCTCCCCCTGCCCGGTGCTCATCATCCGCCCCGACATGCACTTCGACAACCGCTTCCGCAACATGGCCATCACCGTCGACATCAACAAGAGCAGCCGCCAGAAGCTGCCGACCGTGGCGGCCGTGGCGCGCCTATTCGACTCCAAGCTGACCATCATCGGCCTGCAGCACACGGGCTGGAGCAGCATCTTCGAGCGCGTCACCCGCACCATGAACCAGGTGGAACGCTACTTTGCCAACACAATGGGCCTGACCGTGGCCGACAGCATCCTGCTGCGCGGCAAGAAGCTCGACGAGCAGCTGGCGCAAACCATAGCCGAGTCCAAGGCCGACATCATTGCCCTCGACGTCAAGAACACCGGCTACTTCCTTGCCGACCGCTTCAGGCCATTCCTGATTTCGGTGGTCAACAAGTCAAAATGCCCGGTGCTTGCAATCCCAATCAAAGAATGATTATATTTGCATCGGTCTAACAGCAAACCGACACAAATCTGAAAATGGCTACCAGACACGGACTATTGTTACTGGCACTTCTGACTGCATGGATCGAAGCCGCATCGCAGGGCGTGATTTCGGGCGGCATCGTATCCGACAAGATTGTGGGGCAGGGCGGGACCAACGGCAGCGCCGCCGTCAGCGAAGACGCTTCGGTCGACTCGCTGCTCAACCTCTACATCCGCAACGCCTACGAAGCCAAGGCGCTCGACGGATACCGCATCCAGCTCTATTCCGGGTCGGGCACGGCCGCCAAACGCGAAGCTCTGGCCGCCAAAGCCAAATTCCTGGGAGCGTTTCCCGACGAAAAAGTCTACACCGTCTACACGGCACCATTCTGGCGCGTGCGCGTGGGCGACTACCGGCATAGATGCGAGGCACTGCCATTGCTCCGCCGCATCCGCGCCTCATTCCCAGGCTGCTACACGGTGAAAGACAACACAATACGAAAATCATCTTTCAGATAGAGAACCACCGGAAGACCGATGCCGCAACGCAAAGAATCCGATTGCGGCATCGGTCTTCCGCATTTTTTTAAAACCACTTAGAAGAACAACTACTACAGAATCATGAGCGACCAAATCAAGCACGAATGCGGCATCGTACTGATCCGACTGTTGAAACCACTCTCGTACTACCAGGAAAAATACGGCACGTGGCAATATGGCCTCAACAAGCTCTATCTGCTGATGGAAAAGCAGCACAACCGCGGACAGGACGGAGCCGGAGCCGTCAACCTCAAGATCGACCAGCCGTCGGGACGCAAATACATAGCCCGCGAACGCTCCAACGGCGCCAACCCCATCCAGGACGTGATTGACCAGATACACAAGCCGCTGGCCGACGCCCGGAACGCCAACGGCGACCTTGTGAACGACCCCGTGTGGGCCAAGGCCAACCTGCCGTTTGCCGGCGAACTCTATCTGGGCCACCTGCGCTACGGCACGTTCGGCAACAACAACATCGAATACGTCCACCCGGTAATGCGCGAAAACAACTGGCGATCGCGCAACCTTGTGCTTGCCGGCAACTTCAACCTGACCAACGTCGACGAGATATTCAACGCCCTCGAAGAGCTCGGCCAGCACCCCAAAGACTATTCCGACACCGTCACGATTCTCGAGAACGTCGGCCACTTCCTCGACGAGGAGGTGCAGCAGCTCTTCAGACAATACAAGAACGAAGGCCTCTGCAACCGCGACATTTCGCACAACATCGAGCAGTCGCTCAACGTCAAGAAAATACTCGAACGCTCCAGCCGCAAGTGGGACGGCGGCTACGTGATAGCCGGCATGATAGGCCACGGCGACGCCTTTGTGATGCGCGACCCGTGGGGCATCCGCCCGGCATACTACTACTACGACGACGAAATAGCCGTGGTGGCCTCGGAGCGCCCCGTCATCCAGACGGCCATCAACGTGCGCGCCTGCCAGGTGCAGGAACTGCTGCCCGGCCACGCCATCATCATCCGCAAAGACGGCTCCATCAGCGACGACATCGTCAGAGTGCCCGAAGAGCGCCACTCGTGCTCGTTCGAGCGCATCTACTTCTCGCGCGGCAGCGACCGCGACATCTACAAGGAACGCAAGAAACTGGGCCAGCTGCTGGCGCCCATCCTGCTCGACAAGGTCAACTACGACATCGAGAACACCGTCTTCTCCTACATCCCCAACACGGCCGAGACCGCATTCTTCGGCCTGATGGAAGGCGTGCAGGACGAGATTGAGAAACGGCAGTGCGACAAGATAATAGCCGAGTCGGCCACGATGACGCCCGAACGCCTGCGCGAGATAATGATGGCCAAGCCACGATTCGAAAAGATAGCGATCAAAGACGTCAAGATGCGCACGTTCATTGCCGCCGACACCGGCCGCGACGACATGGTGGGCCACGTCTACGACGTCACCTACGGCATAGTCCGCAACCTGCAGGACACGCTCATCGTCATCGACGACTCCATCGTGCGCGGCACCACACTCAAAAAGAGCATCCTGCGCATCATCGACCGTCTGCACCCGAAGAAAATCATCATCGTGTCGTCGGCACCGCAAATCAGATACCCCGACTGCTACGGAATAGACATGGCCAAGCTGGGCGACTTCTGCGCGTTTGCCGCAGCCATCGAGCTGCTGCGCGAGAGCGGCCGCGCCGACATCATCGACGACGTCTACAAGCGGTGCAAAGAGCAGCAGTTCCTACCCAAGGAGGAGATAATCAACTGTGTCAAAGATATCTACAAGCCGTTCACCGAAGAGCAGATCTCGGCCAAGATAGCCCAGATGCTGACGCCCGACAACATGGTGGCCGAGGTCGAGATAGTCTACCAGACAATCGAGAACCTGCACAAGGCCTGCCCCAACGACAGCGGCGACTGGTACTTCACGGGCAACTACCCCACGCCGGGCGGCAACCGTGTGGTCAACACGTCGTTCATCAACTTCATCGAAGGGCGCAACCAGCGGGCCTACTGACGGCCGACGCAGGCACGACAGGCGACTTCACATTTCTGAAAAAATGTAAAAGTGCGATTTGCCGGTAATAAATAACATCAGTATATTCGCCCCCGAATTTGGCGAGAATAACATTTAATTCAACATACTATAAAGTAAAATGGCAACATTACAAGCAATCAGAAGCAAAGCCGGCATATTGGTGTCAATCGCCATTGGCTTGGCCCTCTTGGCTTTCATTCTTACAGACCTGCTCACATCGGGCGAGAACGTCTTTGGCGGACGCAATCAGGCCGTGGCAAAAATAGAAGGTGAAAGTATATCATTGGATAAATATCAGAAACTGCTCGACGAATACGAAGATTTCCAAAAGCTCAACTCTGGCGAAATGAACGAAGAGCAGACCGCACGCCTGCGCGAGAACGTGTGGAACGAACTTGTCCAGACCATCGCGATGGGCAAGCTCTACGAAGCCGCTGGCATCACCGTCACGCCCGAAGAGGTGTTCGACATCACCGCCGGCAACAACATCAACCCCACCGTGCGCCAGATGTTCACCAACCCGCAGACGCAGATATTCGACAAGAACGCCGTCATCAACTTCCTCAAGAACAAGGCCAACGACCCTCAGGCCAACTTCTACTGGTCGTTCATGGAAAAGCAGCTCATCTCCGAACGCCTGTTCACAAAGTACAGCGCCCTCGTCAAGAAGTCAATCTACTGCACCGACAACTACGCACAGTTCGAGGCCAAGGCCAACGCCAAAGAAGTCGACTTCGCCTTTGTGGGCGTGCCCTACACCACGATCGCCGACTCGCTCGTGAAGGTTTCGGACTCCGAAATATCCAAGCGCTACAACAGCAACAAGGAACTGTACAAAAGCGAAGCCACGCGCGACATCGAATACGTCTGCTTCGAAGTGAAACCCACCGAGGCTGACCGCATCGCCACGCAGGAATACATCGCCAAGCAGAAGGAAGCCTTCGGCAACCCCGAAACCAACGCTTTCGAATACGTCCAGAAGAACGCCGAAAACCCTGTGGGCGAACGCTTCGTGCGCAAAGACCAGCTGGCGGCCAACCTGCAGGACTTTGTGTCGGGAGCCGAAATCAACGACGTCTTCGGACCCTATCTCGAAGGCGAGCAGTATAAGCTGACACGCCTCGTGGCCATCGCACAGCGCCCCGACTCGGTCAAGGCACGCCACATTCTGGTTCGCAACAACGAGAAGCTGGCCGACAGCCTCTTTGCCCGCCTGACATCGGGCGGCGACGACTTTGCAGCGCTGGCACGCCGCTACAGCGAAGACCAGGGCTCGGCCATCAACGGCGGCGACCTCGGCTGGTTTGTGGACGGCATGATGGTGCCGGAATTCAACGAAGCCTGCTTCAACAACGCCAAGGGCGCAATCGTCAAGATTCAGTCGCAGTTCGGCACGCACATCATCAACGTGCAGGACAAGGGCGTCCCGACAACCAAATACAGCCTCGCCACCATCGACCGCACCATCGACTACAGCTCAAAGACATATCAGGACCGCTTCAACGAAGCCAGCGTCTTTGCAGCCAAATGTACGTCGGCCGAGGCTTTCGAGGCTGCCGTCGACACGTTCGACATCATGAAACGCTTCGGACGCAACATCAAAGCATCCGACTACAACGTCGGCGCGCTCAAGCAGGCACGCGAGCTCGTTCACTGGGTCTACGACGCCAAGGTCGGCCGCACATCGCCGCTATTCACCATCGGCGACAACTTTGTGGTGGCCGTCCTCACAAAGATTCAGGACAAGGGATACGTCCCCGTTTCTGAAGTCAGCACGGCAATCGCATTCGAGCTCCGCAACGAGAAGAAAGCCGACGAACTGCTGGCCGCCATCAACGGCAAGGACCTCGCAGCCATCGCAGCCGAATACAAGCAGACGGTCGACACGGCGCAGAACATCGCCTTCAGCGCCTACAACGTGCCTGGCGCAGGCCTTGAGCCGGCATTGGTGGGCAAAGCCAACGTGGCAGCCAAGGGCAGCGTCGAGACCGTCAAGGGCAACAACGGTGTCTACGCCATCCAAGTAGTCGACGAGAAGTCGGAAGAGGCTCAGGTCAGCGCTGCCAAGACGGCATATCAGCAAATGAACTACGGCATCGAATCGCAGATAATGCGCAACGCACGCAACAATGCCGAGGTTGAAGACTACAGAATAAAGTTCTTCTAAACTCCTGAAAATATTCATAGGCAACGGGCCGCGCCATTGAGGTGCGGCCTGTTTTTTTTGTCAGCATGGCGACGCAAACGACGCGGACACATGAAACGGACGGCCCATGCTCTTGGCCATAGCATTCCGATGCCGTGCG
>CALYZD010000059.1 GCA_945607565.1 uncultured Bacteroidales bacterium | reverse complement strand
CCGCGACCTCTTCCTGCACGTGCCCTACCAGTCGTTCGACGGTTACATCCGTTTCCTGCGCGAGGCCGCCATAAGCCCCTCGGTGCGCTCGGTCAAGACCACGCTCTATCGGCTTGCCCGCGACTCGCGCGTGGTGTAGGCACTGATCACGGCCGCCAAGAACGGCAAGAAGGTGACGGTGGTCATCGAACTTTTCGCCCGATTCGACGAGTCGAGCAACATCAAGTGGAGCGAGCGGATGCAGGACGCCGGCATCGAGGTCATTTTCGGGGTCGACGGCCTCAAGGTCCACTCCAAAATCACCCTTGTCGAGACCGCCACCTGCCGCCTGGCGTGCATCGGTACCGGCAATTTCCACGAGGGCAACGCGCGGCTCTACACCGACTGCATGCTCTTCACGTCGGCGCGCGCCATCACCAAGGACGTGGCCAACGTCTTCGACTTCATCCGCACGCCGTATTTGCAGCCCAAGTTCAAGGAACTGATGGTCTCGCCCGTCAATATGCGCGAGCGGCTGGCCGAACTGATCGATAATGAGGTGCGTAATGCGCGCCGTGGCGTCGAGGCCTACATCATGGTCAAGACCAATCACGTGACCGATGTCGACATCATCCGACGGCTCAATGCCGCACGCGAGGCCGGCGTCAGGGTCGGGATGATGGTGCGCGGCAACTGCTCGATGATGTGTGCCGACGGCGTGCGCGGCATCATCGATCGCTATCTGGAACACGCTCGCATCCTGATATTTGCCAACGGCGGCGACGAAAAATTTTTCATGGGTTCGGCCGATTGGATGCCCCGCAACCTCGACAATCGCATCGAAGTGATGACGCCCGTCTACGACCCGGCCATCCGCGCCGAACTGAAGATGACTGTCGAGTACGGCCTGCGCGACAACTGCCAGGCGCGCGTGGTGGACGGATTGGGCCGCAACGAGATTTACACCGGCAATCCCGACGAGGTTTTCCGCTCGCAAACCGAACTCTACCGCCACTATGCCGAATCGGCACAACCCTCTGACAAGCACTGATATGGAGACCCTGACACTGGCATCCATCGACATCGGCAGCAATGCGGCACGCCTGCTCATCCGCCGCATCGAAGCCGACGGCCGCACGCGCCCCGCATCGGCCAAACTGCTGTTTCTGCGCTATCCGCTGCGCCTCGGCGACGACGTGTTCGTGGCCGGCAGCATCAGCCCGGCGCGCGTCAAAAAGATGTGCCGCATGATCAAGGCCTTCCGCCAGCTGATGCGGCTCTACGGCGTCGCCAGCTATCGGGCCTGCGCCACGTCTGCCATGCGCGAGGCAGCCAACGGGCGCGAGGTGGCGCGGCTGATAAAGCGGCGCACGGGTGTGCGGATCGAAATAATAAGCGGCAGCACCGAGGCGTCAATCATCATCGTACCGGCCGCCGAAATCTTCCTGATGATTGCCGAAGTGCTTGGCGCAAAGCGCATTGCGGTGCCGATGCTTGGCCTTGCCGACGGCATAATCGACGACATGTAGGCACGCCACTGCGCCGCTGCAAGGCTTGGCGCCGGCCGACGCAAGTAGCTAAGTCACAATCAATAAACCATACAACGCCAAGGCCGTCAAGCCACACGCCATTGAGTCGGCTGCGGCTTGCCGGCCTCGGTTTCGGGGCCGGTGCCCGATTATTTGCGCTCCGGCAGAATCTCGATCCAGTATCCGTCCGGGTCCTCGATGAAGTAGAGCCCCATCTCCTTGTTTTCGAAGCAGATGCAGCCCATTTGCCTGTGATGCTCCTTCACTTTTTCGTAGTCGCCTACGCGCAGGCAGAGGTGAAATTCGCCCTCGCCGAGGTCGTAGTTGTGCCGATGGTCGGCCAGCTCCGTCAGTTCGAGGCGGAAGTCGGTGGTGCCGTCGCCAAGGTAGACTATCACGAAGCGTCCGTCGGGGTCGGCGATGCGGCCGACCTCCTTCAGGTCAAGCGCTTGTGCGTAGAAGTCGATGCTGCGTCCGAGGTTTGCCACGTTGAAGTTGAAGTGGTCGAAGTGCTTTTTCATTTCCATTGTCCGATGTTTTTTGGGTGACTATATAAATTAAGGTATGTCCACGATTGTCTGCCCGTCGTGCATGGGCGCGGCAAGCCGTCCTCCGTGGGCGGCCACCACCGGCGCCACCGACAGCGTCTTGTCGAACTGATGCCAGCAGTGCATCGGTACAAACGTCTTTGGCTCAATGCGTTCGATGAATTGCCGCGCGCCTCGGTCGTAGTCGGTTCCCACGCGCGGGTCGACGGGGAACATCGCCACGTCGGCGCCACGGACCAGCGGCGTCAGGCGGTCGAGTTCGGCCGTGAAGCGGTTCTCGGCGTCGCGCACCTCGCCCGGCGTCGACTCGTCGGTCCAGTGCCAGTTGTTCAGGTCGCCGGCGTGGAAGATGCGGCAGCCGTCCACCGTCAGCATATACGACAGCCCGATGTCGGTGGAGCCGAACGTGTCGACGGTGGCCACGCCCAGGTCGCGCCGCTCGTAGCGCTTCAGGCTCACAAAGTCGCTCATGTCGATGCGGCGACGGTATTTGCGGTAGATGTCGTTCGAAATCACGTAGATGATGTTGTTACAAATGTGTTTCCACATGATACACTCGGGGTTGAAGTGGTCGGGGTGCGAGTGCGAGCTCAGCGCAATCACGGGCTGCCGCGTCCGGTCGAGCATCGGTGCCAGAACTCCGGCGGGGTCTTCGTAGTAGTCGAAAATAAGACTACATTTGGGCGTCTCAATCAAGAAGCCGCTGTGGGCAACGAATGTTATCTTCATGCGTATCGGATGTTTCTTATGCTGATGCAAACCTACGCAAAAACTTTCAGGATGCCCTGCCTTGCGCGTGCAGCGGTGTGTGCTGATATTATTAATCATTTAAAAATGAACAGATTGCAAACGACTAAGAAACTGCTTGCCCTGATGCTTCTGGCCTGTGCGATTCGCGCCGCAGGCCAGCCTGCGGGCACTGAGCCCTATCGCAACCCGGAGCTGCCGGCCTCGGAGCGCGCCGCTGATCTGCTTGGCCGACTGACACTTGAAGAGAAAGTGTCGCTGATGCAGGACGCCTCGCCGGCCATCGACCGCCTCGGCATCCGCCCCTACAACTGGTGGAACGAGGCTCTGCACGGAGCCGCTCGCGCCGGCTTGGCCACCGTCTTTCCGCAGACCATCGGCATGGCCGCCACGTTCGACCCGCAGCTGGTCCGCCGCGTGTTCGACGCCGTGTCCGACGAGGCGCGCGCCAAGTATGCACGCTTCGCGGCCGCCGGCGAGCACGACCGCTACAAAGGCCTGACCATGTGGACGCCCAACATCAACATTTTCCGCGATCCGCGCTGGGGTCGGGGCATGGAGACCTACGGTGAGGACCCCTACCTGACCACCCGGATGGGCCTGGCCGTGGTGCGCGGTCTGCAGGGCCCTGCCGGCTCGCGCTACGACAAGCTACACGCCTGCGCCAAGCATTTTGCCGTCCATTCGGGGCCCGAGTGGAACCGCCACTCGTTCGACGCCGCCGGCATCGACCCGCGCGACCTGCACGAGACCTATCTGCCGGCCTTCAAGGCTCTGGTGCAGCAGGCCGACGTCAAGGAGGTGATGTGCGCCTACAACCGTTTCGAGGGCAGCCCCTGCTGCGGCAGCGACCGCCTGCTGCACAGCATCCTGCGCAACGACTGGGGCTATCGGCACATCGTCGTGTCGGACTGCGGCGCCATCAGCGACTTCCACGCCGCCGGCGCCCACCACACTCACCCCGACGCCGCCCATGCCTCGGCGGCCGCCGTCGCCTCGGGCACCGACCTAGAGTGCGGCAGCAACTATCGGCATCTGGTCGAGGCCGTGCGTGCCGGTCTGATTGCTGAGCACACCATCGACCAGTCGGTGCGCCGCCTGCTCGAAGCCCGGTTTGCGCTGGGCGAGATGGACGCCGACTCGCTGGTGGAGTGGAACCGGATTCCGTATTCGGTGGTGGGCTCGGCCGCGCACGACAGTCTGGCGCTCGACGCGGCCCGTCGCTCCATCGTTCTGCTCCGCAATGTCGACTCCATCCTGCCGCTTGCGCCGGACACCCGCGTGGCCCTGACCGGCCCCAACGCCAACGACTCCATCATGCAGTGGGCCAACTACAACGGCTTGCCGCCGCACACCGTCACTATCCTCGACGGCCTCCGCCAGGCCCTGGGCGCCGACAATGTGCGCCACGTCCCCATGTGCGGCCACGTGGAGCCCACGGTGCGCCTCAGCGTCTTCGACCAGTGCAGTTGGGGCGGCCGCCCCGGTTTCGAGGCCGTCTATTGGAACAACGTCGACATGCAGGGCCGGCCGGTGGCTGAGACCGTCTGCGCGTCGCCCTTCCACTTCTGCACGCTGGGCGCCACCGTGTTCGCCCCCAACGTCGAGCTGACGCATTTTTCGGCGCGCTATCGGTCCACATTCGTGCCGCGCGAGAGCGGCGAGGTGGTGCTCCGATTCTACTATTGCGGCCGCCTGCAGGTCACCGTCGACGGGCACGCCCGCAAGCCGATGCGCAGCAACCACGGCAGCCGCAATGCTGAGATCAGGCTCAGCGTCGAGGCCGGCCGCAGCTACGACATCGTCATCGACTATTCCGAGCACAACGGCACCACCGCCCAGCTCGATTTCGACATCTGCCGCGTCAGCAGCGTCGACACCGCGCAGGCTTTGGCCGCCATGGCCGATTGCGACGTCGTGATTTTTGCGGGCGGACTGTCGCCGATGCTCGAGGGCGAGGAGATGAAGGTCAGCTACGAAGGATTTCGCGGGGGCGACCGCACCGACATCCAGCTGCCGGCCGTCCAGCGCGAGGCCATCAGAGCCCTGGCCGATGCCGGCAAAAAGGTGATTCTGGTCAACTGTTCGGGCAGCGCGGTGGGGCTGGTGCCCGAGTCGGAACGGTGCAGCGCCATCGTGCAGGCCTGGTACCCCGGTCAGGCGGGCGGGACGGCCGTGGCCGACGTGCTGACCGGCCGCTTCGACCCTGTGGGCCGTCTGCCTCTGACGTTCTATTGCGACACCACGCAACTTCCCGATTTTCAGGACTATTCGATGCGCGGACGCACCTATCGCCATCTGCGCGAACGCCCGCTCTATGAGTTCGGTTTCGGCCTCGGCTACACCACTTTCAGCATCGGCCGGGCCACTCTTTCGCAGCCGATATTGGCCGGCGCCGACTCGCTTGTCGTCAGCATTCCGGTCACCAACACCGGCCGCCGCCCCGGCACCGAGCTGGTCCAGATCTACATTTCGCGTCCCGACGACGCGGCCGGCGCCATCCGGACGCTCCGCAAGTTCGCGCACGTCAGCGCCGAGGCCGGCGGCACGTCAACGGTCAGCATCGCCCTGCATCGTTCCGACTTCGAATTCTACGATGCCGAATCGGGCTCAATGGCCGTAAAGTCAGGACGTTATGTGATAGAATACGGCACCTCGTCGTCGGCCAACAATCTGCAGCGGCTGCCGGTCGAACTGCGATAGCCGGTGTGCCTTGCCGGCGTGCTTCGGGGCGCTCGGGCAAGGCACAATTCGATGCGACTTTTGCCCGTTTTCCGTGCGGATTGCACTATCTTTGCACTTCCGAGTCCGGCCGCTGCCGGGCACGGTCCACATCATATCGAGTTGAGAAATGTCAGAAACCAATAAGTTTATCGAAATCAAGAACGCCCGCGTCAACAATCTGAAGGGCATCGACATAAAAATACCTCGCAACAAGTTCATTGTCATCACCGGCGTCAGCGGGTCGGGCAAGTCGTCGTTGGCGTTCGACACTCTCTATGCCGAAGGGCAGCGGCGCTATGTGGAGAGCCTCAACTCGTATGCGCGCCAGTTTCTTGGGCGCAACAACAAGCCCGAGGTCGACTACATCAAGGGCATCCCGCCGGCCATCGCCATTGAGCAGAAGGTCAACACGCGCAATCCGCGCTCGACCGTCGGCACGTCGACCGAGGTCTACGACTATCTGAAACTGCTCTTTTCGCGCGTGGGCCGGACGTTTTCGCCCATATCGGGAACCGAAGTCAAGCGGCACACGGTGGGCGACGTGGTCAGCTTTTTCGCGCAACTGCCCGAAGGCACCAAGGTGGCGCTGCTTGCCGCCGTCAGCGTGCCGCCCGACCGCACCATGGCCGACCATCTGGCCATGCTGCTCAAGCAGGGATTCAGCCGCATAGCCTTGGGCGACAGTTTTGTACGCCTCGATGCCGACACCATCGCCACCATCGACGCCAAGACGGTCAGCCTTGTCATCGACCGCCTTTCGGCCACCTCCGACACCGCCACGCTCAACCGCCTGGCCGACTCGGTGCAGACGGCATTCTTCGAAGGCTCAGGCACTTGCACCCTTCGCGTCTTTGCGGCCGACGGCTCGTCGACCGACCACGACTTTTCGAACCGGTTCGAGGCCGACGGCATGGCGTTCGAAGAGCCGAGCGAACAGCTCTTCACGTTCAACAGCCCGCTTGGCGCCTGCCCGCGCTGCGAAGGCTTCGGCCGCATCATCGGCATCGACGAGGACCTGGTCATCCCCAACAAGACGCTCTCGGTTTACGACGATTGCGTGGCCTGCTGGCGCGGCGAAAAGATGAGCGAGTGGAAGCAGCACCTGATTCGCGTGGCCCACAAATTCGACTTCCCGGTCACCACGCCATATTGCGAACTTACTCAGCAGCAGCGCGATGTGCTCTGGCACGGTAACCGATATTTCGAAGGCATCGACGCGTTTTTCCGCTACGTCGAAGAGCAGCAATACAAGATTCAGTATCGCGTCATGCTGGCGCGCTATCGCGGCAAGACCACATGTCCGGTCTGCCACGGCACGCGCCTGCGCCCCGAAGCCGGCTACGTCAAGGTGTGCGGATGCAGCATCACCGACCTTGTGAGCATGAGCATCGACAACCTATGCCGCTGGATCGACAGCGCCCGCCTCGACGACTACGAAACCAAGGTGGCCGGCCGCCTCTTTACCGAAATCCGCACGCGCATCCATTTTCTGCGCGACGTGGGGCTCGGATACCTGACGCTCAACAGGTTGTCGTCCACGCTCAGCGGCGGCGAGAGTCAGCGCATCAACATCGCCACATCGCTCGGCAGCAGCCTTGTCGGGTCGCTCTACATCCTCGACGAGCCCAGCATCGGCCTCCACTCGCGCGACACGCGCCTGCTCATCGACGTCCTGCGCAAGCTCAAGGCCATCGGCAACACGGTGGTGGTGGTCGAGCACGACGAGGACATCATCCGCGCTGCCGACGAAATCATCGACATCGGCCCCGAAGCCGGACGCCACGGCGGCGAGGTCGTTTTCCATGGCGACTTCAAGGCGCTGACGTTGGCCAACAGCCTGACCACCAAATATCTGACCGGCCAGCTGAGCATACCCGTGCCCAAGTCGCGCCGCCGTTGGAACAACTTTGTGGAGCTCAAAGGCGTCTGCGAGAATAATCTTAAAAATGTTGATGTCCGATTCCCACTCAACGTCATGACGGTGGTCACTGGCGTCAGCGGTTCGGGCAAGTCGACGCTGGTGACGCGGGTGCTCTATCCGGCCCTGAGCAAGCATCTGGGGCTCGGCAGCACCGACGCTACAGGTTCGTCCGCGTCGCTTGGTGGCTCATTCTCAAGTATTTCGGATGTCGAATTTGTGGATCAGAACCCGATTGGCAAGAGCACGCGCTCCAATCCGGCCACCTACATGAAGGCCTACGACGACATCCGCACTCTGCTGTGCAGCCAGCAGTTGGCCAAGCAGAACGGCTACACCAAGACCACCTTTTCGTTCAATGCCGAGGGCGGGCGGTGCGAGCAGTGCCAGGGCGAGGGCGTGATGAAAATCGAAATGCAGTTCATGGCCGACATAGTGCTCGAATGCGACTGCTGCCACGGCCGCCGCTTCAAAGACGAGGTGCTCGAAGTCCGTTACCGTGGCGCCAACGTCTACGATATTCTTGAAATGACAGTCAATCAGGCCGTTGAGTTCTTTTCGCAGGCCGACGGCGCAGTCGAAAAGCGCATCGTGCAGAGGCTCAAGCCGTTGCAGGACGTGGGCTTGGGTTACATCAAGCTCGGGCAGTCGTCGAGCACGCTCAGCGGCGGCGAGAGTCAGCGCGTCAAGCTGGCGTCGTTCCTTGCCACCGAAGCCGCGCAGCCCATCCTTTTCATCTTCGACGAGCCCACCACCGGCCTTCATTTCCACGACATCAGCAAGCTCCTTTCGGCATTCAACGCGCTTGTCGAACGCGGGCATTCGCTCATCATCATCGAGCACAACATGGACATCATCAAGAACGCCGACTGGGTGATCGACCTCGGTCCCGAAGGTGGCGAAAAGGGCGGCGGCATTGTGGTTGCCGGCACGCCCGAAACGGTGGCCGACTGCCCCGAATCGTACACCGGACAGTATCTGAAGACATATATTAACCCGAAAACAAACAGCTTATGAACAGATATATATCATTGATTGCGGCCGCCTTTTGCGCGCTGACGCCCGCCAAGGTCCATTCGCAAAGTTCCGACAATGGCAAGGTCGACTTCTATAAGTTGCAGTATGCCTGGTACTTGATTAGCACATTCTACGTCGACACAATCAACCAGAGCCGCATGGCCGAAGACGCCATTGTCGGGATGCTCGAAAAGCTCGATCCGCACTCGAGCTACGTGACGGCCAAGGAACTCAAGTCGCTCAACGAACCGCTCGAAGGCAGTTTCGAAGGCATCGGCATCGAGTTCAGCATTCAGAAAGACACGCTTCATGTGGTCAACACCATTTCGGGCGGCCCGTCCGAGAAGGTGGGCCTGCGCTCCAACGACCGCATCGTCCGCATCGACGGCAAAAACGTGGCCGGCATCGGCATCGACAACGCCATGGTCAAGTCGCTACTGCGCGGCAGCAAAGGCTCCAAGGTCTGCCTCGACGTGCTGCGCAAGGGCCGCGAGACGCTCAGCTTCACCGTCACCCGCGACAAGATTCCCATCCTCAGCGTCGACGCCGCCTACATGGCCACGCCCGAAGTCGGCTTCATCAAAATAAACCGATTTGGCGCAAAGACTTACGACGAGTTCCGCGAAGCTCTCCAAAAGCTCAAGCGCGATGGCATGAAGTCGCTCATAATCGACCTCCGAGGCAACGGCGGCGGCTACCTCAAGGCGGCGTTCGACATTGCCAATGAGCTGATGGTCAAGGATCGGATGATTGTCTTCACCAAGGGCAAGGCCAATCAGGCCATGGAGTTCAAGTCGACCGGCAGCGGCATTTTCTGCAACGAGCCGCTCGTGGTGCTGGTCGACGAGTCGACGGCGTCGTCGAGCGAGATTCTTTCGGGCGCCATCCAGGACTGGGACCGTGGCGTGATAGTAGGCGTCCGCACGTTTGGCAAAGGCCTGGTCCAGCGACCGTTCAGCCTCCCCGACGGCTCCGAAATCCGCCTGACCACGGCAAAATATTACACGCCGTCGGGCCGGTGCATCCAGAAGCCCTACACGCGCGGCTCGGCTGCCAAATATCAGGAAGAAATCTATCGCCGCTACACCAACGGCGAGCTGCTCAATCAGGACAGCATCAAGCATATCGACTCGCTGATGTTCAAGACGTTAGTCCATGGTCGCAAGGTCTATGGCGGCGGTGGCATCATCCCGGACGTCTTTGTGCCGATTGACACGACCAAAACGAGCGGCCTGCACCAGAAGCTGCTCCGCTCGGGCACCATCCACCGCTTTGCCGTGACGCTCTACGAAAACGGCGAGGCGCAGTGGAAGCAGTATCCCGACATCGAATCGTTCAAAAACGGCTATGCCGTGACCGACAGCGTCTTGGAGCAGCTCGCATCCGAGGCCGCCGTCGACAAGGTGGAGTGCACCGTCGGCCAGCTCAGGGCCGAGAGCCTGTTACCGGTGCAGCTCAAAGCCCTGCTTGCCCAGCGCATTTTCGGCACGTCGAGCTTCTACGAAATCATCAATCCCGAAATCGACAGTTACCGCAAGGCGCTCGAAATAATCACCGACAAGTCGCAATACAACGCCCTGCTCAAAGGAAAAGTAAAATGAAAGACACTAACATGCAGCAAGCCTACACGCAGAAAATCAGCAAAGCCATCGATGAACTGACTCACGAGCAGTCGTACAACTGCGTGTGCCACACCCGAATGCGCGACATCCCGATGCCGTCGATCGACCGCCTGCGCGAAATCGTCAATCTGTGCCGCGAGATAATCTTCCCGGGATATTTCGGCAACACGCCCGTCAGAGCCGAAAGCATTCAGTTCTACATCGGCGTCAATGTTGAGCGCCTGGTCGAACTGCTTAACAAAGAGATATTTGCAGGCCTGTGTTTCACCCACGCGCCCGGCTCGCTCGACGAGATTGCGGCCGAAAAGGAGCAGGCCATGCGCACCACCGTCGACTTCGTGGCCGCGCTGCCCGAGCTACGGCGGCTCCTTAAGGGCGACGCCGAGGCCATCTACAACGGCGACCCGGCCGCCCCCAACACCGGCGAAGTCATTTTTGCCTATCCGGCCATCAGAGCCATCGGCAATTATCGCATCGCCCATCTGCTCTACAAGATGAACGTGCCGCTCATTCCGCGCGTCATCACCGAAATGGCTCATTCCGAGACCGGTATCGACATTCACCCGCGCGCCGAAATCGGCGAGAACTTCGCCATCGACCACGGCACCGGAGTCGTTATCGGCGCCACGTCCATCATCGGAAACAATGTCAAAATATATCAGGGCGTGACCCTCGGAGCCAAAAGTTTCCCCTCCGACGAGAACGGAAACCCCATCAAGGGCATCCCGCGTCACCCGATTATCGAAGACAACGTCGTCATCTATGCCCAGGCCACCATTCTCGGCCGCATCACCATCGGTGCCAACTCGGTGATTGGCGGCAACGTGTGGATAACCGAGGACATCCCGGCCGATTCAAAAATTGTACAAAGGGCCTAAAAAAAAACGCGAGAATTTTACACTTTATATATAATTTTTTTAATATTTGCACTGACTTTATCCTAAAGCGATGATTTTCGATTACAACGATTGGAAAAAGAAAAAAATGGTAGGCGAAGTGCTGGTAACACACTGTGGTGCAGTGCGTTCTCAGTCTATCGACGACATTCTTGCCGTGGTTGAGGAGAAAATCAACAAAGAGATTGAAATAGAGAGCGTAAAGAAAAAAGTCTTTCACGTGTTCGTGGAATGCATCCAGAATCTTTTCCACCACGTCGAATCGACCGACGTCGCCAGAAAACAATTCGGCGACGACCTTTTTTGCGCCATTTTTCTGTGCCGTGACGGGTCATTTTATCGTATTTCGACCGGCAATCTGATTGACAGCAAAAACGTCAGGACGGTGGAGGAAAAAATTGACAAAATCAACTCTTTGACCGAAGCGGAGGTGAAATTGCTCTATCGCGACACGCTCTACAACAAGGGATTTTCCGAAAAGGGCGGCGGCGGCCTTGGCATGATCGACATTGTCCGCAAGACGGGCAATCAGATTCTCTACAAAATGTATGACATGCCGGGCGTCAGCGATCAGAAATTTTTCTCGTTTGATGTGTATGTATGTTAACTAAGTCGTTAAAACTGAAGCTAAATTGAACTATGGAAACAATACTGATTGAAGAGAGTTCGAAAACTCCATCGATACTGATGGATCCTGAAAAAGGTTTGATAGAGATAAGGGGTCGTTCGATTCCCGAAAACTCGATAGAATTTTATAAGCCGCTGATCGATTGGTTCGACAACTACAGCAACGAGCCGATAAAGGACACGCGCGTCAACATTCAGCTGGAATATTTCAACACAAGCAGTTCGAAATGCCTTCTCGACATCCTGAAACGCATCGAAATGATGTATCGCAAGGGCTGGCACATGAACGTGAATTGGTACTATGACGAGGACGACGAAGACATGTACGAGGCCGGTGAAGACTATCAGTCGATTCTGACCTGCCCGATATCGCTTGTCGAAGTCGGCGGGCAGTAGGCACAGGCCGCAAGCACAGATATTGAAACGGACATTCTTTGGTGTGGAAACCACGAAGAATGTCCGTATTTTTTGTGCCCGGGCGAGGCAGCCGGAATTGTTGGCGGCCGGCGTCTTCTGAGTCTCAGATGCCCAGCGATTCGATTATTTTCATGATGATCGGCACCAGTATGGCCGTGATGACGCCCATCAGCCCAATGGCCATGCCGCCGAAGGCTCCCTCGACAGGGCCCATCTGCATGGCTCGCGACGTGCCGATGCCGTGGGCCGCCGCGCCGAGTGCCAGCCCCTTGGCAATCTTGTTTCTGATGCGCAGAACCTTGAGCATTGCCGGCCCCGCCACGCTGCCCAGTATGCCGCAGATGACCACGGTGATGGCCGTGAGCGAGACGATGCCGCCCGTGTTGGCCGAAATGCCGAGCGCAATGGGCGTGGTGACCGATTTGGGCTGGAGCGACGTGATGACTTCCTGCGGCGCACCCAGCAGCCGGCAGATGATGATGACGCTGACGATGCCCACCACGCTGCCCGCAAAGATGGCGCACAGAATGGCCATGACGTTGCCTTTGATCAGGTCTATTTGCCGGTGGAGCGTGAAGCCCAGCGCCACCACCGACGGCCCCAGCAGGAAGTTGATGAAGTGGCTGCCGCGCTCAAAGGTGGGGTAGTCGATGTCGAGCAGGCAGAGCGTCGGGATGATGATGATGAGCGCGATGAGCAGCGGGTTGGCAAACGACAGCCTCGTGGCCCGTTCGATGCGCAGCCCGACGTAGTAGCTGCACAGCACAAGAGCCAGAATGAACGGCTCCGAACAGATTATCTCTCTCATTTCTTGCCGAATTTTTGCTGGATGTGACCGACGGTGGCAATGACCAGAAACGTGCTCAGAACGGTGGCCAGCGTTATCGAAAGCCAGTGCTCGCCCAGCAGCCTGTAGGACACCATCAGTCCCACGCCGGCCGGTACGAAGAACAGCGCCATGTTGCGCACAAGGAACAGCGAAATGTATTCGACGCTGTGCGGGTTGACCACCTTGAACTGCAGGGCCATGAACAGCAGCACCATGCCGATGACGTTGCCGGGTATGAAATTGTAGATGAAGTGGCTGACCACTTCGCCGAGTGCGAGGAATGTCAATATCAGCATCACGCCTTTGACTCCGTTGATCATTTTGCGTTTGGTTTTGATTTGTCGGCGCAAAATTAGTGCAAACGCGCTGCGCGCGGCCGCCGTGGGTGTTAAAAATACCTAACGTCGCCGCCGCCAAAGCAAAGTGGGGGCGCGACTGCTGATTCGTCGCGCCCCCACGTATAAGAAACCGCACCAACCGGATTATTTAAACTCCCTATTACAGGATTTGAGTGCCAAGTTATTCAGTAATCTTCCGAATCTTGAAAAAGATTGCTTCTTGCGAAGTGAAGCCCGCCTTCGTAACTCCAAGCGTCCCTCAGTTTTGTTTTTGTGTTGAGTTTAACAATCAAATAAAAATTGATGCGGTTGTTTTTCGTTTCTCAACAATCCAAATATAGCGCAAACAGCCCAAAGTTGCAAATGTTGTAGAGCATCATCGCGCCAGTTGCGCGGCTTGTCGGCTATGTTGCAGAAAGATGCGTGCCCGATTTTTTTTGTGTGGCCCGACGGCCGGTCAGAACTCGCTCGTGAAGTGGAAGCGGATGTTCTTGAATCCCTCCTGCGCCATCTGCAGCATATATCCCGACTCGGCCAGAAACACGTCGCGGCCCCACTTGTCTTTGGCCATGTACTGCTGCTTGCGCTTCTTGAAGTCGTCGAGCTGGGCGGCGTCGTCGCTTTCGATCCAGCAGGCCTTGTAGAGGGCGATGGGCTCGTAGCGGCAGGCGGCGTTGTACTCGTGAAGCAGGCGGTACTGGATGACCTCGAACTGGAGCGCGCCCACCGTGCCGATGATTTTGCGGCCGTTGAACTGGTTGACAAACAGCTGCGCCACGCCTTCGTCCATCAGCTGGTCGATGCCTTTGGCAAGCTGCTTCGACTTCATCGGGTCGTCGTTCTCGATGTATCGGAACAGTTCGGGCGAAAAGCTCGGAATGCCCTTGAACACAAGCTGTTCGCCCTCGCTCAGCGAATCGCTTATCTTGAAGTTGCCCGAGTCGGGGATGCCCACTATGTCGCCCGGGTAGGCCTCGTCGATAATCGACTTCTTGTCGGCCATGAAGGCGGTAGGGCTCGAAAACTTCATGTCTTTGTTGAGCTGCACGTGGTGGTAGGTTTTGTTGCGCTCGAACTTGCCCGAGCACACCTTGACGAACGCTATGCGGTTGCGGTGGTTGGGATCCATGTTGGCGTGAATCTTGAAGACGAAGCCGCTGAATTTTTCCTCTTCGGGGCAGACGGTGCGCGTTTCGGTCTGCGACGGCTGCGGCGACGGCGCTATCTGCAGGAAGCAGTGCAGCAGTTCGCGGACGCCGAAATTGTTGAGCGCGCTGCCGAAAAAGACGGGCGCCAGTTCGCCCTTCAGGTATTGCTCCTTGTCGAACTCGGGGTAGACGCCGTTGATCAGGTCGAGCTCGTCGCGCAGGGTGGCGGCCTGCGACTTGCCTATCTGCTCGTCGAGCGACGGGTCGGCAATGTCGGCAATGGCCACGCCCTCTTGCACCGTCTGGCGGCTGGGCTGGAAGAGGTAGAGGTTGTGCTCGTAGATGTTGTAGACGCCCTTGAACAGGTCGCCGTTGCCAATGGGCCAGCTGAGCGGCCGCACCTTGATGCTGAGTTCCTTTTCGATTTCGTCGAGCAGGTCGAACGGGTCGTGGCTGGGGCGGTCGAGCTTGTTGACAAAGACCATGACGGGCGTGCTGCGCATCCGGCATACTTCCATCAGTTTGCGCGTCTGCATTTCGACGCCTTTGGCCGCGTCGATGACGATGATGACGCTGTCGACGGCGGTGAGCGTGCGGAAGGTGTCTTCGGCAAAGTCCTGGTGGCCGGGCGTGTCGAGGATGTTGACCTTGCAGCCGTTATATTCGAATCCCATCACCGATGTGGCGACCGAAATGCCGCGTTGCTTTTCGATTTCCATGAAGTCGGATGTGGCAGTCTTCTTTATCTTGTTCGACTTGACCGCGCCCGCCACGTGGATGGCACCGCCGAAGAGCAGAAGTTTCTCGGTCAGTGTGGTTTTGCCTGCGTCGGGGTGGCTGATGATTGCGAATGTGCGTCGGCGTTTGATCTCTTCGATGAAGCCCATGATGTTTTTTTAATGTGATGTGATTTGACGTTGATTTCGGGGCGCAAATTTAGTCTTTTTGCCCGATAAACATTGAACGCGCCGGCTATTGTTGCCCGCCCGTCGCGCATTATTCGATTGCCATTCCGGCTTTTTATGGTTTCCTTTGCAGGCAGTGAACGTTTAAAAACATCAGCATCCATGAAACAGATAATCAATGCCTATGCACTTCAGAACCGCGACACTTACCGTTGCTTTGGCTGCTCGCCCCAGAACCCGATAGGCCTGCACATGACGTTTGCGCTCGACGGCGACGTGGTGGTGTCGGAGTGGGAGCCGCGTCCCGGCTACGAGGGCTATGCCAATGTGCTCCACGGCGGCATCCAGGCCACCATGGCCGACGAGGTGGCGTCGTGGGCGCTCTATGCCGTGGCGGGCACGTGCGGCGTCACCAAAAAGCTCGAGGTCGAATATCTGCGGCCGCTGCATTTGTCGCTTGGCAAGGTGGTCTTGCGCGGACGCATTGTGGGCACCGAGGGCCGCGACGTGACGGTCGAGGTCGAGATTGCGAATGCCGACGGGGTGGTGTGCAGCCGCGCCAATGTGGTCTACTCGGCCTTTCCGCCGCAGATTGCCGCCGCCCGCTTCAACTATCCCGGCCGCGAGGCTTTTGTCGGTCCCTGCGACGAGTGATGTGCAGGGCGCATTGGTCTGCATTACAGTCGGTTACCGAGTGCTGAGACCCGATGCCACGGCTTGGCGCGAGGCTTCGGTCAGCGCTTCGCGATTGTCGTGGAACATGGCCGTGTCGATGGCCGGATGGATGGTCAGGCGGACACGGCCGGGCATCAGCGTGCGCTCGCTCTGGCCCATGATGCGGTGCGTGCCGTCGATGGTGATGGGCAGGATGGGCAGCCCCATCTCAAACGCCATCTTGAACGCCCCGTGCTTGAAGACGCCAAGACGCCCGTCTTTGCTGCGGGTGCCTTCGGGGAAGATGACCACCGATGTGCCGTTGGTCAGAATCTCCTTGGCGCGCTGTATAGAACGGTAGGCCGCCCGTGGCGACGAGCGGTCGATGAAGATGTGGTCGAGCCTCGCACACGACCAGCCGAGAAACGGGGCGTTGCGCAGCTCCTTTTTCATTATCCACTTGAAGTCGATGCCCAGATTGCCATAGAGCACGATGATGTCGAACGCGCTCTGATGATTGGCCACCACCACATAGGACTGGCCTTTGACCATGTGCTCGCGCCCGCTGACGCTGACGAACATGGGCGTCAGGAATTGCACCACGCGCGACCACGCCACGCCCATCAGGCTGCCCACGCGTGCCGACACGACGGTCGACAGCACGACGGCCAACGTCGCGAACACAATGGTGTCGACAAGGAACAACGGGTAGAGAATCAGGTATTTGTAGGGTTGATAGAGCCAGAATCCAAGTTTGTGCATAAGAGTCGGTTTATTCTTGATGATGTGTAGTTTCGATTTTTTCTGATTGATGCGCCATGACGGTCAGGGCCGGGCCACGGTGTCGAGCCCTTCGAGCTCCGACAGAATCTTGAGCGCCTCGGCCTGCGACGAACCGCACACGCACGTCTCGGCCCTGAAGCCGCTGCACACCGAAGGCCGCAGTGGCGAGCCGAACAAGTCGCAGCGCAGGTCGGGCGTCAGGTGGATGCAGCGGACGCCGCCGGGCTTGCTCCCCATTCCGGGTATGGGGCCGGTGATGCTTGGCGCAATGCAGCAGGCTCCGCAGTGTTCGCGGCATTTGATGAATGTCATTGTCGGTTCGGTGCTCGATTATGGCGGTGCAAAATTAATGGCTTT
>CALYZD010000058.1 GCA_945607565.1 uncultured Bacteroidales bacterium | reverse complement strand
GCCGGCGGTGGCGCTGAGCGTCCGCTTGTAGGGCGAATTCTTGGTCACGAGGTTGATCGAGCCGCCGATGGCGTCGCCGTCCATGTCGGCCGTCACCACCTTGTTGACCTCGATGGTCTGTATCATGTCGGCCGGAATCAGGTCGAGCTGGACGTTGCGCACATCGCCCACGGCCGACGGGATGCGGTTGCCGTTGATGGTCACGGAGCTCAGTTCGGGGCTCGTGCCGCGCACCTGTCCGAATCGGGCCTCGCCCTGGTCATACTGCACGTTGATGCCGTTGATGCGCTTGAGGGCGCCGCCGATGTTGGAGTCGGGGAACTTGCCGACCTGGTCGGCCGAGACCATGTTGACAATCCCGAGATGATTCTTCTGCGAATTGATGGCCGCGCGCTGCCCGCGAAAGGCGCTGCCCACCACCACGTCCTGCAGCTCGACGCCCTCCGACAGCACTATGTCGACCTCCTGCGACACGCCCTGCTCCACCGTGACCGTCAGCCGGCGCGTGCTGTAGCCAACGTAGGAGACGGTCAGGTCGTAGGTGCCCGGCTTGAGGTCGGACAGCGTGTAGAAACCGTTGACGTCGCTGATGGTTCCCGTGCGACTGTCGGCAATGTAGATCGTTGCCCCCGGAAGCACCTGGTTATTGGCGTCCACCACACGACCGCGAACCACGGCCGGAGCCGCGGCGGCTGCATTCTCTTCGGCGGCGCGCGTCGGGACGCACACCGTCATCCACAAAGCCAATAGCGATAGTAAAGCTCTCATTTTCATAATGTATCGTCTTCTGATTAAGTTTTGTTTTTGACTGCCCAAAACTATCGGCGACACATTACAGCGGCATTACACCGGCGTTAAACGGCGGTTACGGACGCAGACCCGCCGCAACTCTGCACGGACTTGCAGAATTGCGGCGGGCACAACAACAGACACTATATCTTTCGGGCTACCAGAGAATGGCCACGAGCGACCCTACCGAAACCACCACCCACAGCATCACGCCGAGCACCAGAGGCCGGAATCCGACGGTGCGCAGACGGTCGGGCGAAAGGCTTGTGCCGATGAGGAACAGCGTGATTGTCAGGCCGACTTTCGACAGGGCGACCACCTGCGAGTTGAAGACCGAAGTGATGTCGGGCAGGAAGGTGTTGGCCAGCATCGCCAGCACAAACAGCCCGATGAAGTAAGGAATGCTGACCTTGCGGCCGTCGCCCTTGAAGAGCCACATCGACAGCAGCGAAACCGGGATAATCCACAGTGCGCGCGCCAGCTTGACGGTGGTGGCCGTCTGCAGAGCCTCCTCGCCGTAGATTTCCGACGCGCCCACCACCGAACTGGTGTCGTGAATGGCTATGGCGCACCACGTGCCGAAGTCGGTCTGCGACATGTCGAGCCAGGCGCCTATGGGCGGAAACACCAGCAGCGCCACCGAGTTGAGCAGAAAGACCGTGCCGAGCGCCACCGAAATCTCGTCGGGCCGAGCCTTGACCACCGGAGCCACAGCCGCTATGGCGCTGCCGCCGCAAATGGCTGTGCCCGAAGCCACAAGGTGCGACGTGCGGCGCTCCATCCCCAGCATCCGCCCCAGCACGAAACCCAGAATCAGCACCACGGCTATGCTGAAGACGGTCAGCAGGAAGCCCTCGCGGCCGGCCTGGAGCGCCGAGTGCATGTTCATGCCGAAACCCAGGCCCACCACGGCCGCCTTCAGCAGCCAGCCGGTGGCCTTGCTGCTCCATGAGGCAAACGGATTGCCCAGCAGAAAAGCCATGGCTATGCCAAGACACAGAGCCACAGGCGTGTTGACCAGCGGAGTGGCGCACAGAACGGCCAGTGCCACGAAGACGCACTTGACCAGCGTAGGATTCGGATTTTTGATGATTGTGGTTGCCATAATATCTTTTGTTTTTGGTTTGATTGTCCCGTTCGTTACGCTTGCAAACTTACGCAACATTCATAATCAAAACAAATAGATAATTATTAGCAAGGATAACTTAAAGTTATCGGCCAGCATTGGCAAACTGCACGAAGCAGTCAATCAGCTTCGACGACTTGCCCTGAAGCCTGACGTAGTGCAGCGTGCGGCCAATGTCGATGCCCTCGGTGGGCACCACCTGCAGCAGCCCCAGCTTCAGCTCGTTTTCGATTGTCAGGCGCGACACGAAAGCCATGGCGTCCGAGTTCTGGACGTAGCGCTTGATGCCCTCGGTGCTGCCGATGCGCATCACCACCCTGAGGTCGGCGGGGCGGAGGCCGCTCTGCCGCAGCGCGCCCATCACCACCTCGAACGTGCCCGAGCCGTTCTCGCGCATCACAAGCGGCTGCTGCACAAGCGTCTGCGGCGTCTGCGGAGCCACCGCGCGGCGGCCGTCGGCAACCAGCACAATGGCGTCGGTGCGGAAATCGTCGTAGACAAAGCCGGCGCGGCTCGAACTGCCCTCGATCATCCCCAGATCCACCCTCTCCGACAGCAGCATCTGCTCGATGTTCTCGGTGTTCTCGCTCAGCAGCTGCACGTCGACGTCGGGGTAGCGGCGGTTGAAGCGCGCCAGAATGGGCGGCAGCAGATACTGGGCTATCGACGTGCTGGCGCCGATGGTCAGCTGGCCGCGCCGCTGCCCTGCCAGAGCCGCGAGGTCCTCGTCCATGGCACGATAGTCGGCAAAGATGCGCTCGGCGTGCTCGAGCATACGGCTGCCCTCGGCCGTGAGCTGTATGCCGCGCCCGCGACGCGAGAAAAGCATCAGCCCCGTCTGCCGTTCGAGCTCGGAGATGTAGTTGGTGACGGCCGGCTGCGAGATGAGCAGCTCCTGGGCGGCCCGCGTAAAATTGAGGTGTCGCGCTACGCAGATGAACACCTTGAGGCGAAAATCGACTATCATTCTATCTGGCAATGAATTGACACTGATTCCATTCAACGGCAAAAGCCGCTGTCGGGAGCGGCTTTTGCAACTGTCGTGTTTTTATTTTGTGCGCTGACGTCAGATCTTCATCGGCATCAGCAGCATCAGTTCGTCTTCGTTGTCGTTCTTCTCGAACGGAACAATCAGCCCCGCGCGCGACGGGTCCGACAGCTCGATGATGACCTCGGTGGCCGTCATGTTGCTCAGGATGTCGACCAGGAACGGCGACTTGAAACCGATGGAAATCGGCTCGCCCATATACTGGCAGCCGATGTTCTCGACGGCCGAGCACGAGAAGTCGAGGTCCTGCGACGACACGGCTATGTTGTTCTCGGTCATCTCCATCTTGACCAGCGCGCTGCCGTCGGCAAAGAGCGAGACGCGGCTGACGGTGTTGAGCAGATCGGCGCGGTTGACCACCAGCTTATAAGGATTATCGGTCGGGATGACGCTGGTGTAGGACGGGAACGTGCCTTCGACCAGACGGCAGTAGACGGTGTAGAACTCGTTGGTGAACACTGCGTTCTTGGAGTCGAAGTCGATTCTGACCAGCTCGTCGTTCTTGGGCAGGATGCTTTTGAGGATGACGGCCGGCTTCTTGTTGAGGATGAACGACGAGGTGAAGTCGGCCTTGACGTCGTTGCGGATGTAGCGCACCAGCTTGTGCGAGTCGGTGGCCACGAAGGTGGTGTTGTCGGGCGTGATGTCGAAGAGGATGCCGCGCAGCGTGGGGCGCAGCTCGTCGGTGTTGGTGGCGAACGACGTCTTGTTGATTGCGCTCAGCAGAGCTTCGTTGCTGATGTTCAGCGTCCTGGCTTCGGAGGCGTCGATGGCCGGCACCTCGGGATACTCCTGCGCGTCGAGGCCGGCCTGGCTGTTCTTGCCTGCCGACGATTCGATTTCGATGGCGTAGGTCTCCTTGTTGATATAGAACGTGATGGGCTGCTCGGGCAGTTTTTTCAGATATTCGAGCAGCTTGTGGCTCGGCACGGCAAGGCGTCCCTCTTCGTCCACATTGTCGAGCTGCATGGTGGTCACCATGGTCACCTCGGTGTCGGAGGCCGTGATTGTCAGATTGTTGCCTTTGACGTCGAAAAGGAAGTTGTCGAGTATGGGCAATGAGCTCTTGTTGGATGCCACTCGCACTATCACTTGGAGTCGGGTCAGAAGGTCGGTGCTTGAAACTACAAATTTCATATTGTCTTATAATCTTTTCGGTTTTTATTCGATGCGTTTTGAAGTCGCCAAATTAAACATTAGGCCGCAAGTTTCGGTCAGTGAACGACGCTTTTTTTGTCACACTGGCAGTGGCTGAACGGCGCCCCGCCCTACGGCAGCTGCACCCTGTAGCGCACCTTGACCGTCCCCTTGCTGATGGCGCTGAGCTTGCCCCGGATCAGCTTGCGGCGCAGGAGCCCGAGGTGGTCGATGAACATCTTGCCGTCGGTGTGGTCATATTCGTGCTGGACCACCACGGCCTGATAGCCGCTGAACGTCTCTTCGTGCTCCACGAAGTTCTCGTCCATGTATCTCATTCTGATGCTGGTACTTCGGCGCACCGGCTCGCTTATTCCGGGCAGGCTGAGGCAGCCTTCGCTGGTCTCGATGGTGTCGGGGCCGTAGTCGAGGATGTGGGCGTTGATGAACGTGCGCTTGAAGTCGGCCACCTCCGGATAGTCCTCGCCCATGGGCGTGGCGTCGATCACGAAGAGCCTGATGGCGTGGCCCACCTGCGGCGCCGCAAGCCCGATGCCGTCGGCCTTGTACATGGTGGCATACATGTTGTCGATAAGCTCGCGCAGGCCCTCGTAGTCAGCTGCGATGTCGACGCCCACTTTCCGGAGGACCGGATGCCCATATTGGAATATTGGTAAAATCATAGTCTATACTGAATTAAAAATCGTTCTGTGCTACTGCCGCAGACTCTCCATGTAGGTCTGCAGGATGATGGTGGCGCTGACCTTGTCGACGATGCCGTTCTTGTTGTTGCGGTCGCTCTTCTTGAGCCCGGCGTCGAGCATCGCCTTGAAAGCCAGCTTGGTGGTGAAGCGCTCGTCGACCATTTCGAGGCGGATGCCGGGATGCGCCTTGCGGAACCGGCCGACGAACGGCCTGATGTATTTCATCGTTTCAGAATCCTCGCCGTTGGTCTGCCGCGGCAGCCCCACCACCAGTGTGTCGACGTCCTCGGCCGCGATGTATTTCGAGATGTAGTCGAAAAGCGCGGCGGTCGGCACGGTGTCCAGCGCACCGGCTATTATTTTCAGAGGGTCGGACACGGCAAGGCCGCAACGCTTTTTGCCATAGTCGATTGCTAATATTCTGCTCAATGCGATAATTTTTGTGCAAATGTAATGCTTTCTGCCGGCTTGCAAAATCGGAACATCCACTCAGAACACGAGCCGTCCCTTGCCCTCGCGCACTATCTCGATGCCGCCGCCCGTGCAGTCGACCACCGTCGAGGCCTGGTGTCCGCCATAGCCGCCGTCTATCACGATGTCGGCTATGTGCGAATGCGTCTCCTCTATCAGCTCGGGGTCGGTCATGTATTCGAGCATGTCGTCGTCGGGCGCCTTGACCGAGGTCGACAGGATGGGGTGCCCCAGCTGCGATACTATTTCGCGCGCTATGTTGTTGTCGGGCACGCGGATGCCCACGGTGCGCTTGTTGTTCTTGAAGAGCTTGGGCACGTTGCTGTTGGCGTCGAGGATGAAGGTGAACGGCCCGGGCAGGTTCTTCTTCATCATCTTGAAAATCTCGTTGCTCATCGGGCGCACGAAATCGGAGATGTGGCTCAGGTCGTAGCAGACGAACGACAGGTCGGCCTTCTTGAGGTTCAGGCCTTTGAAGCGCGCTATGCGCTCGATGGCATGCTGATCGTTGATGTCGCAGCCGAGGCCGTAGACGGTGTCGGTCGGATAGACCACGATGCCGCCGTTGCGCAGGCACTCGACCACCTTGCCTATGCTCCGCTCGTCCGGATTGTCTGGGTGAATTCTAAGCAGCATTTTCTGTTTCTTGTTTTTTTGCAGATGCTAAGTTAAGCATTTGCGGCTATCGGCATTCCGTTTTTTTTGCGTCTCAAAAAACGGCGTCCGGACAGTGCTTCTGTGCAACGCTACCCGGACGCCGTCGTTTATTTCCTTCCCCGAACCAGCCTGACGGAATCAGATGTATTTCCTGACCATGTCGCGAAGCTCGTCGGAGCTGTGCAACATCCGCTGCGCTGTGGTGTTCAGCATTTCGGACGATGCGGCGTTCTTCTGCGAGACGCTGTTGAGCTGCTGAATGGCTATGTTTATCTGGTCGGTGCCGAGCTGCTGTTCGGCGGCCGACGACGATATTTCGTTCACCAGCCCGGCCGTTTCGCTCACCACGTTGATGGCCAGCCCGATCTCGGTCGACATGCTCTGTGCCGACTCGAAGGTGGCGTCGGTTATCTGGTTGATTTCGGCGGCGGCCTCCTGCGTGGCGGCGGCCAGGTCGCGCACGTTCTGGGCCACCACGGCAAAGCCCTGTCCCGTCTCACCGGCGCGGCTTGCCTCTATCGATGCGTTGAGCGCCAGAATGTTGGTCTGGCTTGCAATCTCGTCGATCAGCGACACTTTTTCCTTTATCTTCTCGACCGAGCGCAGCATCTCGGTGGCCTGCTCGAGCACCTGCTGCATCTCGGCCTTGGCTTTGTCGGATATGTCTTTGGCGCGGCGAGAGTTGGCCAGATTCATCGAGATGGCGCTGCTCATCTGCTCGATGGTGGCCGACAGCTCCTCGACCGACGTGGCCTGCAGGTTGGCCTCCTGCGAGATGAGCGACGCATTGCTGGTGACGTGCGAACTTTCCTTGTTGAGGTCGCCGGCCTTGGTGCTGATGGTGTTCAGCAGGCGGCCGAGCTCCGTAGACAGCTTGACGATTGAATCGGTCATCTCGCGAAGCTCGTATTTGCCGTGAGCCTCCAGATCTTCAGGTATTTCGCCGTTGGTCATCCGCGTCAGATAATCGATGGCGTGCCTGAGCGGATACTGGATGCTGCGCAGCACCGCCACAAAGGCCGCTATGGCAAAGAGCGCGCTGAGCGACGACACCGCCCACAGCGGAATGATGCCGTGCATGCCCAGCGTCCACAATGCCGACGAGGCGATGATGGTCATCAGCCACAGGTATGCCATGGTTTTGAATATCGACCGGCGAAGCACCAGAGCCACCACCACGCAGGCTATGACGGCCCAGATGCTGGTGCGGAACAGCGAGAAAAACAATTCGTTGTCGAACAAACTTTTAATGAATTCTGTCATATCGTTCTGTATGGTTTGTTATTGTACCGATTTTCCGAGTGCAAATAAAACTAAAAAAGTAACCTCAAGCTACAATATTTAACTCATTTTTGCCATTTGTCACATCGGGCGGGCGGCGGCACACTAAAAGCACGGCGGCGGCGTTAGTATTGCCGAATTAGTTTCTAATTTTACACGGATTTTTCACGTTGAGACATTTGCAATGAAACACGTTTGCACCATCATAACCGTCGCGGCCACAGCCTGCGCGCTGCTCTGCGGATGCGGCGGACAGAAGGGGCTCAAGGCCCGGAAGAGCTACGACATAGGTGAATACGACAGGGCCGAGAAATTTCTCAAGAGCGCGGCCGCCGGCGAAAAGAACAAATACCTTAAAAGCGAATATCAGTTCTTTCTGGGCGAATGCTACCGCATCAAGAACCAGCCCAAGAAAGCCGCCGGAGCCTACGGCCGCGCCATCCGCTACAAATATCCCGACAACATCGCCCTGCTGCGCATGGCCGACTGCTATCGGGCCGCCGCCGACTATCCCAAGGCCGTCGAAGCCTACGAGCAGTACCTCAAGATAGTGGGCAGCAGCCCGATAGCCGAAAACGGACTGGCATCGTGCCGCCTCGCCGCCAGAGAGGCCGACGCCGACGCCGCCACCTACATCATCAGCAAAGAGAAGGCCTTCAGCTCCAAATATTCCGACTACGCGCCCTGCTTCGCCTCCGACGACAACTACGAAATAGTCTACTTCACCAGCATGCGCACCGACAAGAAGGCCCGGCGCCGCAACCGCGTGACCGGACAGGGCAACTCGGCCATCCTGACAAGCAAAATCGACGGCAAGGGCGAATGGACCGAGCCCGAGAAACTTGGCGAGCCGTTCTCCTCCACCTTCGACGACGGCACCCCGAGCCTCACCGCCGACGGCAAGACGATGTTCTTCACACGCTGCCCCTACGACCCCACCAAGGCCAACACCGCCGAAGTCTACGAATCGACACGCAGCGGCGGCCGCTGGAGCGACCCCGTCAGAGTGGTGCCGGGAGGCGACTCGACGATGATGGTGGCCCACCCGGCCATAGCGCCCGACGGCCGGACGCTCTACTTTGTCAGCGACGCCGACGGCGGAATCGGCGGCAAGGACATCTACAGGACCACACGGACCGAAAGCGGCTGGAGCCCGGCCGAAAACATGGGCGCCATCATCAACACGCAGGGCGACGAGATGTTCCCGTTCGTCCGCGCCGACGGGACGCTCTATTTCTGCTCCAACGGCCAGGTCGGCTACGGCGGCCTCGACATCTTCCGCGTCGAGAGGGCCGACGACGGCAGCGCGCCTCGCGTCATCAACCTCGGCCAGCCCATCAACAGCACCGGCGACGACTTCGGCATCTGCTTCAAGGGCAATGCCGACGAAGGCCTCTTCAGCAGTTCGCGCGCCGGCACCAAGGGCATCGACGACATCTACTCGTTCGTCCTCCAGCCCGTCGAAGTGACGCTCGAAGGCGCCGTGACACTCGCCGACGGCAAGCCGGCCAAGGGAGCCTTTGTGCGCATCGTGAGCAAGAGCGGCATCAACGAGCGCATCAGCCCCGCAGCCGACGGCTCGTTCGCGCTCACACTCGAACGCGACACCGAATACATCCTGATGGCCGGAGCGCCCGGATGCTTCAACAGCAAGGTGACGTTCAGCACATTCGACATCAGGACGTCGAAGACGCTGACCGAAAAAATCACGCTCCGCAAAGTGGAATGACCGGAGCGCGCACGGCCGCTGCCCGGCGCCGGGAAAGACGCACGACCGCCGTCGCCGGCATCCCGATAAATTATTATACTTTTGCCGCATCAATCGAAAAAAAGAAAACCAAATAAAAACAATAAGATGAATTCCGAAAGGTATATCCTGCGTGGCGTCTCGGCCGCCAAAGAAGATGTGCACAACGCCATCAAGAACATAGACAAAGGCCTCTTTCCCAAGGCTTTCTGCAAAATAATCCCCGACATTCTGGGCGGCGACGACGAATATTGCAACATCATGCACGCCGACGGCGCCGGAACCAAATCGAGCCTCGCATACCTCTACTGGAAGGAGACCGGCGACCTGTCGGTCTGGAAAGGCATTGCGCAGGACGCGCTGATAATGAACATCGACGACCTGCTCTGCGTCGGCGCCGTCGACAACATACTTGTGTCGTCGACCATTGGCCGCAACAAGCTCAAAGTGCCGGGCGAAGTCATCAGCGCCATCATCAACGGCACCGACGAGCTGCTGGCCGAGCTCCGCCAGCTGGGCGTGGGCGTCTATGCCACCGGCGGCGAGACGGCCGACGTTGGCGACCTGGTGCGCACCATAATAGTCGACAGCACAGTCACCTGCCGCATGAAGCGCGCCGACGTCATCGACAACGCCAACATCCGCCCGGGCGACGTGATTGTGGGGCTGGCCTCGAGCGGAAAAGCCACCTACGAAAAGGAATACAACGGCGGCATGGGCAGCAACGGCCTGACATCGGCCCGCCACGACGTGTTCGCCAAATATCTGGCACAGAAATATCCCGAAAGCTACGACGCGGCCGTGCCCGACGAACTGGTCTACTCCGGCGGCCTGCGCCTGACCGACAGCGTCGAAGGCTCGCCCATCGACGCCGGACGGCTCGTGCTCTCGCCCACCCGCACCTACGCGCCCGTGGTGCGCAGAATGCTCGACGCCATGCGACCGCAGATACACGGCATGGTACACTGCTCGGGCGGCGCGCAGACCAAGATTCTGCACTTTGTCGACAACGTCCGCGTAGTCAAAGACAACCTCTTCAGCGTCCCGCCGCTGTTCAGAACCATCCACGAGCAGAGCGGCACCGACTGGAAGGAGATGTACAAGGTCTTCAACATGGGGCACCGCCTCGAAGTCTATCTGGCTCCCGAAAACGCCCGGAAAGTGATTGAAATATCCGAATCGTTCGGCATACCCGCACAGATAGTCGGCCGCATCGAAGAGTGCGACCACAAAGAGCTGATAATCAAGAGCGAATTCGGCGAATTCGTCTACTGACGGACAGCACGACACCAAAGCAGACAACCCGCACGGCCACCGAAGCCATGCGGGTTGTCTGCTTTCCGGCTGCGCGGAAGCGGCTATTTCAGCAGTTCCGGATACTGGACCCGCGCGTGATACATGTTTTTGAGCTTTTGCTTGAAGACCTTTTTGGCAATCGAGATTTCCTTCAGCGTAATCGGCGCGTCGTCGAACTGATGCTCAGAGATTTGCCCGTCCACAATCTTCTCGACCAGAGCATCAATCCTCTCGTCCGAAAAGTCGGTCAGGCTGCGCGAACTGGCCTCCACGGCGTCCGCCATCATCAGGATGGCCGTCTCTTTCGAAAACGGCTTGGGGCCGGGATAGCGGAATGTGGCGTCGTCGGGCGTCTGGCCCTGATGCGCGTTGAGCCACAGCACATAAAAATAGCGCGTGACCGTGGTGCCCTGATGCGTGGTGATGAAGTCAATCACCTGCTGCGGCAGATTGTGCTTACGGGCAATCTGGACGCCATTGGCCACGTGCCTGATAACCAGCCGCGCGCTCTCCTCAAGGTCCATCGAGTCGTGCGGATTGATATTGTTAGTCTGATTTTCAGTGAAATACAGCGGCGCTACCATCTTGCCTATGTCGTGATACATGGCACCCGTGCGCACCAGCATCGGGTTGGCCTTGATCTCGTAGGCCACGGCCTGAGCCAGCGTGCCTACCTGCATCGAATGGTGAAACGTGCCGGGCGCCTTCTCGGCAAGCTGGCGCAGCAGCGGATTGTTGGTGTCCGAGAGCTCGACCAGAGTGACGTCCGACAGGAATCCGAACAGCCGTTCGAGGATATAGATAAGCGGATAGCTGAGCGCAATCAGCACGCCGTTGAGCGCGAACATGGCCAGCGAGGTGATGCTGACCGACGAGACTTCGCCCATCTGCCACAGACGCATCCCTATGTAAACCAGCACATAATAGACGACCACATAGACAGCTGCCTTGAATATCTGCACGCGCCGCGACAGGTTGGAGAGGCTCATGATGGCCAGCATTCCGGCCGGGATGTGGAGCAGAATGAACATGAAACTGTTGTAGGCGAAAAACGAGACAATGATCATTGTCACCGTGTGCACATACATGGCGATGCGCGAATCCAGAAGCGTGCGCAGGACGATGGGCAGCATCACAAATGGCGCCACCTGGCTGAGGTTGAAGTGCCTGGCCGACATCATGCTCGACCCCACTATCACCAGAACCATCATCAGCAGAATCAGATTGACGCAGCGCAGCGTGTCGAAAACCTCGCGGCGGAAAATCTGCAGGAACATGAAGAGCGTGGCCATCAGGCAGAGTATCATAAGCAGCTGGCCACAAACGATTTGCATGGTGCGATTGGCCCCCAGCTGCGAATCGTAGACCTTGTCGAGCGACTCGATAACCTGCGACGTGAACGAGTCGACCAGTTCGCCGGTGGCGATGATTTTCTGGCCGGCCACCATTTTCCCGCTCGTCAGCGTCAGCGTGTTGATGCGGGCCATTCGTTCCTGCTCGGTCCGGGCGTTGTCGGGCAGGACGTTGGCGGCCACCAGGCTGTAGAACGGCATCCGGCCCACCGCCTGCCGCACGGCCTCTCCGAACGGCGCCATCGAGTCGGCTACGGCAGCCACCAAGTGGTTGTAGGCGCGGCTGCAGGTGTACATCTCCGACAGCGCGTAGGGCTCGGCCAAATTGCCATAAACCAGCATAAACTCATATTCCGAACCGTTCTGGCTGTCGTAGTTGTCGGGTAGCTGAATGACGCCCTTGTCATAAATGCCCATCAACACACTCAGAATCACATCATTCAGCCTGCGCGTCACAATCTCCGTTTCAGGACCGCAGGCACGCGCAATCTCGCCACGGCCGTTGCTCACAAAAATCCGTATGGCGGCAGAAACGCTGTCGGCGGCGATGCTGTCGCGCACAAAATACGGCACGAAATTGGCCACTACGCTGTCGCGCTCGGCGGCAATCTCGGCATTCGACTTGAATATCGGGAAATCGAACGGCGCTATCAGGTCGTTGTATTTCCAAGGGCGTCCAAGCTCATATTCGTATTTGAACTTCCCCGAATTGGGCAACAAAAAAACCGCCAGCAGCGACACGGCGATAAACATCAGAATCCGATAGACCGGCTTGTAATAACGATTCCATTTGCTGCGAATCCACTGATAGTTCATGAGAGTTTTGGCTTTTTATGCTCCAAAGTTAGAAAAACATATCCGCATCAAAAGCAATTGATTATTACAAAACGAAAGTTTATCTTTGGTGACAAACCAACGAATCAGTCATGACAAAGTCTATTTGCACCTACGGATACATACCCGTGCGACACGAGCCGTCCGAAAAATCCGAAATGACAACCCAAATCCTTTTCGGCGAGACCTACGAAGTGATGGGGAAAGCCGACAAGTGGCTGAGAATAAAGACCGATTTCGACAGCTACGAAGGCTGGATCGACGCCAAGCTGCACGTCAGCCTGCTCGATTCCGAAGTGGAATCGTGGATCGAAGCGCCCAAATGGGTCGCGCCGGGCCCGTTCGTGAAAATAGTGAGGGACACCCACACGGCACCGTTCATCATCCCCGGCGGCAGCAGCATCTGGTTCAACGGCTCCGACCTATCCAGCTTTGTGATAGGCAACAACGAATATTACCTGACCAGCAACTACTCGCCCGTCAAGCGTCCGGGCTCCATCGAAGAAATCGCCATGACGTTCTTTCAGGCACCGTACCTGTGGGGCGGACGCAGTTTCTACGGACTCGACTGCTCAGGCTTCACGCAGATAGTCAACAAGATATACGGACGCACCATTCCGCGCGACGCCTCGCAGCAGGTCGAACTTGGCGAGACCATCAATTTTGTGGAAGAGGCCAAAGCCGGCGACCTCGCCTTCTTCGACAACAGCGAGGGCCGCGTGACGCACGTCGGCATCTGCCTTGGCGGCGGCGAAATCATCCACTCGTCGGGCAGCGTCCGCATTGACAAACTCGACCATCAGGGCATCTTCTCGCTTCAGAAGCAGGCCTACACCCACTCGCTGCGCGTCATCAAACGCCTCGTCTGACCCATGCCGACCAAGATGAACAAGCTGTATCATAAAGTCATAGACTACTTTAGCCGGACAATGCCCGACGCACAGACCGAGCTCCACTACGAGAACCCATACCAACTGCTCGTGGCCGTCATCCTATCGGCACAATGCACTGACAAGCGCGTCAACATGGTGACGCCAGCGCTCTTTGCCCGATACGCAACGCCACAAGCCTTGGCGGAGGCCGACGAAAAAGACGTTTTTGAACTCATCAGAAGCGTCAGCTACCCCAACAGCAAGAGCCGCCACCTGCTCGGAATGGCCCGGATGCTGTGCGAACGCTTCGACGGACAAGTTCCCGACGACATGGACAAACTGATGCAACTGCCCGGCGTGGGACGCAAGACGGCCAACGTGATCGAAGCCGTCGTCTTCGACCGGCCCAACATTGCCGTCGACACGCACGTGTTCCGCGTGGCCGCACGCCTCGGCCTGACCACCGACAGCACCACACCCCTCGAAACCGAAAGGCAGCTGACGGCCAACATCCCCGCCGACATCAGAGCCACTGCGCACCATTGGCTCATCCTGCACGGCCGCTACACCTGCACCGCACGCAAACCGCACTGCGACAGATGCGGCCTGACCGACTGCTGCCTCCACTACCGGAAAGAACTTTCGGACCTCATCGGCTGACCTTTTGCGCCCGGCACGGCAAGACAAAAAACAAGCCTCAGAAAAAAATTCCGAGGCTTGCTCAAAAAAAAGGAATTGTCCCTGTCTCTTATTTCAACTGCTCGTTCAGGCCCTCCATGACTTTCAGAGCATTGGCATTCGTCGCGTCAACTTCGAGAGCCTTTTCGATCCACGGCTTGGCTTCGGTGAATTTCTCCTTTGCCTTGGCTGTGATCGACGCATATTCCTCGGGCTTGGCCGTGGCCGAAGTGCCCAGAATGTTGTTGCCCTCGTTGTAGATGGCAGCGCCTTTCTTCACATAGTAGCCTGCAAGCGATTTCTTGATTACGCCGGCAGCCTTACCGATCTTGTATTTTGCAAAACCGTCGACCAGCACGGCTTCCATCTCCTCGTCCTTGCCCTGGTCGCCCAGAATGTCGGCAATGTAATATGTCGAGAAATCGGCCTTGTAGTTCAGCTCGACCGACTTCTGGTAATATTTGATGGCCGTATCGAACTGCTTGGTACGACGAGCGCAATCGGCTGCGTTGTAGACAGTTGCCTGATCAACCGAATCTCCCCAGAGCTCTATGGCCTGCTCGAACGAAGCCAGAGCGGCTTTATAGTTTTTATTTCTTACGAATTCGTTTCCTTCGTTTTTAAATTCATCTGCTGTTTTTTCCTGAGCCATGGCAGCGAATGGCATGAACGCAGCCATCAATAAGATCTTAACCGATAGTTTCATTATTTTAAATATTTTGTGCATTGAACATTTTTACTTGACGCAAAAGTAGAATTTTGCGAATAGACAGCCAAATGTTAAAATGATAAAATCATGACAATTTGCTTTTCAGACTTTCGTAGTCGGCGGCCAGGGCAACCGACTGCTTGCGACCCTCCATGAACTTTTGGAGGCGCGCCGGAATCTCGACTTTGACCGGGACGAATTTCTCGACCGTGTCGACAAATTTGGCCGGATGCGCCGTTTCCAGAAACAGGCCACACTCGTCGTCGTGCAGGCCGTCATTGAGCGCAGCCAGGCCGACGGCACCGTGCGGATCGCAGATGTAACCGGACGAGGCGTAAGTCTCCGAAATCGTTTTCCCGATCTGGCTGTCGGAGTACGAAAAGCTCGAAACGACCTTGCGCATCTTGTCGGCCGAGTCGTCAAATAGTTTCGAGACGCGCGCGAAATTGCTGGGGTCGCCGACGTCCATGGCGTTCGCTATCGTTGCCACCGACGGTTCGGGACGATAGACGCCCGTTTCGAGATAGTCGGTGAACACGTGGTTCGAATTGACGGCGGCAATGAAGCGCTTGACGGGCAAGCCCATCTTCCATGCCACCAGGCCCGCCGTGATGTCGCCGAAATTGCCGCTCGGCACCGAGATGACCAGGCTGCTCCACATTTCGCGCGGAATCTGCGCCAATGCGTGGAAATAATAGACGCTCTGCGGGAGGAAGCGTGCAAGATTTATCGAATTGGCCGACGTCAGAATCTTCGCCCTGTTCAGTTCGGCGTCCGTGAAGGCCTCTTTCACCATCCGCTGGCAGTCGTCAAACACGCCGTCAACTTCGTAGGCGGTTATGTTTTGGCCGAGCGTGGTGAACTGCAGTTCCTGCAATTTGCTCACCAGACCTTTGGGATACAGGATGTGCACGTTGACGTGCGGCACGCCCAGAAATCCGTTGGCAACCGCACTGCCCGTGTCGCCCGACGTGGCCGCAAGCACGTTGATGTCGCGGTCGCCAAAGTCGGCAAAATACGACATCACGCGAGCCAGAAACCGTGCGCCGACATCCTTGAAGGCCAGCGTCGGACCGTGGAACAGTTCCAATACGCTGATTCTGTCGTTGATTTTGACCACCGGCACCGGAAAGTTGAACGCGTCCTCGACCATCGTGCGGAACGTGTCTTCGGGAATGTCGGGGCAAAAGAAGTGTTTCAGGACTTCGAACCCGATCTGCCCCATCGACTTTCCGGGCAGTTCGTCCCAGAACGATTCGGGCAGCACCGGGATTTCTTCCGGCATATAAAGCCCTTTGTTGGGCGCAAGTCCGTTGAGGACTGCGGTTTTCAAATTCTGCTTGTAGGCCGAATCTTTTGTGCTATAGAATTTCATTATCGTTCGGTTTAATATTGTAATCGATTATAAATTAGCCACTTTGATTATGTCCGCAAACACGCCGGTGGCAGTCACTTCGGCACCGGCGCCATAGCCTTTTATCTGCATCGGATGCTCTTTGTAGTTGTCCGAATTTATCAGCACAATGTTGTTGCTTCCTTCGAGATGATAGAGCGGATTGCTCTCGTCCACCTCCTTGAAACCGATTTTCGCCTTGCCGTTTTCGAACGTCGCCACATATCTGAGCGCAAGCCCTTTGGCCTCGCGAGCCTTGCGCCGGGCCTCGAACTCGGCATCAAGTTCCGACACTTTCTGCATGAACTCTTCGACCGATTCGGTATCGAGATATTCCTGCGGAACGAACGGCGTTTTGTCAATATCTTCGAGCTCAAGCGCATAGCCGGCCTCGCGTGCCAGAATCAGAATCTTGCGGGCCACATCGGTTCCACTCAAATCTATGCGCGGGTCTGGTTCGCTGTAGCCGCGTGTCTTGGCTTCCATAATAACTTGTGACAGAGATTTTTCGGCCGACAATTCATTGACAATGAAGTTCAGCGTGCCCGACAGGACGGCTTCGAGGCGGACTATGCGATCGCCGCTCTTTATCAGATCGTTGATGGGCGAAATGATTGGCAGCGCGGCACCGACATTGGTTTCATAATGAAATTTGACGCCCTTATCCTTGGCCGTCTGCTTCAGTTTGCAATAATGCTCATAGGCCGACGAACTCGCTATCTTGTTAGCTGTCACCACATTGACGTTGTTTTCGAGCATCACATCATAGAGCTCGGCCACGCTCGGACTTGCCGTGCAATCCACAAAAACGCTGTTCGACAGGTTGAGCATCTTGATGGTTTCGGCAAACTGCTGCGGCGTCGACGGTTCGCCGTTGGCCAACTGCTCTTTGATATTGTGAGGATCCAAGCCTTGCGTGTTGAAAATCATACGTTTCGAGTTGGCAACGCCGGCCAGGCGGATCATCAGACGATCGCTGTTTTTCAACTTTTCGGTCTGCGAAATGAGTTTTTCGATCAGCTTGCCGCC
>CALYZD010000057.1 GCA_945607565.1 uncultured Bacteroidales bacterium | reverse complement strand
GAACCGGGGACCTCATGATTATGAATCATGCGCTCTAACCAGCTGAGCTATCTCGGCAAGTGGAAGATTGTCTTCCGTTTTGCGGTTGCAAATGTAGGGAGAACGATTGAATTGTGCAATAGCCCGACGCATTTTTTGTGGCACAATTCAAGCGCCAACCATCAACGCATTGCAGTCCAGACGTTTCAGACCCGGACGGCGCGACATCGGGACCACTTTGCGCACGCGGCGGACCATTTATTTATTATGACAAAAAGTGATCTTAAACAAAATAAAGGCTCATTTGACAAAACTTTGCGCCCTCGGGCGGCGGCTTTTGAATACTTTTATGTGCAAAATGAATTAACCCAAAACATTAGAAACAATAACACCTAACAAAAATGACAACACAACGAATCGTGAAACTATGCTTCGTGGCCGTGGTGGCAGCGGCAGTGCTGGCCTCGTGCGCAAGCGACGCCCCGACCCAAGAACGAATCCCGACTGTCAAGATTGACACCGTGAGGCTCAGCGGCGGCCAGTCGGTGGCCACATTCCCGGGCCGCGTCAAGGCTTCGGCCGATGCCAACCTGGCTTTCCGCGTGGCGGGGACGCTGCTGCGCGTGCCGGTCAATGCGGGCTCGCAGGTGCGCAAGGGCGATCTGCTGGCCGAGCTCGACCCGCGCGACTATCGCGTCCAGCTGTCGGCCACCGAAGCCGAATACAGCCAAGTGAAGGCCGAGGTCGACCGCGTGATTGAACTGCACGAGCGCAAGGGCATCCCCGACAACGACTACGACAAGGCCGTCTACGGGCTGCGCCAGATAGAGGCCAAGCTGGCCGCGCATCGCAACGCGCTGACCGACACGCGCTTGCTGGCGCCGTTCGACGGCTTTGTGCAGAAGCGCATCTATGAGGAGGGCGAGACCGTGGGCGCCGGCATGCCGGTGATAGCGATGGTGGGCAACGACGGCATCGAGGTCGAGATCAGCCTGCCGTCGTCAGAATATCTGCGACGCAGCCGGTTCGCCTCGTTCGCGTGCAGGATAGACGCGCTGGGCAGCCGCGAGTTTGCGCTCGAACCGATTGCCATCAATCACAAGGCCAACCTCAACCAACTCTATACCATGCGGTTGCGCCTCCGCCCCGACAACTCGGGAGCAGCGCCCACGCCGGGCATGGCGGCCACGGTCAGCATCCGCATCGACCGCGATTCGCAGCAGGCCGAGACGCGCATCCCGCTCACGGCCGTCGTTGAGCACGCGGGCGGGCCGGCCGTGTGGGTCTATCGGCCCGAGTCGGGAACGGTGGGCATCAAGCCGATAAGAATCAGCGAGATCCGCAAGAACGGCACGGTCGTGGTGACCGGCGGACTCAACGAGGGTGAACTGATAGTGTGCGCCGGCGTCCATTCGCTCCACGACGGGCAGAAAGTGAAGCCGCTGCCCGCAAAAAGTCGAACCAACATAGGAGGACTGCTATGATCGACGCTGGCAAATGGGCACTCGACAATCGCAGGCTTGTCTACTTCGTCATTGCCGTGATGCTGGTGGGCGGAATGTTTGCCTACCACGGCATGAGCAAGCTCGAAGACCCCGAAATCAAAGTGAAACAGGCACTTGTGGTCACCACCTATCCGGGAGCATCGGCCCATCAGGTGGAACTTGAGGTGACCGACGTGCTCGAAAAGAACATACGCACCATGCCGGGCATCGACAACGTGCAGAGCCGCTCGATGAACGACGTGTCGATGATAACCGTCGAACTCGAAGCCACCGTGCCCGACGACGACGTGGAGCAGCACTGGGACATGCTGCGCCGCAAGGTGGGCGACGTGCAGAGCCAGATGCCGGGCGGCGCGTCGGCCTCGGTGGTGATGGACGACTTCGGCGACGTCTACGGCATGTTCTACGCCATCACCTCCGACGGCTTCGACGACCAGGAGCTCTCCGACTACGCCGAGCTGGTGAAGCGCAGCCTGCTCAGCATCGACGGCGTATCGAAAGTCACGATCTACGGGCAGCGCAGCAAGTGCATCAACATCGAGCTCAACCAGGCGCGCATGGCCTCGCTGGGCGTGCATCCGGCCGAGGTGCTCTCGACGCTCAACGGGCAGAACGAGACTGTCTACTCGGGCTATTTCGACTCGGGCGACAACCGCATCCGTGTGACGGTCAACGATCGCTATCGCGACACCGACGACATCGGCAACCTGCTGATTCAGGGACACGAGAACGACCAGTTCCGCCTGCGCGACATTGCCAACATCGAGATGGGCTACGAGCAGCCGGTACGCAACATGATGCGCTTCGACGGCAGGCCGGCGTTCGGCCTCGGCATAGCGGCCCAGAGCGGCACCGACATCACCAAGATAGGCGTCGAAGTGGAGGAGACGCTCGAAAAACTGAAGGCGGAACGCATCCCGGCGGGCATCGAGTTCAACAAAGTGTTCTTCCAGCCAGAACGCGTCAGCGACTCGCTGTCCAACTTCATGATCAACCTCGTCGAGTCGGTGCTGATAGTGATTGTGGTGCTGATGTTCGCCATGGGATTCCGCAGCGGCGTCATCATCGGCACCAGCCTTGTGGTCATCGTGTCCGGCACGTTTGTGGTGCTCAGCATGTTCGGAGGCACGCTCCAGCGCGTGTCGCTGGCCTCGTTCATAGTGGCCATGGGCATGCTGGTCGACAACGCGATAGTCATCATCGACGGCATCCTGGTGGACCTGAAAAAAGGCCTCCCGCGCCGCGAGGCCCTGACCAACATAGGCAACAAGACGGCCATGCCGCTGCTGGGCGCCACGCTGATAGCCATCCTCGCCTTCTTCCCGATATTCCTCTCGCCCGACACCACCGGAGTCTACGTGCGCGACCTGTTCATAGTGCTGGCCGTGTCGCTGCTGCTGAGCTGGATTCTGGCGCTGACGCACGTGCCGCTCCACTCCGACAAGACGCTGAAGACAAGCGCCGACGAGGAGCGCGACCCCTACGACAACAGATATTACAAAGCCCTGCGCAAGGTGCTCTACTGGAGCCTCTGCCACCGCCTGACCACGATAGCACTGGCGGTGCTGCTGACGGGCGTCAGCCTGCTGTGCTACCGTCTGCTGCCGCAAGGCTTCTTCCCCGACATGAACTACGACCAGCTCTACATCGAATACAAGCTGCCCGAGGGCGTCAACAGCACGCAGGTGTCCAAGGACCTGGCCGAGATAGAGCGGCAGCTGCTTGACCGCCCCGACGTCCGGCACGTGACCACGGCCATCGGCGGCACGCCCTGCCGCTACAACCTGGTGCGCAGCATCGCCGACCCGTCGATCAGCTACGGCGAAATGATAGTCGACTTCGCCTCGCCCGAAGCGCTCGTGAGCGCGATAGACTCGCTGCAGGGCGCGCTGACGGAGCAGTATCCGCAGGCCTACATCCGCCTCAAGCGCTACAACCTGATGTACAAGAAATACCCCATCGTGGTGCAGTTCAGCGGCCCCGACCCGGCCGTGCTGCGCGACCTGACGCGTCAGGCCATGGACATCATGCAGGCCGACCCCAAGGTGTGCCTTGTCTGCAACGACTGGGAGCCGCAGACGCCGGTGCTGACGGTCGACTACAACCAGCCCGTCTCGCGCGCCATAGGCCTGTCGCGGTCGGACGTGGGCCTGTCGGTGCTGACCTCCACGGGCGGCATCCCCACGGGCACGTTCTACGACAGCAACCACCGGCAGACCATCTACGTCAAGTGCGTCGACGAGAACGGCGAGCCCGTCGAAGGCCTCGAGAACACGCCCGTCTTCAGCCTGATGCCGGCCGTGGGCAACGTGGACGCCGAGACCATCCGCGGACTGCTGACCGGCAGCTCGACCAAAGAAGACCTCCTGGCCGAGACGCTGCGCACCGTGCCGCTCAGCCAGGCCTGCAACGGCATCAGGCTCAGGTGGGAAGACCCCGTGGTGGTGCGCTACAACGGCGAGCGGGCCATGAGGGCGCAGAGCAATCCGGCACCCGGCCTCGGAGCCGAAGAGGCGCGACAGAGCATCGTGAAGCAAATCGAAGACATCGAGCTGCCCGACGGATACTCGATGATGTGGGAGGGCGAATACAAGGCCAGCTCGCAGTCGACCAAATATCTGTTCAAGAACTTCCCGCTGGCCATCGTGATGATGATAGCCATCCTCATCATGCTGTTCAAAGACTACAGGAAGCCGGCCATCATCTTCCTCTGCATCCCGCTCATCTTCACCGGAGTGGTGTTCGGAATGCTGATATCGGGCAAGACGTTCGGCTTTGTGGCCATCGTGGGCGTGCTGGGCCTAATCGGCATGATGATAAAGAACGGCATAGTGCTGATGGACGAAATCAGCTTCCAGCTCGACAGCGGCGCCGAACCCGTCAAGGCGCTGCTCGACAGCTCGTCCAACCGCTTCCGCCCCGTCATGATGGCATCGCTCACCACCATCCTCGGCATGATTCCGCTGCTGTCCGACGACATGTTCGGCTCGCTGGCCGTCACCATCATGGGCGGACTGCTGGTGGGCACGCTCATCACGCTGCTGTTCGTCCCGGTTCTTTACGCATACTTCTTCAAAATAAAAGTGAAATGAAACGACTGATCATATACGCGCTGCTGGCATCGACACCGACCGCCGCAACGGCGCAAGAGACGCTGACACTGCAGCAGTGCCGCGAGCGCGCCATCGAGAACAACCGCCAGATGGAAATAGCCAGAGTCACCGCCCGGAAGACCGAAAGCGACGTCAGGACCTACAAGGCCAACTTCCTGCCCAAAATATCGGCGCAGGGCGGATACCTCGTGGCACCCGACAAAATGTCGGCCGACATCGAGGGCGGATACCTGCCGACCTTCGTGCCCGGCGCCGACGGCACGCTGCAGCCCAACATTGCCGGCACCGACGCTGCAGGCAACCCGATTTTCAAGGAATACGCCTACTTCCCCGGCCTCGACATGACGTTCGACCTCAACAACACCTTCAGCGCGGGCGTCAGACTCGAACAGCCGATATACATGGGCGGAAAAATCAGCGCCGCCTACCGCATGGCGAAAGTGGGCCGCGAGATAGCCGAACAGAACACCACCCTGACGCGCGCGCAAGTGGTGGCCGAAGCCGACAAAGCCTACTGGAACTGTGTGTGCGCCAACGAGATGCTGATTGCCGCCAACAAGATGAAGGAGGTGATCGACGAGCTCCGGCGCAACGTTGCCGACGCCTACGAGCTGGGCCTGCGGATGCAGACCGACGTGCTCAAGGTCAACGTCAAGTTCAACGAAGCCGACCTGATGGTCCGCCGCGCCACCAACGCCGTCAGCCTCTCGCGCATGAACCTCTGCCACGTCATCGGCCTGCCGCTCGACGCCGACATCCGCGTGGCCGAGACGTTCTCGACCGACTCCATCGCATCAGCCGTGGCCGACCAGAGCATCGACATCAGCGCCCGGCCCGAATACGGCATCCTCGAAAAGCAGGTGGAGCTGAAAGAATACGAAAAGAAGCTGGCTCAGAGCGACTTCCGCCCCGAAGTAGGCCTGATGGCGAGCTACAACTACACCAACGGCGTCAAGATGAACAACGAAAAGCTGTTCGACGAAGCGTCGTTTGCCGCCATGATTTCGGTCAGCATCCCGCTGTTCCACTGGGGCGAAGGCAGCCACAAGCAGCGCTCGGCCGCCGCCGAACAGAACATCATGAAGCTGCGCCGCCTCGACCTCAACGAGCAGATGACGCTCGAAGCCACGCAGGCGCTCAACCAGCTCGACGAAGCCCTGCTCGAAGCCCGGATGACGGCGCGCTCGCTGGCCGAGGCCGAAGAGAACATGCGCATCAGCAAAGACAATCACGACGTCGGCATGGAAACGCTGGCCAACTATCTCGAAGCGCAGACCATGTGGCAGAAGGCCTACGCCGAGTGGATTTCGGCCATGGCCCGGCTGCGCAACAGCGAAACCGAATTCCTGCGCACCACAGGCCGGCTGCAATAGAATCCGCGCCGACCCCCGAAAGACACGATGGCTGCTCCTGCACCTGCCGGAGCAGCCATTTTTTGTGGCCGCCGGCGAGCGCGCCCAACGCGCTTGTAATTCGCCACTTGCCCCGGCGGCCGCGCGCGGCGAGCCAAAATTCCAAAACATATTTTAACTTACATCGTAAAACCGTTAACTTGCGTCGCTATCATAGCGCCACCATTGCGAGGCGCAGGGACGCGACGCCGGCTAACGTTTGACCTACAACGAGACACGACAAACACAAAGAATCATAACATCATCAATACCAATCATTTCAACAGCTAATAAATAACCTTTTGTCATAAAACTACTCTGTCATGAATCTTAATTCAGTAAACTTCAAATCCATCTTCAAACCCAAGGGCATCAAGGGAAAAATCACGCTCTATTTTGCAACACTCTCGCTTGCAATGGTGGTGGCAAGCATTGGCATACTCATCGGCATCAACTTCAGCATATTCGACTCCTACTTTTCGGAGACGATGATCCAGCGCATCGAAAGCCGCGAATACGCTGTCCGCCAGGAGCTCAACGAAGTCAGGCACCACCTCGACTACGTGGCCGACAAAGCAGAGGCACTGCGCGAAGGCATCGCGAACTCCGACACCGAAGCCATCGACTCGTGCCTCGACGCCTATTCGGACGTCTTCGGGCTGCACTCCTACGCCCTGACCGACCTGCAGGGCTACATCATCTCGACCTCGATCGAGGGCTACGACGACGACGACGCCTCGCGCCTTGCCAGCCTTGCGCACTACGTGGGCAGCCACGGCTCCTCCGACGGCCTGGCGCTGATACTCGAAAAAGACGCCGCCTACTACTCGGCGCGCACCGTCCACGACGAGATGGGCAGCGACATCGGCATCCTCGTGTTCGTCAAGAGCTCACTGGCCGACTCGGCCTACATAGCCGACCAGAGCCGCACGGTGGACATGATGATGACCACCTTTCGCGACAGCATCCGCATCAACACCACCCTTGTCGACGACGAGGGCCGCAGCATGAGCGGCACCGCCCTCGACAACCCCGAGGCACTCCACTGCATCCGCCAGGGCAAGCAGTATTCCGAGCCCGTCAAAATCAACGGCCACAGATACTTCTCGTGCTACAAGCCGCTCACCGACTTTGCCGGGCGCAACGTCGGGGCGCTCTGGTTCGGCATCGACGCCGGCATCCGCTCGCACCTCAACCGCGTCATCACCCGCATCCTGTTCTGGGGCCTCGTGGCCATCAGCGTGGTGCTGACGCTGATATACACCTACTTCATCAACCGCGAAATCATCAGCCCCATCATCCGCCTCTCGGAATTCGCGAGCGAAATAGCGGCCGGCAACCTCACCGTCCGCCCCGACACCGAACAATATAAATACGAGACCGGAATACTCCAGAACAGCCTGACCGAAATGGCCGAATCGATGAAGAAGGTCATCGGGCCGATAGTGGAAATGGCGCAGCAGCTGCACGCCGCCAGCGAGGAGCTGTCAAAGGCGTCGCTGTCGCTGTCGGACGGAGCCAGCCAGCAGGCCGCTTCGCTCGAAGAGGTGGCGTCGTCGATGGAAGAGATTGGCGACAACATCCAGCACAACACGCACAACTCGATGAAAACCAATCAGCTGTCGGGCGAAATCGGCACGGCCATCAACTCCATCAGCACCGCGTCCAACAACAGCCTCGAAGCCGTGCACGGCATTTCGGAAGACATCGTGTCGATCAACGAACTGGTGACGCAGACCAACATACTGTCGCTCAACGCCTCGGTCGAAGCCGCACGAGCCGGAACGTTCGGCCAGGGATTTGGCGTGGTGGCCAAGGAGGTGGGCCGACTGGCCGAGCAGACCAAGCAGGCCGCGCAGACCATCACCGAAACGGCGCAGAACAGCATTGCCGAAACCGAGAACTCGTCGCACCTGCTCAACGAGGTGCTGCCCAAAATCGAAAGCGTCATTGCCCTTGTGAAAGAGATTACGGCGGCCAGCATAGAGCAGAACAGCGGAGTGACCCAAGTCAACACGGCCATCACCGACCTCAACAACGTCACGCAGCAGATGGCCACCAGCGCCGAGGAAATCTCAGCCAACTCCGAAGAACTGGCCCGCACCGCCGCCGACCTCAGCAAGATGGTGACGTTCTTCAAACTTTAAGTGTCAATTTCGATTATCATGAAAAGACGAGGCTACGTGCGGCCTCGTCTTTTTATTTTTTTTGGGGAGGGATACGACGTGACCGCCTCGCAGGGCTAATCACTGCAGGGGCGGCTGACGCAAGGGAAACTGTCCACAAACTTGATGGTGAAATCCGCCCCGCTCTCGACAAACTTGATCTTGAAGTCGGGGGAACTGTCCACAAACTTCCATTTGCCCGGCGAGTCGGGGAAACTCTCCACCGCCTTCACCTTCAGGTCAGAAAAACTTTCCACCACCTTAACCTTGAAGTCGGGAAAACTTTCCACCACCTTAACCCGTCCGCACAGCCTGATGCCCTTGCAGTAGCCGTCTTTGGTGATGCAGTCGTCGCCCTTGGCCGCGCCAAGAACCGTCCACAACGCCGGCATCAGCGCCATAACAATGAACTTTTTCATAAACGTGTACTGTTTAACGTGTGACATATCCATCCGAACCGCCGAAGGCCTCATCAGGCTCGCTCATGCCCAAAGCATCACAGTCTCCAAGCATGCCGACCGCCTTGTCGACACGGCCGCCATCGTGCTGCACCGGCGCATCCGTTGGCGCAATGTAGACAAAAATCCTATACGCCGTGCGACGAGGTGATGCCGCGCCTGCGGGTCTTTGTCCCTCACAGCGAAATCATTATCTGAATATTTGCCGCGTAGCTTAGGCGACCGTCGGGGCAACGTTTCCCTTGGGAGCGCGTCCTCATCGGCAACATCTCCGAAGATCGCGGAACTTTCCACGGTCTTTTTTTGTCTCGTGCAGGCCATCATAAACATTGACAGACAGCAGAATCCATCGCCTGACGCTTGCCGCTCAAAAAAACACGACAAACATCAGCGTCAGCAATGCGCCATACCCCCCCTTTTCGTCAGATAAATGCACAAAAAAAGGCAAAACCGTGTAGGTTTTGCCTCTATACCTTTGTCGGGGTACCAGGATTCGAACCTGGGACCCCCTGCTCCCAAAGCAGGTGCGCTAACCGGACTGCGCTACACCCCGTTCGCAGCGGAGAGTGGGGGATTCGAACCCCCGGTACGGTAATCCCGTACGTCAGTTTAGCAAACTGGTGGTTTCAGCCACTCACCCAACTCTCCAGTACCTTGCCGCCGCGCAGAGCAGGCATTCTGCCCCTTTGCGATTGCGATGCAAAGGTAGATATTTAGTTCTATTCTGCAAGCATCAGACTTGTTTTTTTTCGAACTTCAATCATCAGTTTTTTTAATGTCGTTTTGGAATGTCCGGCGCCTCTGCGGCTATCCGGCCATCACCACACGGAACTCGGACGGCACCAGATACTGCACGGCCAGTTCCTGCACCCGGGCGGGCGTGATGGCGGCAAGCGTCGAGTAGAAGTCGGCGAAATAACGCGCGGGGTCGACTCCGGCCATGGTCAGACCGCGAATCTGGTCGGAGGTGGCAAAGGCGCCGTCGAGCGAACGCAGCATTTCGCCACGCAGATAATTGCTAACATTGGTCAGTTCGTCGACGCCGACGGGCTCGGTGCGCAGACGCTCCACTTCGGCATATATCTCGCTGAGCGCCTGCTCGCTAAGGTCGGACTTGACGCTCGACGTGACCGAAAGCGTGCCGCACGTTTCGGTCGTCTGGATGCTCGAACCGATGCCATAAGTCAGGCCTTTTTCTTCGCGGATGTTTTTCATCAGCCGCGAGCCGAAATATCCGCCCAGAATGGTGGAGAGTATTGACAGCCCGATGAAATCGGGGTGACGGCGGCCGACGACCGGCAGTGCCATCTTGATGCTTGTCTGGCTGGCTTCGGCGACGTCGACGTTGATGCGGCCGAAGTTGGGCGCGGGCGTGTCGTCGACGCAGACATCGGCCGGCACGGCTGCCCCACCCTGCCATCGACTCCCGAACCTGTCGGCAATGCTGTCGATGACGTGCGCGTCGGGACGGCCGCTGACGAAGATGTGCGCGTCGGCCGGGCGGTAGCATTCGGAGTGGAAGCCGACGAGGTCGGCGCGCGACACGCGGTCGTAGTCGACAAGCTCGGCCACGCGGTCGTGACGGCTGCCGGGCCGGTAGTAGTGGCGGCGCATGGCGCGGGCGGCCATCACGCCGGGCTTCTGCATCTCGATCATCATCTCCTGACGGGTGCGCGCAAGGTAGAGGTCGAGCTCGGACTGCGGGAAGACGGGCTGCCGGACGACCTCGTCGAGCACGGGCATGATGTGCGAAAAATATCTGGTGAGCGAGCAGACGCTGAGCACTGCGTGGCGCGTCGACGTGTTCTGCCAGATGTAGGCGCCGTAGCTGTCGAAGATTTCCGACACCTGCACCGACGCGTAGCTCCGTGTGCCCTCGGCCGTCAGCGTGTTGGTGGCGTTGGCCACGAGCGGCTTGGCCGACTTGGTGGTGCCGGCGCCGAGCACTATGTCGAGTTTGACCACGTTCTGAGTTCCGCTGGTCAGGATGTGGAGCGTGGCGCCGTTGTCGAGAGCAACCACCCGGGCATCAGGGACTTGCGGACAATTAATCGTGTTGAGCGCAGGCGCTGTTTTTCTGTCGATCATGATTTTTCAGTTTTTGAGCGAATGATAATAGAGCACCGACGCGTTGGCCGGCCTGAAGATGCGCTCCGACGCCTGCCGCACCTCGTCAATGCCGATGCTGTTGTAGATTTCGACCTCGCGATTGATGGCCTCGGCTTCGGAGAGATGCTCGAAGTAGGCCAGATTGTTGGCTTTGTTGGCATAGCTCATTTCGGCATAGACCATCGAAGCCTCGTTGCGGATTTTTATCTTTTCGAACTCGCGCGCCGTGATGCCCTTGTCGGCAATCAGCAGTGCCTCGTCGAGGAGAGCCTGCTCGGCCTGCGCGAAACCGACGCCGGGCATGAGCGTGCCGGTCAGGCTGAGCAGGCCGGGGTCGTCGTCGCCCGAGATGAATGCGTTGACGTCGCTGAAGATGCGGCGGTCCTTGATGAGCCTCTGCGTCAGCCGCGACGAGGCGCCGTCGGCAAGGATGTCGGTGAGCGTGTCGCAGACGTAGTATTCGCGGTCGAGGCGGCCGCCCATGTGGAACTGCATGTGGATGTAGTCGGCCGGGACGCTGCGCTCCACGTGCAGCTCGCGGCGCTCGGTCTGCTCGGGCTCGGCCGGGATGGGCAGACGCGGCGCCGACTGTCGGCTGATTAATCCGAACCATTTGTCGGCCAACGAGTTGACGCGGTCGGCATCCACATTGCCCGCCACCACCAGAATGGCGTTGTCGGGCGCATAGTGGGCGTAGAAAAAGCGGCGGACGTCGTCGAGCTCGGCCTTCTCGATGTGCGAGATGTCGCTGCCGATGGTCGGCCAGCGGTAGGGGTGCACCTTGTAGGCCAGCGGGCGCGCAAGGAGCGGTATGTCGCCGTAGGGCTGGTTGAAATATCGCTGCTTGAACTCCTCGGTCACGACCTTTTTCTGCACGTCGAGGCTCTCCTGCGAAAAGGCGAGCTCGAGCATTCGGTCCGATTCGAGCCAGAAGGCTGTTTCGAGATTGTCGGCCGGCAGGGTCAGATAATAATCGGTGATGTCGTTGGTGGTGAAGGCGTTGTTCTCGCCGCCGACGTTCTGGAGCGGCGTGTCGTATGACGGGATGTTGCGCGATCCGCCAAACATCAGATGCTCAAACAGATGCGCGAAGCCTGTCTTGTCAGGATTTTCGTTGCGCGCGCCCACCTTGTAGAGCAGGTTGACGGCGGCCATCGGCGTGCTGCGGTCGACGTGCGTTATGACCGTCAGGCCGTTGGCAAGCCGATATCGTTCAATGTCTATCATCTATTCAAAATTTGCCCAAAAATAACACTTGCGCGCTTAAGGCCCGGCATCGGCACTCACTTTTTGACCGAGCAAAAAAAATGGCCGCCCCCGTTTGCCGGGAGCAGCCACGTTATTGATGGAATGCCGTTTCCTAACGGAAGAAGAGCAGTTCGCGATACTTGGGCAGAGGCCACATCTCGTTGTCGACGATGAGTTCGAGCTTGTCGACGTGATAGCGGATCTCGTCGAGGCACGGGCGGACGTCCTTGTCGTAGGCGAAGGCCTTTGCTTCGATGTCCTCGATCTTGTTGCAGACCTTGCGTGCGTCGATCATCTGCTGAACCTTGGAGCGGATGGCAATCACGTGCTCCGACACCTTGCGGATGAGCTGCTTCTCGTTCTCGGTCAGCGCGTCGGCCTCGGCGCCCATCACCTCCTTCATGCCGGTGACGTTCTTGATGAGCACGTTCTGATAGGCCAGAGCGGTCGGGACGATGTGGTTGATGACCAGGTCGCCCATGACGCGGGCCTCGATCTGCACTTTCTTGACGAACTTCTCGAGCTCTACCTCGTGGCGTGCGGCAAGTTCGCGCTCCGACAGGATGCCCGACTCAACCAGAATCTTCTTGGCGTGCGGCTCAACCATTTTCGAGAGCGACTCGGGCACGCTGGTTATGTTGGTCAGGCCGCGCTTGGCTGCCTCGGCCTTCCACTCGTCGGAGTATCCGTTGCCGTCGAAGTGAACCGGTGCCGATTCGATGATGAGCTTGCGGATGACCTGGAAGATGGCCTCGTCTTTCTTGACGCCTTTTTCGATGAGTCCGTCAACTTCCTTCTTGAACTCGACGAGCTGCTCGGCCACCATGGCGTTGATAGCCGTCATGGCACCGGCACAGTTGGCCGACGAGCCCACGGCGCGGAACTCGAAGCGGTCGCCGGTGAAAGCGAATGGCGACGTGCGGTTGCGGTCGGTGTTGTCGAGCAGGATTTCGGGCAGACGGCCCACACCCAGCTTGAGCGCCGTCTTCTCTTCGGGCGACATCTTGCTGTCCGACACTTTCTCGACGATGTTGTTGAGCATTGCGCTCAGCTGAGTGCCGAGGAAAATCGAAATGATGGCAGGCGGTGCCTCGTTGGCGCCCAGACGGTGCGAGTTGGATGCGTTCAGAATCATCGAGCGCAGCAGGTCCTGACCTTTGTAGACGGCAGCCATCACGTTGGTCAGGAAGGTGAGGAACAGCATGTTGCCTTTCGGATTCTTGCCCGGTGCAAAGAGGTTGACGCCCGTGTCGGTGCCGAGCGACCAGTTGTTGTGCTTGCCCGAACCGTTGACGCCGGCAAACGGTTTTTCATGCAGCAGCACTTCGAAGCCGTGGTGGCGTGCCAGACGTTTCATCACGTCCATTACCAGCTGGTTGTGGTCGTTGGCAAGGTTGACTTCCTCGTAGATGGGCGCCAGTTCGAACTGGTTGGGTGCCACCTCGTTGTGACGCGTCTTGACCGGAATGCCCAGTCGCTGGCATTCAACTTCGAGGTCGCGCATGAAGACAGCCACACGTTCGGGAATCGAACCGAAATAGTGGTCTTCGAGCTGCTGGTCTTTTGCCGACGAGTGGCCCATCAGCGTGCGGCCGGTCAGCATCAGGTCGGGGCGAGCCATGTAGAGGCCCAGGTCGACCAAGAAATATTCCTGCTCCCAGCCAAGGTAAGAGTAAACCTTGGTCACGTTCTTGTCGAAGTACTGGCAGACGTCGACAGCGGCCTTGTCCACAGCGTGGAGAGCCTTGAGCAGCGGCGTCTTGTAGTCGAGCGCGTCGCCGGTGTAGGAGATGAATATCGTAGGGATGCAAAGCGTCGAACCGACGATGAATGCAGGCGACGAAACGTCCCAGGCCGTGTAACCGCGAGCCTCGAAGGTCTGGCGGATGCCGCCGTTGGGGAACGACGATGCGTCGGGCTCCTGCTGTGCAAGGTGCTTTCCGGCAAATTCTTCGATCACGCGGCCGTCGGGACCGTAGTTGATGAAGCCGTCGTGCTTCTCGGCAGTGCCGTCGGTCAGCGGCTGGAACCAGTGGGTGTAGTGAACCACGTTGTGGTCGATGGCCCATGCCTTCATGCCGGCAGCCACGCCGTCGGCAATGGTGCGGTCAATCAGCTCGCCCTTGGCTATCGCGCTTTTGACAGCCTTGTAGACCGAAGGTTGAAGGTATTTTTTCATGGCTTCGTCGGAGAACACCAACTCGCCATAGAAATCCGATACGCGACCGGCGGGAAAATCCATCTTCACCGCTTCTTTCTGCATCAGATTCGTAAGTGCCTGAAATCTTAATGTTGCCATAGAATAATTATTTAAGTTCGTTATTTTCGATAGGCATAACGCCACAAATATATGTTTTTCTCCTCACGAGCGCGAATAAATCAGGGTATCAGCTCCAATTTTTATATATTTTTCGAGAATCAACCCCAAAATATCCGATGCCTTTGCAAGTTTTTGCAGACTTCGACTTTTGTCGTCCGCGTTTCCTTTAAAAGACGAAGCAAAAATAAACTCAATATTTATAAATCGCAAGCAAAAGCGCATTTTTTATTACATTTTCATCCAAAAACATCATTTTTCGGCACATTTTGCTTCATTTTTACTCAGTTTAGGCGCAAAATCTAAGCAAATCTCCCTCCGGCGCAAAATCGGCGCCGGGCCGCTCCACCCCGTTCGCGAGGGGGCTGCGGGCGGAAATGGCCGGCTTGGCGACGGGCAAAAAAAAATCGTCGCTCGGCGAGCGACGACTGTGTGCTGATGACGGTTCGGGGCGGCTATTGACGGACCACTATTTTGTCCGAGAGCGGATGCTCGTGCCGGTAAAGGTCGATGGCCGCGACGCGATAGACATATTTCTGGCGGCCCGACCTCGACGCCGGGAGCTCTATTTCGGCGTCGGGCACCACGTCCCACAGCGCCACGCTCTGCGAACCGTCGAAGTCGTCGCCCTTGCGATAGCGATAGATGGCGAAGAAGCGGATGCGGCCGCGATCTTTCGGGTCGACCTGCCAGGTGAGTTTGCCGCGCTTGAAGCGCAATCGGCTGATTTCTATATCCGTAGCGCCGTTTTCGCGCAGTTCGAGCGGCGAGAGCGCGCGTTGGCGGTAGAGGCGTTCGGTCATGGCGGCGCGCAGGCCCAGCAGGTCGCGGTTGAACTGGCGGTAGCTGAAGAAGACGCTGCCTTCGAGGCCGGCGGTGGCCCTCACCTTTTCGATTTGCGCGGGCATCTCCATGCCGTTGTCCCACGACTTGGTGCCGGTGTTGATTTTGAAGACGGCGTGTCCCACAAAAAAATGGACGCCTCTGTGCGGCAGACCGGCCCACCAGCGCGACAGGACGTCGAAATTGGCCGCCGGATGGCCGCTCTCCCAGTAGATCTGCGGCACGATGTAGTCGACCCACCGCTGCTCCACCCACTTGGTGACGTTGGCGTAGAGCACGTCGTAGTTGGTGATGCCGGCGCGAGTGTCGGAGCCGCGCGCGTCCACATCCTTGTTGCGCCAGACGCCGAACGGGCTGACGCCGAACGCCGCCCACGGCTTGACGCTCTTGACCAGCGCTCCCACCGAGCGGATGACGTCGTCGACGTTGCCGCGCCGCCATTCGGCCAGGGGCAGACGCTGCGGATTGTTCCGGGCAAAGCTCAGCGAATCGTCAAACACCTCATCGCGAACCGGATAGGGATAGAAATAGTCGTCGAAATGGATGCCGTCGATGTCGTAGCGCGTCAGGATGTCGCGGGTCACGTCGAGCAGGTAGGCGCGGGCTTCGGGGCGGCCGGGGTCGAGATATTGCTTGCCGCCGTAGGCGATTATCCACTCCGGATGCCGGCGCGACACGTGAAGCGGCGAGCACTCCATGTCGACGCGCTGCGACACGCGGAAAGGATTGATCCAGGCGTGGAGCTCGATGCCGCGCCGGTGCGCCTCGTCGATCCAATAGTGCAGCGCGTCGAAGCCCGAACTGCTTGCATTGACACCCTGACGCCCTGTCAGATAGACCGACCACGGCTCGATGCGCGACATGTAGATGGCGTCGCTGGCCGGGCGCACCTGAAGGAAGACGGTGTTGAGCCCCATGCGCTCCACATTGTCGAGTATGGCGCCGACCTCGCGCTTGAGCTGCGCGGCCGACAGTCCGGGCTGCGACGGCCAGTCGATGTTGTTGACGGTCGACACCCAGATGCCGCGCATCTCGCGCTTGGGCGACACGATATAAGCCGTTGGCCGGTTCTGCGTGAACAGCTGCAGGAAGCTGATGAGGCAGAGAACCACGGCCACTACAAGACGCAGTCCGTTCATGTTCTTCTGTTTCGAAATTATGGCCAGACATCTGTGAATCCGACCGTTGAGTGATGATGTGAATCTGGAGATTTTCATTGTCCGTCAGAGCGAGCGGTTGATCTGATCAATGTAGTCAAGGATTTCGTCGCGCCCGGCCGCCTTGGCCGACGACGTCACGAACATCCGCGGCAGCTCCTCCCATTCCTGAAGCATCCGCTCGCCGTAGCGCCTGACGTGGGCTTCGGCCTCGCCGGGCTTCAGCTTGTCGGCCTTGGTGAAGACGATGACGAACGGCACGCTGTTGACGCCCAGGAACTGCATGAACTCGAGGTCAATCTTCTGCGGCTCATGACGGATGTCGACCAGCACGAAGACGGCCACCAGCTGCTGCCGCTGCAGGATGTATTTTGTGATGAGGGTCTGAAACTTGTCCTTGACCGTCTTGGCCACGCGGGCGAAGCCGTAGCCCGGCAGATCGACCAGAAACCATTCGTTGTTGATGATGAAATGATTGATCAGCTGAGTCTTGCCCGGAGTGCCCGACACCTTGGCCAGCGCCTTGCGCCCGGTCAGCATGTTGATCAGCGACGATTTGCCGACGTTGGAGCGGCCGATGAAGGCGTATTCGGGCAGATTCTGCGCCGGGCATTTGCTCACGTCTGTGTTGCTGATGACGAAGTCGGATGTTCTGATAAGCATCTTGCGGTCTAAAATTTTGAGGCCAAAAGTAGCAAAAAATATGATGCCTCGGGCAGTGCGCCCGGCCGGCCGCTAAGCGAGGTCGATGCAGACGTTCTTGCCCTCGACCTTCGACGCCGACACGCCGCCGGTGCTGCGCGCCACTTCGCCGCATCGCATAGCGGCCGCCGCGTTGGTCAGGGTCAGTGTGAGGCGGCACACACTGACGTCGAAGTTGCTGAAGGCTCCGCCCGGCTCAAGCTCCATCCTGACCACGCCTCGGCACGATTCGTTGGCAGGTGTCAGGACCAGCATCGGGCCGACGCTTTCGATAA
>CALYZD010000056.1 GCA_945607565.1 uncultured Bacteroidales bacterium | reverse complement strand
AAGAGGAAGGTGGCCGTCACACTCCGTTCCACAACAAGTATCGTCCTCAGTTCTACCTCCGTACGTTGGACATCACCGGCGAAATCGCTCTTCCGGAAGGAACCGAAATGGTTATGCCTGGCGACCACGTAAATATTACCGTAGAGCTCATCTACCCGGTTGCATTGAACCAGGGTCTCCGTTTCGCTATCCGCGAAGGTGGCCGCACGGTTGGTGCAGGTCAGGTTACTGAAATCGTAGAGTAATATTCTGAATTGAAACAACGGTTCCGAAAGTCGTGTGCTTTCGGAACTTTTTACGGGTGTAGCTCAGTTGGTAGAGCACTGGTCTCCAAAACCAGGTGTCGGGAGTTCGAGTCTCTCCTCCCGTGCTGAACGGACGTTTTAAAGTCTTTTTTTTAGTCTATGAACAAAATAGCAAACTACTTCAAAGAAGTATATAACGAACTGGTAAACAAAACATCGTGGCCGACTTGGCCGGAATTGTCCAATAGCACCGTGGTTGTGATGGTCGCATCCTTGATTATAGCCGTGATTGTCGCAGTTATGGATTTCGCTTTCGACAACCTGTTGGAATTAGTTTATAAAGCTTTGTACTTGTAACTAATCAAGAAAGATGGCAGAGTTAGAAAAGAAATGGTATGTACTTCGTGCTATCGGTGGCAAGGAGAAAAAGGCCAAGGAATATCTCGACAACGAGATTGCAAGGCTCGGTTTGGGTCACTTGGTCGGACAGTCTGTGGTGCCGGTAGAGAAGGTGTATCAGGTGCGCAATGGCAAGAAGATTGCCAAGGAGAGAATTCTGTATGCCGGTTATATATTCGTTGAAGCAGTTTTGGTTGGCGAAGTTCCCCATGTGCTGAGGAACATACCTAACATAATCGACTTTTTGGGCGACAACAATCCCGTCCCGATGCGCGCCTCTGAGGTCAGCCGCATGATTGGCACAGCCGACCATGCCGCCGACTCCGATGCTGAAGTGACGGTGCCGTATTTCGTGGGCGACACGGTCAAGGTGGCCGACGGTCCGTTTAGCGGGTTCACCGGCGTGGTTGAAGAGGCCAACGAGGACAAGAAGAAACTGACCGTGATGGTCAAGATATTCGGTCGCAAGACGCCTCTCGAATTGAGTTATTTGCAGGTAGAAAAAGAATAGTGTGCGGTTTCAGTATAATTAAATGCTTCCTTCCGCCCAAAGCGGAATCATACGAGACAGGTACACGTTCATATATAAATAAATAATTTTATTTTAGAATTGCTACAATGGCTAAAGAAGTAGAAACCTTTATCAAACTTCAGGTAAAAGGTGGTGCTGCGAATCCTTCACCCCCCATTGGCCCGGCTCTGGGTTCGAAAGGTGTGAATATTATGGAATTCTGTAAGCAGTTCAATGCACGGACTCAGGACAAAGCCGGCAAGGTTTTGCCAGTAGTCATAACGGTTTATAAGGACAAGTCTTTCGATTTCGTGATCAAGACTCCGCCGGCAGCTGTCCAAATCATGGAAGCAGCAAAGATTAAGGGAGGTTCGGCAGAACCAAACCGTAAGAAAGTCGGCTCTTTGACTTGGGATCAGGTGAAGACCATTGCCCAGGACAAGATTGTCGATATGAACTGTTTTACCGTTGAATCTGCAATGAGGATGATTGCTGGTACCGCCAGAAGTATGGGTGTCACCGTCACAGGTGAATTCCCGGGCAATAATTAATTAATACCTTTTTGCAACAATGACAAAACTAACAAAAAATAAAAAGTTAGCTTTAGCTAAAGTTGATCCCGAAAAGCAGTATACTCTGGAAGAAGCCGCCGTTCTGGTCAAGGAGACCGCGACTGCAAAGTTCGATTCTTCTGTGGATATAGATGTGCGTCTCGGTGTTGACCCGCGCAAGGCGAACCAGATGGTTCGCGGTGTCTGCACACTTCCGCATGGTTCCGGCAAAGTAATCAGAGTCTTGGTTCTGTGTACTCCCGACAAGGAAGCTGAAGCTAAAGAAGCCGGAGCCGATTACGTTGGTCTTGACGAATATATCGAGAAGATCAAAGGTGGTTGGACGGATGTTGATGTGATCATTACCATGCCAAGCATCATGGCAAAGGTTGGTGCTCTCGGTCGTGTGCTCGGTCCTCGCGGTCTGATGCCTAACCCCAAGAGCGGCACTGTAACCATGGAAATCGGCAAGGCAGTGAAGGAAGTGAAAGCCGGCAAAATCGACTTCAAGGTCGACAAGTTCGGTATCGTTCACACATCAATCGGTAAGGTATCTTTTGATGCTCAGAAAATCGCCGACAACGCAAAAGAGTTCTTGGGAGTGATCTTGAAGTTGAAACCTTCAACTGCAAAGGGCACTTACGTAAAGAGCATTTATCTTACAAGTACCATGGGTCCTGGACTTCGAATTGATGCAAAGTCAATTGAAGCTTGATTGAATGTCGAACATTAGATTTTAAAGGAACATGAGAAAAGAAGACAAAAATACTCTTATATCGAATTTGGCCGACACCCTGAATGCTTATCCGCATTTCTATGTTGTGAACATAGAGGGTCTGAATGCAGAGGTGACAACCAAATTGCGTAAGGCGTGCTACGAGAAAGAAGTCAAGTTGATTGTGGTGAAAAACACCATCTTCAAAAAGGCTTTGGAGAAAAACGGTGTTGAACATGCAGAGTTGGACGCAGCACTGAAGGGCAACACAGCGATTATGTTTGCAAACACAGGCAATTTGCCCGCCAAACTGATCAAGGACTTTCCGGGCGACGGCGTTCCGGCTCTCAAGGGAGCATATGTCGAGCAGTCGTTCTACATCGGAGCCAATCAGCTGGATGTTCTGGTTGCTATCAAGAGCAAGGAAGAACTCGTTGGCGACATCATTGCACTGTTGCAATCGCCGGTTAAAAATGTATTGTCTGCCCTCCAGGGAAGCGGCAACACTATACATGGCATCTTAGAAACTCTAAGTAACAAGTAATTTATTTTTCGAAACACAATTAATTTTAGAATAAAATGGCAGATATTAAGAAGCTTGCAGAAGAATTAGTAAATCTCACTGTAAAAGAAGTTACCGAACTGGCAAACGTTCTTAAAGATGAATATGGTATCGAACCCGCAGCTGCAGCAGTTGCAGTGGCAGCTCCCGTAGCAGACGGCGCAGCCGCAGCCGCAGAGCAGACTGAGTTCGACGTGATTCTGAAGAATGCAGGTGCTCAGAAACTCGGTATCGTTAAGTTGGTTAAGGAATCAACCGGTATCGGTCTGAAGGAAGCAAAAGAGCTTGTTGACAAGGCTCCTGTTGCAATCAAAGAGAAAGCCTCTAAGGAAGATGCAGAAGCTTTGAAAGCTAAATTGGAAGAAGCTGGAGCTGAAGTTGAACTTAAGTAATTGCGATCCTTTATAAGGATATGGTTTGGGACTCACCGCTGTGAGCTCCCAAACCTTTTCGTGTTTTTGTTATTAAGTTCAATTAATTTGTAGATACATGAATCCAATTAAAACCGAAAGGGTTAGTTTTTCTTCCATAAAGCATCCGTTGCAGTATAACGACTTTTTGGAAGTCCAGTTGAAGTCTTTCCGCGAACTGTTTCAGTTGGGAGCAACAGCCGAAGCGCGGAAAGAAGAAAAGTTATATCGGGTTTTTGAAGAAAATTTCCCTATTACCGATTCGAGAAACAACTACGTTCTTGAATTTTTGGATTATTGCATTGATCCTCCCCGCTACACTATCGAAGAGTGTCTGGAAAGAGGATTGACATTCAGCGTGCCCCTGAAGGCAACTTTGAAGTTGTCGTGCAACGACCCTGAACACGAAGATTTTGACACTGTGGTTCAGGACGTTTATCTGGGCACAATCCCTTATATGACGGAGAAGGGCAGTTTCGTGGTCAATGGTGCCGAACGCGTCATCGTGTCGCAGCTGCACCGTTCGCCGGGCGTCTTTTTCGGACAGAGCGTGCATGCCAACGGCACCAAACTCTATTCGGCCCGAATAATTCCGTTCAAGGGTTCATGGATTGAATTCGCTACCGACATCAACAATGTCATGTATGCCTACATCGACCGCAAGAAGAAACTTCCGGTCACCACTATGCTGCGTGCCATTGGCTTTGAGTCGGATAAAGATATATTGGAGATCTTCGGCCTGGCCGACGAGGTTAAGGTCAACAAGGCTTCGCTCAAGAAGTGCGTGGGCCGCAAACTTGCCGCAAGGGTGCTTAAGTCTTGGGTCGAGGACTTTGTGGACGAGGACACCGGCGAGGTCGTTTCGATCGAACGCAACGAGGTCATCGTCGACCGCGAAACCGTCCTGCTCGACGAGCACATCGACGAAATAATCGAGTCGGGCACAAAGACTATCCTCCTGCACAAGGAAGGGCAGAACTTGGCCGATTTCGCCATCATCTACAACACGCTGCAGAAGGACCCCTGCAACTCCGAGAAGGAGGCTGTGGTCTACATCTACAGGCAGTTGCGCAACGCCGAGCCGCCCGATGAGGCTACGGCTCGCGACGTCATCGACAAGCTGTTCTTCTCCGACAAGCGCTACGACCTCGGCGATGTCGGCCGCTATCGTCTGAACCAGAAACTTGGTCTCAACACCGATCCGTCGATCCGTGTCCTGACCAAGGAGGATATGATTGAAATCATCAAGCACCTTATCGAACTGCTGAATTCGAAGGCTGACGTCGACGATATCGACCACTTGAGCAACCGCCGTGTCAGAACGGTGGGCGAGCAGTTGGCCAACCAGTTCAGCGTAGGTCTGGCGCGTATGGCAAGGACCATCCGCGAACGAATGAATGTCAGGGACAATGAGGTCTTCACGCCTACCGACCTTATAAACAGCAAGACTTTGTCGTCGGTGATCAACAGTTTCTTTGGCACCAACGCCCTGTCGCAGTTCATGGACCAGACCAACCCGCTGGCCGAAGTGACGCACAAGCGAAGAATGTCGGCACTTGGCCCCGGCGGTCTGTCGCGCGAGCGTGCAGGCTTCGAGGTGCGAGACGTTCACTATACCCACTATGGCCGTCTGTGCCCAATCGAAACGCCTGAAGGACCGAACATCGGTCTTATCTCGTCGCTGACCATCTTCTCGAAGATCAACGACCTGGGCTTCGTCGAGACGCCCTATCGTCCCGTTCGCGACGGCAAGGTCGACTTTTCGGACGAGGGCGTAAGGTATCTGTCGGCCGAGGAAGAGGAGCACAAAATCATCGCTCAGGCCTGTTCGCCGATGGACGACGAGGGCAACTTCACCGAAGACCGCATCAAGGCACGTCAGGACAGCGACTTCCCGGTGGTCGACAAGGACCAGGTCGAGCTGATTGACGTGGCCGCCAACCAGATAGCTTCGGTAGCATCGTCGCTTATCCCGTTCCTCGAACACGACGACGCCAACCGCGCCCTGATGGGTTCGAACATGATGCGTCAGGCTGTTCCGCTGCTGCGTCCCGAGGCGCCGATTGTGGGTACCGGCCTCGAAGGTCCGGTCATCCGCGACTCGCGCACTCAGATCGCGGCCGAAAAGGACGGCGTCATCGACTATGTGGACGCAAACGAGATTGTGGTCCGCTACGATTATACCGACGACGAGCGCTTTGTCAGCTTCGAGCCCGACACCAAGCGCTATGCGCTCCCGAAGTTCCGCAAGACGAACCAGAGCACCTGCATCGACCTGAAACCCATCGTCAAACGCGGTCAGCGCGTGGTCAAAGGCCAGATTCTGACCGAAGGCTATTCGACCAACAACGGCGAGCTGGCCTTGGGCCGCAACCTGAAGGTGGCGTTCATGCCTTGGAAGGGTTACAACTTCGAGGACGCCATCGTGCTGTCGGAACGTGCTGTGCGCGAGGATATTTTCACGTCGGTTCACGTCGACGAATATTCGCTTGAGGTTCGCGACACCAAGCGCGGCATGGAAGAGTTGACTTCGGACATTCCGAACGTCAGCGAGGACGCCACCAAGGACTTGGACGAGAACGGCATCATCCGCATCGGCGCGCACGTCAAGCCGGGCGATATTCTGATTGGCAAAATCACTCCAAAAGGTGAGAGCGACCCGACCCCTGAAGAGAAACTGTTGCGCGCCATCTTCGGCGACAAGGCCGGCGACGTCAAGGACGCGTCTCTGAAAGCGTCGCCGTCGCTCAACGGCGTGGTGATTGGCAAGCGCTTGTTCTCGCGCATCGTGAAGGACCGCAAGGCGCGTTCGAGCGAGAAGGCCATTCTTGCCAAAATCGACGAGGAATTCCAGCAGAGCGTCACCGAGTTGCGTGGCCGACTGATCGAGAAGCTCAGCTCGTTGCTGCTCGGCAAGACTTCGCAGGGTGTGAAAGACAATTTTGGTCTGGAGATTGTGGCCAAAGGCACGAAGTTTACGGCCAAAATTCTCGAAGAGATTGATTATCTGACTGTCAACCCGACCAAATGGACGACCGACAAGTCGAACAACGATCTGATTTACGGCGTTATCCACCGCTTCAGAATGAAATATAAGGAGTTCGAGGCCAAGGAGAAGCGCGACAAATACAATGCCACTCAGGGTGATGAGCTGCCGGCGGGCATCATGCAGCTGGCCAAGGTCTACATTGCCAAGAAGCGCAAGATCCGCGTGGGTGACAAGATGGCCGGCCGCCACGGTAACAAAGGTATCGTGTCGCGAATAGTGCGTCTGGAGGACATGCCGTTCCTCGACGACGGCACGCCGGTCGACATTGTGCTGAACCCGCTGGGTGTGCCTTCGCGTATGAACCTCGGTCAGATCTACGAGACGGTGCTTGGCTGGGCCGGCCGCATCTTGGGCCTGACGTTTGCCACACCCGTATTCGACGGCGCATCGCTTGAAGACATTCAGACTTACACGCGCAAGGCCGGTGTTCCGGACGTGGGCCGCACCTATCTCTACGACGGCGGCACGGGCGACCGTTTCCACCAGCCGGCAACCGTGGGCGTGGTCTACATGCTGAAGCTGGGCCACATGGTCGACGACAAGATGCACGCACGCTCAATCGGTCCGTACTCGCTCATCACGCAGCAGCCTCTGGGCGGTAAGGCACAGTTCGGCGGCCAGCGTTTTGGTGAGATGGAGGTTTGGGCGCTAGAAGCATTCGGCGCGGCCAACATTCTTCAGGAAATTCTGACGGTCAAGTCTGACGATGTTATAGGACGAGCCAAAGCCTACGAAGCGATTGTCAAGGGCGATCTGCTTCCGACGCCGGGCATACCGGAATCTCTGAACGTGCTGCTGCACGAGATGAGAGGCCTCGGCTTGAGCATAGCATTGGAATAAGATAGTATAAAACGGTGCTGAAGCGTCGCGCTTCAGCACCTTATGCCCGTCGAAAGGGTTTGATTAAAAACATAATTCTCTACTCAATATGGCATTCAGAAGAGATCAGAAAAACAAAACAAATTTTTCAAAAATTACCATCGGCTTAGCTTCGCCGGAGGAAATACTTGAAATGTCGAGCGGCGAGGTGCTTAAACCTGAGACCATCAACTATAGGACTTACAAGCCAGAGCGGGATGGTCTGTTCTGCGAGAGAATATTCGGCCCTGTCAAGGATTACGAATGTCATTGTGGAAAATACAAGCGCATTCGCTATCGCGGCATCGTCTGCGACCGTTGCGGTGTGGAAGTGACCGAGAAAAAGGTGCGCCGCGAACGCATGGGCCACATATCGCTTGTGGTGCCGGTGGCTCACATCTGGTATTTCAAGTCGCTGCCCAACAAGATCGGTTATCTGCTCGGCCTGCCGACCAAGAAACTCGATGCGATCATATATTATGAACGCTATGTCGTTGTGCAGCCTGGTGTCAAGGCGGCCGACGGCGTCCAGACGCTGGACTTCCTGACCGAAGAAGAGTATCTCGACATTCTGGACACTCTGCCCAAAGACAATCAGTATCTCGACAACGACGACCCGAACAAGTTCATCGCCAAGATGGGCGCCGAGGCTCTCGACATGTTGCTCTCCCGCGTCCAGCTCGACGAACTGTCGTACGAACTCAGGCACAAGGCCAACACCGAGACCTCGCAGCAGAGAAAGAACGAGGCTCTGAAGCGCCTGCAGGTGGTTGAGTCGTTCCGCGAATCGCACGGCGCCAACAAGCCCGAGTGGATGATCGTGAAAGTGGTTCCGGTCATTCCGCCCGAACTGCGCCCGCTGGTGCCTCTCGACGGTGGCCGATTCGCTACGTCGGACCTGAACGATCTGTATCGCCGCGTCATCATCCGCAACAACCGTCTGAAGCGACTCATCGAAATCAAGGCTCCCGAAGTCATCCTGCGCAACGAGAAGCGTATGCTTCAGGAGGCCGTCGACTCGCTGTTCGACAACTCGAGAAAGTCGAATGCGGTCAAGACCGACTCGAATCGCGCCTTGAAGTCGTTGAGCGACAGCCTGAAAGGCAAGCAGGGCCGTTTCCGTCAGAACTTGCTGGGTAAGCGTGTCGACTATTCGGCACGTTCGGTAATCGTCGTCGGTCCCGAGCTGAAACTGCACGAATGCGGTCTTCCGAAAAACATGGCCGCAGAACTCTATAAGCCGTTCATCATCAGAAAGCTGATTGAGCGCGGCATTGTCAAGACCGTAAAATCGGCAAAGAAAATTGTCGACAAGAAGGCTCCGGTAGTTTGGGATATTCTGGAGAACGTGATGAAGAACCACCCGGTTCTGCTGAACCGCGCCCCGACCCTGCACCGCCTTGGCATCCAGGCATTCCAGCCGAAGATGATCGAAGGCAAGGCAATCCAGCTTCACCCGCTGGCCACATCGGCATTCAATGCCGACTTTGACGGTGACCAGATGGCCGTGCATCTTCCGCTCGGCAATGCGGCTGTGCTCGAGGCACAAATGCTGATGCTGGCGTCGCAGAACATTCTGAACCCGGCCAACGGTGCGCCTATCGCGGTGCCGTCGCAGGACATGGTTCTTGGCCTGTACTACATCACCAAGCCGCGTCCGGGCGCCAAGGGCGAAGGTCTGATATTCTACTCGCCCGAGGAGGCCGAAATCGCTTATAACGAGCGTCAGGCCGAACTGCACGCCAAGGTCAAGGTCCGCACTTACGACCTGAACGAGCAGGGCGAGCTGGAACTGAAGCTGATCGAGACGACAGTTGGCCGAATCCTGTTCAACAAGGTCGTTCCAAAGGAAGTGGGCTTCATCAACGTGTTGATTACCAAGAAGTCGCTTCGCGACATCATCAGCAAGGTCCAGAAAGCTTGCGGTATTCCGAAGACGGCCGATTTCCTGGATGCAATCAAGAACATGGGCTATCGCATGGCGTTCGAGGGCGGCTTGTCGTTCAACCTTTCGGACGTAATCATTCCGCCTGAAAAAGAGGAACTTGTGAAGCAAGGTTATGCCGAAGTGGAGGAAGTGATGAGCAACTACAACCTCGGTTTCATCACCACCAACGAACGCTATAATCAGATAATTGATATCTGGACACACGTCAATGCCAAGCTGACGAACATCCTGATGCAGCAGTTGAGTTCGGACCGTCAGGGTTTCAACTCGGTGTACATGATGCTCGATTCCGGCGCCCGTGGTTCGAAAGAGCAGATCCGTCAGTTGTGCGGCATGCGTGGTCTGATGGCCAAGCCGCAGAAGTCCGGTTCGGAGGGCGCGCAGATTATCGAGAACCCGATTCTGGCCAACTTCAAGGAAGGCCTGTCGGTGCTCGAATACTTCATCTCGACCCACGGTGCCCGTAAGGGTCTGGCCGATACGGCTTTGAAGACTGCCGACGCCGGTTATCTGACACGTCGTCTGGTCGACGTATCGAACGATGTGATAATAACCTGCGAAGACTGCGGCACACTGCGCGGCCTGACTTGCACGGCCATCAAGAACAACGAGGAGGAGATTGCTTCGCTCTACGAAAGAATTCTTGGACGCGTGTCGGTTCATGATATTTATCACCCCGTCACGGGCGAATTGATAGTTCGCGCCGGCGAGGAAATAGTTGAGGCCAAGGCCCAGATTATTGAAGATTCGCCGATTGAGCGCGTCGAAATCCGTTCGGTGCTGACCTGCGAATCGAAAAAAGGCGTCTGCGCCAAGTGCTACGGCCGCAACCTGGCCACCGGCAAGATGGTGCACCTTGGCGAGGCTGTCGGCGTGATTGCCGCACAGTCAATTGGCGAGCCCGGTACTCAGCTGACACTCCGTACGTTCCACGTCGGTGGTACGGCTTCGAACGTGTCGTCAGAGAACAGCATCGTTTCGAAATATGACGGTATTGTCGAGATCGACGAATTGCGCAGCGTGCCTTTCACCGACGAAACCGGCCGTGCAATGGACGTTGTCGTCAGCCGTTTGACGGAGTTGCGCGTGGTCGACAAAAACACGAACATCGCCGTTTCGAACCACCCGATTCCCTACGCCGCCAAGCTGTTTGTCAAGAACGGTCAGGAAATCAAGAAGGGCGACACGATTTGCGAATGGGACCCGTACAATGCTCTGATAATCACCGAAAAGTCGGGTAAAGTCAAGTTCGAGAACATGGTCGACGGCACCACGTTCAAGGAAGAGAGCGACGAGCAGACCGGCTACAGCGAAAAGGTCGTGATCGAGAGCCGCGACAAGACCAAGACTCCGGCGCTCTACATCACGGACGAGGCCGGCGAGGTTCTCAAGACCTACAACCTGCCTGTGGGCGCCCACATCTCGGTTGCCGAGGGTGCCGACATCGTTCAGGGTGCGGTCATCGCCAAGATTCCGCGTGCAGTCGGCAAGGCCGGCGACATCACGGGCGGTCTGCCTCGCGTGACCGAGCTGTTCGAGGCGCGCAACCCAAGCAACCCGGCCGTGGTTTCGGAAATCGACGGCGAGGTGACCTATGGCAAGATCAAGCGCGGTAACCGCGAGATCGTGATAACGTCGAAGACCGGCGAGGTGAAACGCTATCTGGTTTCGCTCTCGAAGCAGATTCTTGTTCAGGAGAACGACTATGTGCGCGCCGGCACGCCTCTGTCCGACGGTGCCATCACGCCGTCCGACATCCTGGCGATTAAGGGCCCGACCGCCGTTCAGGAATATATTGTGAACGAGGTTCAGGACGTCTACCGTCTGCAGGGCGTGAAGATCAACGACAAGCACTTCGAAATCATTGTGCGTCAGATGATGCGCAAGGTCGAAATCAACGACCCAGGCGACACCAAGTTCCTCGAAAAGGAAGTGGTCGACAAGATCGACTTCATGACCGAGAACGACGAGCTCTGGGGCAAAATGGTTGTGGAGGACGCCGGCGACTCTACGTCGGTCAAGCCCGGACAGATCATTACCGTCCGTCGTCTGCGCGATGAAAATTCGCAGTTGCGCCGCCGCGACCTGAAGCTCATCACCGCCCGCGAGGCCATCCCGGCCACGTCGAGCCAGATTCTTCAGGGCATCACGAGGGCAGCTCTCCAGACCAAGAGCTTCATGTCGGCCGCATCGTTCCAGGAAACCACCAAGGTTCTGAACGAAGCCGCCATCCAAGGCAAGTCCGACTCTCTCGAAGGTCTGAAAGAGAATGTCATCTGCGGCCACCTGATTCCGGCCGGAACGGGCACGAGAGGTCTGGGCGACGACATCGTGGGCTCGAAAGAAGAGTACGACGCGTTGGTTCAGTCGCGATAGACGCTGAAAACAATATTTGACGAGGGGGGGAGATGATCTTTCGATTAATCCCCCCTTTTTTATTTAACAGAGATTGAGCAGTTTTTTTTATTACTTTTGAAACAAAATTTTAGTGTATGGACGGAGACAAGTCGAAACTCAATATTGAACTGCCGGCAGAAATCGCCGAAGGCACGTATTCCAATTTTGCAATCATAACTCACTCGGCCACAGAGTTTATAGTCGATTTTGTGCGGGTGATGCCCGGCGTACAGAAGGCAAACGTCAAGTCGAGAATCATCCTGACGCCCGATCATGCCAAACGTCTTCTGAAGGCACTGAAGGAAAATATAGAAAAATATGACAGCGAATACGGTTCCGGAAACGCAGGCGCTTCGTTCCCAATCGGATTCACAAGCAAATCGGGGCAGGCATAAAACTGGAGCGGATTATGAAAGTGTGGTTTAACAAGGTTTTGTCGAGGTGTGTGATTGCAGTGGTTCTTGCTTTTTCGCATCTGCCATTGCGTGTGTTATATCTATTTTCGAATCTAACTAAATTCGTGATGCACAGAGTGTTGCGCTACAGGCTCAAGGTCGTGCGAAGCAATCTGGAACTGGCTTTCCCCGAAAAGACCGAGAAGGAGCGTCGCGACATCGAGAATCGTTTTTACCGGCATTTTGCCGATTACATTTTCGAGACCATAAAGTCGACGACCATCAGCAAAAAGGAGCTGCTGACGCGAATGGTCATCGTGAATCCGGAGGTGGTGAACAAATTCTGCGAGCAGAAGCGTCCGGTGATGATTTACGGCGGGCACTTCGGCAACTGGGAGTGGTTCAACACGTTCCCCGATTATTTCCCGAGCGTCCGCATCTACACTTTCTACCAGCCGCAAAAAAATTATCTGACCAACTATCTGACGCTCTACACCCGCACGCGCGACGGCATCACGGCCATCGAGTCGAACAAGGGCTATCGTGGAATGGTGACGGTGGCGTCGCAGGGGCAGGGCGGCGTGACGCTGATTCTGGGCGACCAGTGCCCGCACCGCACCGCCAAGAAGTTCTGGGTCAAGGATTTCTTCGGCATCGACACGCCATTCCTGGTCGGCACCGACCGCATTGCCAAGAAGACCAAGCAGGTGCTTGTCTTTCCGTCGTTCATCGCTTATGAGCGCGGACGCTACACGGTGGAAATGAAGGTGATAGAAGAATTTCCGCAAGACGTGGAGAGCACCGAGCTGATAGAGCGCTATGCGAAACTGCTCGAGGCCGACATTCGCCGCATCCCCGAGCTGTGGCTGTGGAGCCACCGCCGGTGGAAGTTGAAACACGAGAATTTTCCTGACGAATGACACGAATGTGATGCTTCCCGGCATCACATTTTTTTTATTGGCATACCACGCGGTCGACCGTCATGTCGTGCGGCTCGCAAGGCAGGCTGCCGACAATCTGGAACGGGAACGCAATGCCGCACTTGAAGGTGGAGGCGAACCGCTGCATGATGCGGTCGTAGAAGCCGCGTCCGCGTCCGAGGCGTGCGCCGCCGGCCGTGAAGGCGATGCCCGGAACCAGCATGAGGTCGACGTGGCAGCCCGGGGGCAGCAGCCGGCCGGCGGTGGGCTCGCCTATACCGAAACCGTTGTCGGAGTTCAGGCCGGCGACTTCGGTGAACTGGCGGAATTCGAGGTTGCGACCCACCATCACCGGCAGGTAGACGGCCCGCGACGACGCCCAGCGGACGATGGCGTCGTTCAGGTCCACTTCGTCGGGCAGGGCCCAATAGGCGATTATGGTCTGCGCTCCGGCGAACTCGGGCATCTGCTCCACGGCCTCGGCAATCTGCCGCGACATGGCTTGTTTCCGCTGCGCGTCGAGTTCCGCTTTCTGTGCCTTGATCTGCCGCCTGATTTCTTTTTTCTGTTCGGCGATGTCCATTTTTTTCTGAATGTTTTCGCGTGGTCCTATGAAAAAAGCCCGACGCAATGCGGGCTTTCAAGTCGTTGTGCTGCTGTGCGATGTGTCGTCGTCATTCGACGCCGCGCATTATGGTCTGCTCACGGTCGGGCCCGACAGATACGATTGCAATCGGCACTTTCAGGTAGTCTTCGATGAAACTGATGTAGGCGTTGTATTCCTCCGGGAACTCGTTCTCGCTTTTCATCCTGGTCATGTCGGTTTTCCAGCCGTCGAGTTCGACGTAGACCGGCTCGACGCCCTCGTTGATGTCGAAGGGGAAGTCTTCGGTCTCGACACCGTTAACCTTGTAGGCCACGCAGGCCTTGATGGTTTCGAACTGGTCGAGCACGTCGCTCTTCATCATAATCAGCTTGCTGACACCGTTGATCATGACGGCGTATTTGAGTGCCACGAGGTCAATCCATCCGCAGCGGCGCGGGCGGCCGGTGACGGCTCCGAATTCGTGGCCGAGTCTGCGGAGTTCCTCGCCCGTGGCGTCGTTCAGCTCGGTCGGGAAGGGGCCGCTGCCCACGCGCGTGCAGTAGGCCTTGAATATTCCGAACACGTCGCCGATGCGGTGCGGCGCCACTCCGAGGCCTGTGCAGGCGCCGGCGCAGATGGTGTTGGACGAGGTGACGAACGGGTAGGAGCCGAAGTCGATGTCGAGCATCGTGCCCTGCGCGCCTTCGGCAAGTATGTTGCAGCCTTCGGCAAGTTTGCGGTTGATGACGTGTTCGCTGTCGATGAATTTGAATTTGCGCAGTTTTTCGATGCCGGCCATCCATTCTTTTTCAATTGGTTCGAGGTCGTATTCGAAATTGTAGTGGCTCAGGATTTCCTTGTGGCGTTCGATGGCTGCCTTGTATTTGTTTTCGAAGTCGTGCTCCAGGTCGCCGACTCTCAGGCCGTTGCGGCTTATCTTGTCGGTGTAGGTGGGGCCGATGCCTTTGCCGGTGGTGCCTATCTTGGCTTTGCCCTTGGCCGATTCGTAGGCGGCGTCGAGCAGGCGGTGTGTGGGCAGAATCAGGTGTGCCTTGCGCGATATCTGCAGGCGGCTCTGGAGGTCGTGGTCGCTGGCTTCGAGGGCTTCGACTTCTTGGCGGAAGAGTGCGGGGTCGAGCACCACGCCGTTGCCGATTATGTTGGTCTTGCCGCCCTGGAAGATGCCCGACGGCACCGAGCGCAGAACGTATTTCTGGCCTTCGAATTCGAGCGTGTGGCCGGCGTTGGGGCCGCCTTGGAAGCGGGTGACCACTGCGTAGTTGGGGGTCAGCACGTCGACGACTTTGCCTTTGCCTTCGTCGCCCCATTGTAACCCTAATAAAACGTCAACTTTCATTTGTAACTGTTATTTTTTGATGCTGCGCGGGCAGCTGTTTTCCGGTTGGTAAGCAAAAAAAATCGGAGTCCCAATTGCCTTGGAATTCCGTTGCATAAAAGTACGGCTTTGCATTCATATCTGACAATTGTTGAGCGCCTTTTTTTGACCGAAGCGCTTTGTTTAGAATGTATTTAAATACATCGCCGCCGTTCATTTGTCCTGATTGTCGAGCCTGCGGCGGCACTGGCTGCAGATGCCGTAGATGTAGAGCGAGTGGTGCGCCACTTCGAAGTCCATGGTGTTGGCCGCGTTGTTGAGAATCAGCTGGATGTTGGGGTCGCATATCTCGGTCACGGAGCCGCAGTGGGTGCATATCAGGTGGTCGTGCTGTTTGGACTCGAAGGCTTTTTCGAACTGCGCGATGTTCTTACCGAACTGATGCTTTACGACCAGCTTGCAGTCGAGCAGCAGGTCGATGGTGTTGTAGAGCGTGGCGCGGCTGACGCGGTAGTTCTTGTTTTTCATGAAGATGTAGAGCGATTCGATGTCGAAGTGCCCGTCGCGGCTGTAGATTTCGTCGAGTATCGCATAGCGTTCGGGGGTCTTGCGGTGGCCGTGCAGCTGTAGATATTCGGTGAAGATGTTTTTGACCGTTTCGCGAGTTTGAACAATTGATTTCTCCATGATCATTGTTTATGTAGACTTGATAAAAATAGTACAAACCATCGGCTTTACGAAATTTTTGGCGGATTTATTTTTGGCCGGCAGAGTTCGATGGCGGTATATTGGCTTCGTAGTCAGAGCGATGCGGTGATGGCGGCCACTCCACAGAGGCCGATGAAGGCGTAGACTATCTTGCGCAGCGTCTGTGCGCTTATCTTGTCGAAGATGATCATTCCGATCCAGATGCCGATGAGGGCGGCGATGCACCCGATCCACCAGAAGTGCAGCACTTGCGGCGTCACGAAGCCCGTGTGGACGCGCAGGCAGGTGGCCATGACGTTGGCCAGGCAGAAGTAGGCCTGCGCCGAGGCCATGTACTGCCGCTTGTCTTTGATGGCCGAGATGAAATAGAGCACGGCCGGCGGTCCCTGCATTGAGAAGAAGCCGCCCATCAGGCCGCTGACGGTGCCGGCGAGGATGCCGTTGCGGGTGGTGGCGCGGATGTTGATGCGGTGGGCGAAGAACCAGAAATAGACGCTGACGCCGATCAGGACCACGCCGATGACGGGTTTCAGATAGTCGCTGTTGTGCATCCGCGCCAGCAGCTCGACGGCCACGGTGGTGGACAGCGCGCTGGCCAGCCCCAGCACGATGACCATGCGCCAGCGGATGTGACGGTGCATCCGCGCCGCAATGCACAGCTGCTGAGACCCGGCCACCATGCCGATGATGGCGGTGGCTTCGCCCACGTTGGGCATCAGGCACGAGAGAATCGAGAATAGGAACACTCCGAAGCCGAAGCCGCAGCTGCGCTGAATGGCCGCGGCCACTATGCAGCTGATGAAAAACGTCAGATATAGAGCAATATCCATGGTCGGTTTATGGTTGGTGCGGCAAAGGTAAGAACTTTGCGCCGCAGGGCGCAACGCACCGCGCGGCCGTTGGACAAAATTAACACGCAAAATGCAGACCCGGCCCGACAACGCCTCTTGCGGCCCCACCTGTCCGCGCGTCACCACCGCCGTCACCGGCCGCGACGGCACGGTCAAGGAATGCATCTCCGCCAACGACTACGAGATAGAGGTCACCTTCACGCTCATCAGCACCGCCGACGAGTACCCCGCCGAAGCCATGCGCCAGCTCGCCGCGCTGGCCCGCGAAAAGCAAACGGTCTATGTCGACAGCGAATTTCTCCGCCTCTTCGACATAGACCGCATGGTGATTACTGAAATGGAAGTCAATCAGGAGACCTATGGCAACACGCAGACCGTGAAGCTGAAGTTTGACAGCGACGACGAGTATGATGTCGCCGTGACGCAGGGCTAATTAGCGCAAGGGCTGCGCACCTCGGGGTATCTCTCTACGAACTTGATGTCAAAATCGGGGGCATGTTCCACAAACCTGATGGTGAAATCTGCCGCACTGTTCACAAACTGCCACTCGCCCGGATTGCTGGCGTATTTCCTCACGGCCCTGACATCCAAGTCTGCGCCGGAGTCCACAACCCTGACATCGAAGTCGGCGGCATGCTCCACCACCTTAACCCGTCCGCAAAGCCTGATGCCCCGGAAATAGCCGTCTTTGGTGATGCAGTCGTCGTTCTTGCCCGCGCCAAGAACCGTCCACAATGGCAGCATCAGTGCCAAAACAATAAATCTTTTCACTCGTTGGTTGAATTAAATTCTAAATATTTATAAACTAAAAAGTTGCGCACACC
>CALYZD010000055.1 GCA_945607565.1 uncultured Bacteroidales bacterium | reverse complement strand
TAGCTCAGCTGGTAGAGCACAACACTTTTAATGTTGGGGTCCTGGGTTCGAGCCCCAGGCGGATCACAAGAAAGCGACCACCGGACAGAAACGTCAGGTGGTCGCTTTTTTTTGCGGGCGATTCTCCCAAATCATCCACACAAAAAAAACTCCCGCAGCTATTCTGCGGGAGCGAATTGCATCGGACCGTGCTGTGGCTAAGCGCATCAGCACTTGCGAGCTATGTAGAAGACGTAGCCGTAGTAGCTGTGGTAGGCCTCGTACATATCGGCCTCGCGGCGCTGGCAGTCGACAAGGCCGGCGGCGGTGGCGTTGCCGGGATGCCGGTCGAGGAAGGCCTGCTGCACTTTGCGCTGCGGCAGGTAGAAGTTGTCGCGCCAGCAGCTGTCGGGCAGAACGAAGGCGGCCACGGGCGTGTAGCCGGCGTCGACCAAGGCCTGCAGATTGGAGGCCATGGTGCCTATCTGCAGGTAGGCGTCGTTCCAGAAGTCGGCGATGGCGGCGGGGCGGCTGGCGGTGAGCCATGTGGCGTCGGTGACGGCCAGGAAGCCGCCGGGCCTGATGTGGCGGCGCCACAGCCGCAGCCCTCGGGCGAAGCCGACGTTGTAGATGGCGCCTTCGGACCAGATGGCGTCGAAGGCGTCGTCGGCAAAGGGCAGGCTGTCCATCGACGCCTCGACGGTGGTCAGGCGGGGAGACAGGCCGAGCGCGTCGGCGCGGGTGCGCAGGCGGTCGAGGAAGTCGGGGAAGAGGTCGAGGGCGGTGACGCGGCAGCCGAGGGTGCGTGCCAGCAGCAGTGCCGACGAGCCGGCGCCGCAGCCGAGGTCGGCCACGTGGGAGGCGGCCGTCAGTCCGGGGATGAACGAGAGGGCGCGCAGGGTGGCTTCGTCGCTGCCGGGGCCCTGGCGGTCGACGCTCGAAAAGTATTCGCAGATGAGTCGGTAGTCGAAGTCGTTGATGGAATTGTCGTTATGATTATTGTCCATGATTCTGATATGTTTTTTTGATTGAGAAATAAACGGTAATGAAAAATCCGCTCGAACGCAGGGCGCTCAAGTGGGCTGTGGCTGGGCGACTATCGGGCTTGGGGCCGGCAATCGCATCAATCAATATCCTGAATCGTGTTAATCATGCGGCGCAAAGATAGGCACGGATGCGCTCGGGCGGTCAGTCCCAGTCGAATTTAACATTTGTGGGCACGTAGTAGTCGCCTATCATGTGGTCGATGCCGGCCTTGTGGGCCTGGCTGAGCTGGTGGCGGCGGCGGATGCGGTAGATGCGGCCGTCCTTTCGGAAGAGGGCGCCCGTCTGGTGGAAGCGGAAGGCGACGCCGGCTTCGACGCACTGCCGGCGCAGGTCGAGAATCCAGTCGTAGTCGCACAGGCGGGCCTGCGTGCCGCTCTCGCCTCCGGCGGCCACCTCTTCGATGCCGGCCAGATGGGCCGAGATGTCGACATGCTCGAGCATGGGCGCCACGATGACGGACTTGTGCCTGACGGGCAGCGAGGCGAAGATGGGCAGCCGGTAGTCGGCCATGGCCTGGTTCTCGACCGTGCATCCCACCATGACATTGGGATAGCCGTCGGCCCAGTCGGGCGGCAGGCACGATGCAAGGCGGTCGATGCGCTTGGTGAAGAAGTAGAACATGCAGTCGGAGCGCAGACGCATCATCCGCCAGCATTCGGGGCGCCATGGGTCGGCCTGCGGCAGGAGGAAGTCGGAGGTGAAGCAGGTGAAGACGACCTTGTGCGGCGCAATCCTGTAGCGTCCGTCGCGGCGCCGGCGGAGGGGCAGGTCGAAGGCGGCGGTGCGGCGGACGGTGCTGCTGGGCACGGCGGCCGAGTACATGGCGTCCTGACGATAGACGTAGCAGTGGCGGCAGCCTTCGCTGATGCGCGTGCAGCCGTGCCACGGGTTCCAGTCGGCATAGATGTTCCAGTTCTCGGTCATCGGGCGGACTGATTAGTCGGACAAGGCGCGCCTGACGAAGCTCTTGCGCGTCCAGCGCAGGCTGTTCCAGCGGCGGATGAAGATGACGGCGCGGATGTTCTCGTCGAGCAGAAAGGCGACCCACATGCCCAGAATGCCCCATCCGAAGACAATCCCGAACAGATAGCTGGCCACCACCGACACCGACCACATGACGATGATGCCCACCGTGACCGGATAGTAGATGTCGCCGGCCGACCGCAGGGCGTTGACCGCAAAGATGTTGACCGGCCGTCCGAACTCGAGGATGACGTCGATCCAGAGAATGGCGGTGCCCATGGCCACGATGTCGGCATTGGAGGTCAGGAAGCCGAAGATGCCGCGTCCGCCTATGGCGAAGATGACCGACATGGTCATGGAGATGACGATGGAGAGGCGCATGACCAGCTTGCCCAGCACAAAGGCGGCGCGAGGCTTGCTGGAGCCCACGAGGTGGCCTATGCAGATGGCGCCGCCCTGCCCGGCCGCTATCGAGAACAGATAGACGAACATGGTGATGTTGACGCAATAGGTGCGGGCGGCCAGAGCATCGTTGCCCAGCATGTTGATGAAATAGGTGATGACCACCTGCGAAAGGCTGTAGGACATCTGCTCGCCCGCCGACGGGATGCCGATGTGGAGCAGATTGCGCAGCTCGACCGTGGGGAACGGGCGGAAGAGCTCGCGCGGGAACGACGGGATGTGCTTGCGGTGCAGGAAGAACAGCAGCGCGAACATGGCTATGGTGCGGCTGACGGCCGTGGACACGGCGGCTCCCTCGGTGCCCATGGCCGGCGCGCCGAACTTGCCGAAGATGAGCGTATAGTTGCCGATGATGTTGAACACGTTGACCACCAGAGTGACCATCATCGGGTAGACGGCCTTGTCGGCACTGCGGAGCGAGGCCGAAGCCGCCATCGAGATGGCCTGGACGAACGCGAACGCGCCGACGATGCGCATGTAGCCCAGCCCGTCGGCCATCAGCTCGGGGCGCAGACCCATCAGCTGCAGGATGGGCCCGGCCATGAAGTAGAGCAGCAGGCTGACCGCCAGGCCCAGCGTGGCGTTCATCAGCAGCGACACGCCCACCGTCTGTATGACGCGGCTGCGCAGCCGGGCGCCGATATACTGCGAGCAGAGGATGGACGTGCCCAGGGCCGTCACCTCGAACACGAGGAACACGAGGCTGATGAGCTGGTTGACCATCCCCACCGCAGCCACGCTCTCGTCGGAATGCTGGCTGAGCATGGTGGTGTCGACGGCTCCGAGCGTCATCACAAGGAGCGTCTCCATGAAAATGGGACCGGCCAGCATGGCAAGTCGGCGGTTGAGCCCGTCGGGGTGGATGAATCGTCGGTAGAGCTTCATGGCTGATGCTTTGTGTCGGAGCGCAAATGTAGCAGCGCCGCAGCATGATGCCGCTATAAATAAACTTAAATCAAGTTGGCATATCCAAAGCCGCCGCGAGGGCGACGCGCGCATCGTTCTTATGACTACTTTTGCCGCCGAGAAACCCATCGGGTGAGCGCACATGTCATCGCAGACCACATTCATCGTCAGGCAATCGGCCATCTACGGCATCGGCAACACGCTGGCCAAGCTCAGCGGCGCGCTGCTGCTGCCGCTCTACATGGCCTTCACGTCCGAGGCCGAGTTCGGGCTGATAGCCCTCTTCGAGACCATAGCGCAGTTTCTGCTGGCCATATCGGCGCTCGGGGCCAAGGCCGGGCTGAGCCGCTACTACTACGAATGCACCGACCGCGGCCGCCGTCAGTTCTTTGCCGCATCGCTGGCATTCATCACGGCGAGCAGCGGCGTATTCTGCCTGCTGGGGCTCTGGGCCATGACCACGTGGTCGGTCGAGATCTTCCGCATCCCGATATCGCCCGCCACCTTCGTGCTCTTCAGCGTCGCCGTGTTCGGTCTGCTGATGGCCGAGGTGCCCTACATAGCCCTGCGCCTGCAGCAGAAAGCCCGGCAGCAGACCGTCCACCGGTGCGTCAACGTGCTGATGACCATTGCGCTGACCTTCGTCTTCCTGAGGGTGATGCACTGGGGCGTCGAGGGCATCTTTGCCGCCCAGGCTGCCGCCAACATGCTGACGCTCATCGGACTGACGCCCTGCATGGTGCGCAACTGCGCCGCGCCGCCCGACGTCCGGACACTCGGCGAGAGCGTCCGCTACGGCATCCCCCTCGCGCTCTCCAACGTCGTGACCATCGTCCTGACGCTGAGCGACCGGCACATACTCAACCAGCTGCGCAGCATCGAAGAGGTGGGCGGATACTCGCTGGCATACAAAATCGCCAACATCATCCAGATGATCGTCGTCACGTCGTTCATCACGTCCTACACCTATTTCTACTACAAGTCGCTCCACGACCCCGGGCTGCGCCGGACCAACCGCAACATCTTCAGGCTCTTCGTCATCGCCATGAGCGTCATCGGCTTCGGGCTGGTGGCCTTCAGGCGCGAGGCCGTGTGGGTGGTGTCGCTGGGGCGCGAGGCCTATCAGGACTCGGCCATGCTGATACCCTACCTCGTGGTGGGGCTGCTGGTGTCAGGCATCCGCCAGATGCTGACCCTGCCGCTGACCAAACTGAAGCTGACGCGCAGCATATCGGCCGTGTCGGTGCTGATTGCGCTGACCAACATAGTGCTCAACTTCGCGCTGATTCCCGCCATGGGCAAGCTGGGCGCGTCGCTGACCACGGGCATGGCGCAGGCCCTGGGCTGCGCCGTGTTCTACCTGATGCTCAGGCGCCGGGGCGAGGCCGACTTCGACATGGCGGTGGTCTTCAAATGCCTTGGCGCGTTCGCGGCCTTTGCGGCGCTGGCCTCGGCCGTGCAGTTCGACTCGGTGGCGGGCAACGTGGCGTGGGGCGCGGCGCTGATGGCCGGCTTCGGCGGGTCGCTATTCGCTCTCAGAGTGGTCGGTCCCGACGACATCCGCGAAGCCATAGCCCAAATCAGACGCCCGCGCCGATGACGCCTCCCATGGTCGACATACACACCCACCGCCCCGCCCGCCGCCCCGACGTGGTGGAGTGGCCCGACGGCTCGGCAGACGGCTGCGTCGGGATGCACCCGTGGCACATCAGCCCGGCCGGGTGGGACGACATCCGCCGCCGCGCCACCGAAGCGCAGGCCGTGGGCGAATGCGGCCTCGACCGCCGCTGCGCCACGCCGTGGGACGTGCAGACGGAATGGTTCGTGCGCCAGATAGAGCTGTCGGCACAGCTCGGCAAACCGCTGGTGGTGCACTGCGTCAGGGCCTACGACGAGGTGGCGCGCCTGCACCGCCTCCACCCCCATCACCCCACTTGGATAATGCACGGCTACGGCTCGTCGGCCGAGTGGCTGATGCAGCAGGGCGACGGCATAGTGGCATCGTTCGGCGCCGCCATAATGCACCCCGGCAAGGCCCGCCGCGCGCTCACGGCCTGCCCGCCCCATCGCCTGCTGCTCGAGACCGACACGTCGGACGTCGGCATAGCCGCCATCTACGAGTGCGCCGCCCGGCTGCGCGGCATCGGCACCGACGAGCTGCGGCTGACGGTGTGGCGCAACTTCGGCCGGATAGCCGGACTCCGGACCGACGGTTCCGAAGCGTTATTTTGAGCGACCATTGACAAGTCATTGCGTTTTTTCATACATTAGCAAAAAAAACATCCGCATAATGGCATTTGTCAACTCACTTATCAGTTTCTTCAACACCGGACGCCTCAGCCAGATAGGCAATTACGCCACGTATGCCGACACCATCCAGGCCGACCTGCTCAGGCAGTTGCTGCAGAAAGCCTCGCAGACCGAGATAGGCCGCACCTACGACTTCCGCAGCATCAGCAACACCACCACCTTCCGCGAGCGCGTGCCCATGCTCGACTACGAAGGCTTCCGCCCGTGGGTGGAGCGGATGCAGAGCGGCGAGAAGAACATGACGTGGCCGGGCACGGTCAGGTGGTATGCCAAATCGTCGGGCACCACGGGCTCCAAGAGCAAGTTCATCCCCATAACGCAGGACGCGCTCGAAGAATGCCACTTCCGCGGCGCACGCGACGTGATAGCCATCTATCTGCGCAACTATCCGGAGTCGCAGCTCATCCAGGGCAAGTGCCTGACGCTGGGCGGAAGCCACCGGCTCAACGCCCAGGGCGGCTTCCTGACGGGCGACCTCTCGGCCATCCTGATTGAAAATTCGCCCTTCTGGTCCAACTTTATCCGCACGCCCCGCCCCGACATTGTGCTGCTCGACAAGTGGGAGGAGAAGCTCGAAAAGGTGACACAGGCCACCATGAACGAGAACATCACATCGCTGGCGGGCGTGCCCAGCTGGCTGCTGATATTGCTCAAGCACATCCTGCAACGCACCGGCCGCACCAACCTGCGCGAGATATGGCCCAACCTTGAACTCTTCATCCACGGCGGCATCAACTTCACGCCCTACCGGCAGCAGTACGACAGCATAGTGGGCACAGCCGACATGCACTACATGGAGACCTACAACGCCAGCGAAGGCTTCTTCGCCATCCAGAGCGACCCGACGGACCCCGCCATGCTGCTGATGCTCGACTACGGCGTGTTCTACGAATTCGTGCCGATGAGCGAACTGGGCAAGCCCTACCCGCGCACCTGCACCATCGACGAAGTCCGCACCGACGTCGACTACGCCATGGCCATCACCACCAACGGCGGCCTGTGGCGATACCTGATAGGCGACACCGTGCGCTTCCGCTCGCTCAATCCGCACAAAATCATCATCAGCGGACGCACCAAGCACTACATCAACGCATTCGGCGAAGAACTGATGATAGACAACGCCGAGCGCGCGCTTGAACAGGCCTGCCAGGCCACCGGCGCCAGCATCCACGAATACTCGGCCGGACCCGTCTTCATGAACGCCGACACCAAAGGCTGCCACCAGTGGATAATCGAATTCGACAGGCACCCGGCCGACATCGACTCGTTCGCCCACACGCTCGACACCGCCCTGCAGAACCTCAACTCCGACTACGAAGCCAAGCGCAGCGGCAACGTGACGCTCGCCCCGCCCATCATCACCGTGGGCCGGCAGGGACTCTTCTTCGACTGGATGAAGCAGCGCGACAAGCTGGGCGGCCAGAACAAGGTGCCGCGCCTGGCCAACAACCGCGACTACATAGACCAACTCCTGAAACTGAACCAATGAAAAGAATGAACCCCGACGCCATGTACATAGGCATAGCCGGCAACATAGGCAGCGGCAAGACCACGCTGACCCGCCTGCTGACCGAGCAGTTCGGCTGGACCGCCCACTGCGAGGACGCCGACGGCAACCCCTATCTGACCGACTTCTACTCCGACATGCAGCGATGGTCGCTCAGCCTGCAGGTCTACTTCCTGACCAAGCGCTTCAAGTCGACGCAGGAAATACTGACCTCAGGCAGCACCGTGGTGCAGGACCGCACCATCTACGAAGACGCCTACATCTTTGCCGAAAACCTGCACGACATGGGCTACTTCGTGGACCGCGACTACCGCACCTACCTCGAACTCTTCGAAGTGCTGAAGCAATACCTGATGCCGCCGCGGCTGCTCATCTACCTGCGCGCCTCGGTGCCGACGCTCATGAAGCAGATAGCGCGACGCGGCCGCCCGTTCGAAGCCGCCATCAGCAGCGACTACATACGACGGCTCAACAACCTGTACGAGCACTGGATAGAAGGCTGCGACCCCGAGCGACTGCTGACCATCGACATCGAAGACTTCGACTTCGCCAACAACCCCGACGACGCCCGCAAGGTGCTCGACATCGTGGGCCGCCGCCTCGAAAGCATCAACTGACCGGGAAAGCCACCCCACACAATAGAGACAACGACAGAGACAACAATAAAATTAACTTCAAATCTTACCATTATGAAAATCAACAGGCTATTAGCAACCGCCATGACCGCCGCCGCCCTGTAGACCGCCCTGCCGGCCCGGGCGCAGCAAAGCAACCTGACACGCGAATCGGTGCTGGCAATGTCAATCGAGCAACTGTCGGACCTGCCGATGGAAGACCTCATCCGCGCCGCCGAACTGCTCGACGTCCAGAGCGTCGACGAACTCTTCTCGCTGCTGATGAACAAGAACGTGTCGTCGGCATCCAAGCGCGAGGAAGACTCGTTCCGCTCGCCGCTGTCGACCACCGTCATCACCAAAGACGAGATGCGGACCTTCGGCGTCACCAGCATCGAAGAGGCGCTGAGGCTGGTGCCGGGCGTCATCGTGCGCGAGCGCGCCAACGGAATGTACGACATCCACCTGCGCGGCCTCGACAACATCCCCTGCGACAACTTGCTGCTATATAGCGAGAACACCAACACGCTGCTCATGATCGACGGCCGGCCGGTGTTCAACTACGCTCAGGGCGCCACCATGTGGGAGACGCTCCCCATCGGCATCGAAGACCTCGAACGCATCGAGGTGGTGCGCGGCGCGGCCGGAGCGCTCTATGGCTCCAACGCCGTCACTGGCGTGGTCAACCTGATCACCGACAAGCCCGTGGACGCATCGCCCACCGTGCAGGGCTCGGCCAACATCGGCAACCAGAACACCTTCATGGGCGACGTGGCGCTGCGCCACTCGTTCGGACCGCACGTCCAGGCCGGCCTGAGCGTCAACATGCAGCGCCGCAACCGCAACACGTCGGAGTTCTACTTCATCCCGCTCCGCAACGTCTACAACACGCAGACCGGAGAACAGGACTGCATGGCCGAGGGCGGATGGGTGACGCTGAGCGAGCTCGAAGCCCTGCGCAACTATCAGGACGGCACCGAATATCTGCTCTACAAGCCCGAAGCCACCGTGGCCGGGATGTATGACGAACCGCAGCTGGCACGGCGCAGCACGGGCATCAACGGATACCTGCACCTGCAGCCGGCCGTCCGCACCGACATCAGCCTGACCGGCGGCTACCAGAACTCGTTCGGCATGACGACCCCCGTGGGCGACGAATACTGCTCGCTGATAGGCCGCCTCTCGAAGACCGGATACGTCAACGCCACGGCCACCATAGGCAAGGCAAGCCTGCAGGCCAACTGGTTCGGCGGCGTGCAGGACTTCTACTACGGCACGGCCGGATACAAGGTCACCAACCGGCAGTTCAACAGCGTGGCAGCCTACGACTTCGGCATCGGCAGCCTGACGCTGCGCCCCGAAGTCAGCTACCAGTGGTACGCCTTCGACGACAGCGACTACCCCACCTACTACGACTACGGCTCGGGCCCCGAACGTCTGGCCGGCTTCCTCAACGGCAAGGTCGACCTGCAGACATTCGCCGCCAGCCTCCGCGCCGACTGGCTGATTTCCGACCAGTTGAGAGCCATAGCGGCCGTGCGCGGCGAAAAGCTCGAGATTCCCGACAAGTGGAAAGCCTCGTGGCAGCTGGCATTCACCTACGCGCCGACATCGGCACACCTGCTGAGGCTCGTGGCGGCGCGCGCCAACCGCTCGTCGATGCTCGTGAACTCGAGCTCCAACTACAGCAGCCGACGCACCGGCATGAGCGCGCCCGACTACATCCGCTTCCTTGGCAACGAGGACGCCGACGTGATGTATGCCGACAACTATGAAGCCGGCTACCGCTGGCGCCCGACCGACAACATAATAGTGGACGCCGAGGCCTTCTACAACATCAGCAAAGACCACGGAGCGCTCATGGCCGACCACTCCGAAATAACCTTCGACGCCGACCAGGTGCGCGGCACGCTCGAAGGCACGGCCGCCGGATTCACCCAGAACCTCGAAGCCTACATGCGCTACCGCAACCTGCCGTTCGAGGTCAAGCAGCGCGGCCTGACAGTCGGCATCGACTGGATAGTATCGAACAAGCTGATTCTGAAAGCCAACGCCAGCCTCCAGAAGACCACCATCGACAATTATTATCTCTACTACCAGAACGGCATCTACGGCTATCAGCTAACGCAGGCCGGCGCCGCAGCCGTGGCGGGCGCCACGGCGCTGATAACCGAATATACCGGAGCCGTCATGAGCGGCATGGCAGCCGAATTCCTCCAGCCGCTGGCTCGCCCCACGTCCGACGGCCAGGGATACTACTACGACCTGTCGGGCTACGGCTTCAGCTACGACGAGGCCGGCAACAAATACTACACCGCCGACGGCACGCAGCTGCAGTTCAGCGAGACGTGCGACGACTTCGATCATCGCAACACGCCCAGAATCTACGGCATGGTCGGGCTTATCTACAAGCCCGTCAAGTGCCTCTGCGTGTCTAGCTACGCCTACTACTACGGCGAGCAGTTCAACCGCAACTGCTACTGCATCGGCGCCAGCGACGAGTCGGGGACAAACTACACGTCGACGCCCGTGCGCATCTCGCCCAAGTTCATCACCAACCTCAAGGTGGGCTACAGGCCGACCGACGAGTTCGAAATCTCGTTCAACGCCCGCAACCTGTTCGACGACGCCGGCCGCGAATTCGTATACAGCGACAAGATAGGCGGCATCTACTCCATCGGCGCCAACTTCAGTTTCTGAAGCGCCCGGGCGCCAGCCCTGACTACACAACACGAAGGCCGGGAGGCGGCCGCCTGTGCCATCACGCGCAGGCGGCCGGCCTCCCGGCCTTGTTCGGGTGCCACACCCGTGGTGGCTATCGTTTTCGGGTGATGCAGGCCAGATATTGATAATGGTCGTCGGCGCACACCATGCGGCAGTCCCAGCCGGCATCCTCGGCCGCCGCCTGAAGCGTGTCGAAGTCAACGAAGAGCCATGCGAAAGGCTCGTCGGTGCGGCCCTCGAACGACATCTCGTACTCTATTTCGCCATAGTAGCGCGCGTTCAGGTCGATGGCCACGCTGCCGTCCTCGTCCTCATAGAGGTAGATCAGGTCCGACGAGTCGAGCAGAATCATGCCGCCCTCATTCAGCAGCTCGCCGGCCTTGTCGAACAGCATCGGCAGGCGGTCGATGGTGCCCACTATTCCGGCGCCGTTCATCAGCATCAGCAACGTGTCGTAGCGGCGCCCGCCGACGGCGAAGAAGTCCTGCTCCAGCACCGTGCCGACCCCGCGCCGCCGCATCACCTCGGCCGCCCCGTGCGACAAGTCGACCGCCTCGACGTCGAAGCCCCTATCCTGCAGCCACAGCGAATGGCTGCCGGCGCCGGCGCCCACGTCGAGCACGCGCCCCCGGCACATCGACAGCGCCCTGCGTTCGAGCTCGGGCATCTCGTCGTAGGGGCGGAAGAACGTGGCCACGTCCCACACCTCGGTTTCGGCAATGTCGCTCTCCACCGTGAACTGCGCCGCGTGGTTGCCCTCCTGATAGGCAAGCAGGCCCAGCCCGTAAGCATCTTTCGTTTTCATCGTTTTTTTCTTCTTTTTTCGGTTTTCGGGCGGATGCCTTAGCGCGGTTCCGCCCTGCGCAGAGAAACAGAAAGGGAGGACTGCGATTGACGCTCGCACCCCCCCCTTTCGTTTTATCGCAATGTATTCGTCTTTAGTCGGCGAACTTAGCCTTGAGGAACTCGCGGTTGAGGCGGGCGATGTTGGCTATCGACACGCCTTTGGGGCATTCTGCCTCGCAGGCACCGGTGTTGGTGCAGTTGCCGAAACCCAGCTCGTCCATCTTGGCGACCATGGCCTTGGCGCGACGGGCGGCCTCAACGCGGCCCTGCGGCAGCAGTGCCAGCTGGCTGACCTTGGCCGACACGAAGAGCATGGCCGAGCCGTTTTTGCAGGCGGCCACGCAGGCGCCGCAGCCTATGCACGATGCGGCGTCCATGGCCTCGTCGGCGTCAGGCTTTGGGATGAGCAGGTTGTTGGCGTCCTCGGCCGAGCCGGTGCGCACGCTCACATATCCGCCTGCCTGCATTATCTTGTCGTAGGCACCGCGGTCCACAATCAGGTCCTTGATGACCGGGAAGCCGGCCGAGCGCCATGGCTCCACGGTAATCGTCTCGCCGTCTTTGAACCTGCGCATATAGAGCTGGCAGGTGGTGGCATGGGTGGCCGGCCCGTGCGGGTGGCCGTTGATGTAGAGCGAGCACATGCCGCAAATGCCCTCGCGGCAGTCGTGGTCGAAGGCAACAGGCTCTTTGCCCTCGCCTACAAGCTGCTCGTTCAGGATATCCAACATTTCCAGGAAAGAAGTATCGCCCGGGATGTCCTTCATCTGGAATGTTTCAAAATGCCCCTTTTCCTTGGGACCGTTCTGACGCCAAATCTTCAGCGTAAAACTTATATTTTTATCCATTTCTGTAAATTCTTAAGATTGTGTGTGTTAGATACTTCTCTGGTTAGTTCTTGTAGTTGCGTGTCTGAACCTTGATAGCCTCATAGGTCAGCGGTTCCTTGATGAGCTCGGGAGCCTTGTCGTCGGAGCCCTGATATTCCCAGCAGCCTACGTAGAAGAAGTTCTCGTCGTCGCGTTTGGCTTCGCCTTCTTCGGTCTGATACTCTTCGCGGAAGTGGCCGCCGCAGCTTTCGTTGCGGCTCAGAGCGTCGTAGGCAATCAGCTCGCCCATGGTGATGAAGTCGTCGAGGCGGATGGCCTTGTCGAGCTCGTTGTTCATGCCCTCGGTGCTGCCCGGCACAAAGAGTTCGGTCTCGAATTCCTTGCGGATGCGCTTGATTTCCTCAAGGCCTTTCTTCAGACCCTCGGCGGTGCGGCCCATGCCCACATATTCCCACATCACGCGGCCCAGCTCCTTGTGGATGGAGTCTACCGAACGCTTGCCCTTGATGTTCATCAGGCGGTCGATCTTGGCCTTGACGGCGGCCTCGGCCGCGTCAAATTCGGGCGTGTCGGTCCTGAAGCGCGGCACGGTGATCTGGTCGGCCAGATAGTTCTGGATGGTGTAGGGCAGCACGAAGTAGCCGTCGGCCAGACCCTGCATCAGCGCCGATGCGCCAAGGCGGTTGGCGCCGTGGTCCGAGAAGTTGCACTCACCGATGGCGAACAGGCCCTTGATGGTGGTCTGCAGCTCGTAGTCGACCCAGATGCCGCCCATGGTGTAGTGGATGGCCGGGTAGATCATCATCGGGTTGTAATATTTGACGCCATTGATTTCCTTGGCAAGCTCGCCCGGATTGACGTCGGTGATTTCCTCGTACATGTCGAAGAGGTTGCCATAGCGCTGGCGCACCACGTCGATGCCCAGGCGGCTGATGGCTTCGCTGAAGTCGAGGAAGACGGCGAGGCCGGTGTTGTTGACACCGAAGCCCTTGTCGCAGCGCTCTTTGGCGGCGCGGCTGGCAACGTCGCGCGGCACAAGGTTGCCGAATGCCGGATAGCGGCGTTCGAGGTAGTAGTCGCGGTCCTCTTCGGGAATGTCGCTACCCTTCTTGGTGCCGGCCTGCAGAGCCTTGGCGTCTTCGATTTTCTTGGGAACCCAGATGCGGCCGTCGTTTCGGAGCGACTCCGACATCAGCGTGAGTTTCGACTGCTTGTCGCCGTGAACGGGGATGCAGGTCGGGTGAATCTGCACATACGACGGGTTGGCAAAGCAGGCGCCCTTGCGATAGCACTGTATGGCGGCCGAGCAGTTGCAGGCCATGGCGTTGGTCGAGAGGAAATAGGTGTTGCCATATCCGCCCGTGGCAATCACCACGGCATGGGCGGCAAAGCGTTCGAGCTTGCCGGTGACAAGATTCTTGGCAATGATGCCGCGTGCGCGACCGTCGATCATCACCAGATCCTGCATCTCGTAGCGGGTGTAGAGCTTGACGGTGCCGGCTTCCACCTGACGGCTCAGCGCGCTGTAGGCGCCCAGCAGCAGCTGCTGGCCGGTCTGGCCCTTGGCATAGAACGTGCGGCTGACCTGAGCGCCGCCGAACGAACGGTTGGCCAGCGTGCCGCCATATTCGCGTGCAAACGGAACGCCCTGAGCCACACACTGGTCGATGATGCTGTTCGACACCTCGGCAAGGCGATAGACGTTAGCCTCGCGCGCACGATAGTCGCCGCCCTTGACCGTGTCGTAGAAAAGACGATAGACCGAGTCGCCGTCGTTCTGATAGTTCTTGGCGGCGTTGATGCCACCCTGGGCGGCAATCGAGTGCGCACGGCGCGGCGAGTCCTGAATGCAGAAGTTGAGCACTCTGAAACCCATCTCGCCAAGCGATGCGGCAGCCGACGCGCCCGCAAGGCCCGTGCCGACTACGATGATGTCCAACTTTCGTTTGTTGGCCGGATTGACCAGTTTCTGATGGTCTTTATAGTTTGTCCACTTCTGATCTATCGGACCAGCAGGAATCTTAGAATCCAATTTCATATTGTACTGATGTTTTTAGATTTTTAGTAGAAAAAGTATTGAAGCAAAGCGATTGCCGAGAAAGCTATTCCCACAAACCATGCGAAGATGCTGCCGAAGACGCTCAGGCGCACTCTCCAGATCTGGTTCGAGAAGCCCAGCGTCTGGAACGACGACCAGAAACCGTGGCTCAGGTGTGCCGCCAAGGCAAGCGAACCAATCACCGTGCAGATGACGCTGAAGAGATCCTTGAACGTGGCATGAACCAGCGCATAGGCGTTTTCGACCATCGTCGGAACGCCGGCAATCATGATCTCCTTTTCAGTCAAAAGATCAGACGGAACAAATCCCTTCATCTTGGCATAGAAATGGCTGATGTGGAGCGCCAGGAAAGCGACCAGAGCCACGCCGAGCAGAAGCATGTTTTTCGAGAACCAGCTGACGCCCTCGGTAGAGTTGCCGGACGCGTAGCTGTTGTTGCCGCGGGCACGGCGGTTCTGGTAGCTCAGAACCAAGGCCATGATTATGTGCAGCACAAAGCCCAATGCGAGAATCGGCTCCACAATGCGGATTGCAAGATTTGTAGCCATGAAGTGACACACTGCGTTGAACCACTCGCCACCGTCAGGAATAAGCAGAGTCAGGTTACACCCAAGGTGCACCAACAAGAACATCATCAGGAAAAGCCCCGATAAACTCATCATGAACTTGCGCCCAATTGATGACTGGAATAAAAAACTACTCATAAATAGATTTTAATTTAGAAAGTACTTTATATTACTTTGATTTTTGATTTTTAGGCAAAAATACTCAGGCACAGCCGATGCGCAAGCATAATTAAAGAAAAGATTCTTTATTTAAAAAGATTCTACATTGCCGCCTCACCACGCCCCGCACAAGCAAAAACTGCCCGGCCGTCAGCGGTCGGGCAGCTCACATTTCTCATGTGTTGGTCTGCTATAATCAAAAAGAAAAGAAAACGCTGACAGTCAGAGCAGTTCGAAATACTGGCTCGTGGACGTCTCGCGGCTCTCGGCCGAGGCCGCGAACAGATAGCAGTGCAGCGGCCCGTCGGGCACGGCCATGGCCAGCGTCCCCTCGCTCCGCCTGACAGGCTCCGACAGGCGCACCTTGGTCTCCTCGGGCGAATAGACGCAGAGGTAGACCTCGTCGGAGCCGTCGGCCGGTGGGATGTTGCCCAGCGGCGCCCAGCGCACCACGGCCGCCTCGCCCGCGCGCACCACCACGGCCTCGGCCAGGCAGGCCACGCGCCCGCGACTGACCGCAATCTTCGAAAAATCCAGAGCGCACTCCGGAGCCTCGCCCACCACCCCGGCCGACCACATGTCGCTGAACGCCACGCAATGGACCATCTTGGTGTCGAGCTGCGAGCGGAAGCCGATTTTCATGGCCGGCACAAACGCCGGGATGACCGTGCGCAGAGCCGCGAAACGCATCCGCGCATTGGTCTGCCCCTGCGACGGCGGCGTCTGCGGCTTCGACGGCAGCGACCGTATGATCGGCTGCCCCTTGCGTATGTAGCCGACCACCGTCCCGATGCGCCCCGAAAATCCGCCCAATATTCCCTGATAGATCTTTGCCATATAGTGTCTGTGTATAGTTGAAACCTTGTCGTTTTGCAGGCGCAAATTTATATAATTATAGTCTGATATTAGTATGAAAGTAGTAGAAAAATAGTCTGAAAATAGTTTTTGTTGGCGCGGAGACCCCTGAGGTGGCGGACTCGGGGAGAATGCTTGCGGGCGCGCAAGACGATGCCGACGCCCTGGCGCAGAAGCTCCGCGCGGGCGCAGTGACTTTTTGCAGATTTTTCATTCGCGCAAAGCCTTGCACAAGACCCCGCCCGGCAAGTCGCCGCACGAACGGGTGCGAATCAGGTCGTTGCAGGTGTGCGCTTGGAATTTTTCAGGCGCGACGGACAGAATCAAGACTCGGAAGAAAACCGGCGGAGAAAATTTTCATACTATGAAAAAATCCATACCTTGGACATGCAAATACCTTATCCCCAAAGCCGAACAGACAGGAATCATAATGCTCAATAACTATAAAACTATATCAAAATGAAACACTTACTTTTATTATACATCATTGCATTATTCTATTCTTGCTCTGATGACAAACGATTCCCGATTTGGAACACCAAAGGGAAATATGGATTCATCAACCAATCAGGCGAAGTTGTCATTGAACCACAGTTTGACAAAACATGGGGCTTCAGCGAAGGGTTAGCTGCTGTGAAAGTTGATGACAAATAGGGCTTCATAAACAAAGATGGAGAAATGGTCATCAACCCTCAGTTTGGCTGGGAATGGAGATACAGCGAATCGACTCATTTGACAAACAGCTTCAACAAAGGATTAGCATTTGTATTGCTGTCAAAACGTTATGGGGCATACATCGACAAAGAAGGAAAGGTTGTATATAACTTCAGGATAAAACAATAGTTTCGACCGCCCCGGATGCCACGAGGAAAGGAATCCGGGGCGTTTTCCGTTTTCTTTCACTCCGCCACCCACTCGTCGATGTTTCTGATTTCGCCGTTGAAATTCGCGCCAATCAGCACAATCCGTCTGCCGCTTGTGCGGAAGGGTTCAGCGTGGTCGCTCTCCTTTATCTGCCGCATGGCTTCACCTGCCGACTTGTTGAATTTAAACCCGAAGATGTATACGTAGTCGGCGAGGCCGATTCGAGGCGGAAGGCCGATGCGAAAGCCCTGACTTTTTTGCCGAAAAACTCTGTCGCGATGTTGTATTGTCGGAAATGATGCCTATATTTGCACCCGCTAATCGCCAATGTCAGTCGCCCAGATGGCGGAATTGGTAGACGCGTTGGTCTCAAACACCAATGATGCAAATCGTGCCGGTTCGATCCCGGCTCTGGGTACAACAGGAAAACGACCAAGTGGTTGAACGTTCAACACTTGGTCGTTTTTTTTTGTGCCTTGTCCGGCTTGTGGCGCCAGAATCGTGTCTTTCAGAATCGTGCCATCAGTTCGATGACGAACTTGTCCTGCTCGCCGATTTTGGGCACGGCGCCGGTGCGGTAGAAGTATCGCTCGTAGTTGATGCGGATGTCGGAGGTGAAGGGCTTGAGCAGGCT
>CALYZD010000054.1 GCA_945607565.1 uncultured Bacteroidales bacterium | reverse complement strand
GCACCTCGTGTGCTCCACCCAGAGCCGGCCTGCCGACGAAGCAGCCGAAAGCCTGACCTTTGCCCGATATGCAAGCCACGTGGAGCGCGCCACGGTCGAACGCTCGCTGGGCATCGGCACCGTGGTCAGGCTCGAAGGCCGGCACACCGACGGACACCGGCAGTGGCTGCCCTTTGTGGTCCGCCTCTACTTCCACCGAGGCTCCGACCGCATCCGTATGACGCACACCTTCGTCTTTGACGGCGACGAGAACAGCGACTTCGTGCGCGGACTGGGCGTCAGAATAGACGTGCCGATGCGCACCGAGCTCTACAACAGGCACATAGCCTTTGCCACCGACTGCGGCGGAGTGTGGAGCGAACCCGTGCAGCCGCTCTCGGGACGACGCCGCATCTGCCTCGGCGACACCGACCTGCAGCAGCTGCAGATGAGCGCCCGCAGAGTGCCGGCGGCCGACAGCCTCGACCCGCAGTCGCGACAGCTGGTGGACGACTGGGCCTCGTGGAACGAATTCAGACTGACCCAGACCACCCCCGACGCATTCGCCATACGCAAGCGCACCCACGCCGACCGCCCCTGGATAGGCACCATGGGCGGACACCGCGCCACCGGCTACGCCTTTGCGGGCGACACCGACGGAGGCATAGTGATGGGAATCAAAGACTTCTGGCAGACATACCCCTCGGCCGTCGAGATAGGCGGAGCCTGCACCCCATCGGCACAGATGACCGCATGGCTCTGGAGCCCCGACGCCGAACCGATGGACCTGCGCCACTACGACCACAGCGCCCACGGCCTCGAATCGAGCTACGAAGACGTGCAGGAAGGCATGAGCACGCCCTACGGCATAGCACGCACATCCGAACTCTGCATTGTGCCCATGGCACGCTTCGAAGGCAAAGCCCGGTTTGCCCTGCTGGCATCCGAACTTGCCAAGCCCAACCGCCTGATGTGCACACCGCAATATCTGCACAGCCGCCGGGCATTCGGCATCTGGAGCCTGCCCGACACCGCCACCGCCACCGGCCGGCAGGTGGAACGCAGCCTGCGCGCCATGACCGACTACTACGCGCAGGCCGTCGACGTGCACCGCTGGTACGGCTTCTGGAACTACGGCGACGTGATGCACACCTACGACACCGAACGCCATGAATGGAAATATGACGTGGGCGGATATGCTTGGGACAACACCGAACTGGCCTCCAACATGTGGCTGTGGTACAGCTTTCTGCGCACCGGCCGCGCCGAACTCTGGACCATGGCCGAAGCCATGACACGCCACACCGGCGAAGTGGACGTCTACCACGCCGGGCCCAACGCCGCCCTCGGCAGCCGCCACAACGTGAGCCACTGGGGCTGCGGCGCCAAGGAAGTGCGCATCAGCCAGGCAGCATGGAACCGCTTCTACCACTATCTGGCCGCCGACGAACGCTGCGGCGACCTGATGACCGAAGTCAAGGACGTGGAACGCAAGCTCGCCGAACTCGACCCCATGCGCCTCGCCGAGCCGCTGAGCCGCTTCCCATGCACCGCACCCGCACGCCTGCGCATCGGCCCCGACTGGATAGCCTGCGCCGGCAACTGGATGACGCAATGGGAACGCACCGGCGACACCGCCTACCGCGACAGAATAGTGGCCGGCATGAAAAGCATAGCCGCACTGCCCCACGGCATCTTCACCGGCAACAAGGCGCTGGGCTTCGACCCCGCTACCGGCGTGCTGACCTACGAGGGCGACACCGCCATGCGCAACACCAACCACCTGGCCACCATAATGGGCGGATTCGAAGTGATGAACGAACTGCAGATGATGATAAGTCTGCCCGAATGGAACGCCGCATGGCTCGACCACGCCCTCAACTACAAGCGCCTCGCAGCGCGCCTGAGCAACAACCACTTCCGCGTGTCGCGCCTCGCAGCCTACGCCGCATGGCAGCTCCGGCGCCCCGACCTGGCCCGCGACGCATGGAAAGACCTGCTGCACAGCCGACACTCGGCCGCCATGGCCAACTTTGCGCCCATCAGCATCGGCACACCCGACGCACCCGAGCCCATGCCCGAAGTGCCCAACCTGAGCACCAACGACGTGGCCACCTGGAGCCTCGACGCCATCTACATGCTCGAAGTCTGCCCGCCCGCCGACTGAAACCCGGAACGGGCGCCAGAATGCCACTTTGTAATGGAATTGAGCTAAATCAATTCAAACTGTATGATTTTTGGAATAAAACGATATAAATTGTAACATAAATACGGAAATTCATATCAAATCGTTTTGTATTGTACAGATAGTTTTTTTCATTTGCAGCCGTAACAGAAAAGAAAAGTTATTGAGAGTATGAAATGGGAACTATTTGACATGTATTCGAAGCAGACGCTCCACGAGCTGCACCGATACAGGGCTGTCATGTTCAGCCCGACAACATCAGGCCAATCAACCGACACAAACATCAATATGCAAAACACAAAAATCATTAATCCATATTGGTAACATCGGGGCACAATATGTTGATTATGCCTCAAGGTGTTGTCAATATATCAACTTTGAACATTAACATGAACTCGAAACCGACAATAGCCGAAGTACAAGACTGGGTACTGAAGCTCTACGAAACGTGCGAAAGCACCATAACCCCCGAAGAACGCAAGGAGCAGGAGAAATACGCCATCATGGTGCAGCGCCCTCAGGACAAGAAGTTCCTTGTCAAGATGCTCGACGAATCGTCGCAGATACGCGACCGCAAGAAACTGGCGCTCCGCATCAAGGCCCTCATCGACATCTACGGCGTCCCCGAGTTCCTCAACAAGCGCGACGCCCTGCTCTTCAAGATGTACAAGAGCTTCGCCTACCGCTTCGACGCCATCACCATTCCCATCATCAAGCGCCGCCTGCGCACCGACACCTCCAAGGTCATCATCGACGAGGCACGCCCGCGCCTGACCGAGCACCTGGCCACCCGCTTCAAGGAGAAGATAGGCCAGAACGTCAACCTGCTGGGCGAAGTGGTGCTGGGCAACGGCGAGGCCGACAAGCGCTACTACCACTACCTCGAGGCCCTCGAAAGCCCCGACATCAACTACATCTCGGTCAAGATTTCGGGCATCTACGCCCAGACGCACGCGCTCAACTACGAGGAGAGCTTCCCCGAGTTGGTGCGCCGCATGTCCGAACTCTACCAGAAGGCCATCGACTTCCCCTACGTCGACGAGAACGGCCGCAAGCGCGCCAAGTTCATCAACCTCGACATGGAGGAATACAAGGACGCGCACTTCACGATGCGCCTGTTCAAGCACGTGCTGAGCCTGCCGCAGTTCAAGAACTACGAAGCCGGCATAGTGGTGCAGGCCTATCTGCCCGACGCCTACGACTTCCAGACCGAACTGCTCGAATTTGCCAAAGCCCGCGTGGCCGACGGCGGTTCGCCCATCAAGATGCGAATAGTCAAGGGCTGCAACCTTGAGATGGAAACGGTGGTCAGCAGCCTGCGCGGATGGGAGAACCCAGTGCGCAGCTCCAAGACCGAGGTCGACGCCAACTATCTGCACCTGATAGAGCGCGGACTGATGCCCGAAAACGCCAAGGTGCTGCACATCGGCATGGCCTCGCACAACCTGTTCACCATAGCCTACGGATACCTGCTGTCGCAGAAATACGGCACGCCCAAAGACTGCTTCTGCTTCGAGATGCTCGAAGGCATGGCCAACCACGTGTGGCGCGCGCAGTCGATTCTGGGCAACCACGTGATTCTCTACACGCCCGTGGTGCGCGACGAGCACTTCCTCAACGCCGTGTCGTATCTGGTGCGCCGCATGGACGAGAACACGGCCCCCGACAACTTCCTGACGCACTCGTTCAACCTCAAATACGGCACCGAGACGTGGAACTTCCTGCAGAAGCAGTTCGAAGACGCCTACGCCATGAAAGACAGCCTCGGCCACACCCCCACCCGCACCCAGGACCGCACCAAGCCCTACGCGCCCGTGGCACCGGCCGACGAGATGGAGAACGAGCCCGACACCGACTTTGACCGCGAGGCCAACCAGAAATGGCAGCGCGACATCTTCGCCAAATGGAAGAAGACGCCCGACAGCAAACCCGACATCATCCCGCTGCAGATAGGCGCCAAGACCGTGGTGACCGAGAAGCGTCACCACTACATGGACCGCTGCCAGGACGACGAAGTGTGCGTGTGCGAGATGTCGATGGCAGGCAAGGCCGAAGTGGCCGACATCCTCGACATTGCCGCGGCCGACCCCGCCGGATGGCGCAGCACCACGCTTGAGGAGCGCCACCGCATCATGTATGCCGCCGCCAACAATCTGGGCGCCATGCGCGGCGAACTGATAGGCTGCATGTGCGCCGTCACGGGCAAGACCGTGGTCGAAGGCGACGTCGAAGTGTCGGAAGGCATCGACTACGCACGCTTCTACACCACCACGATGAAGAAATTCGCCGCCCTCAAAGACGTCGAGATTTCGCCCAAAGGCACCATACTCGTCATCTCGCCGTGGAACTTCCCGTGCGCCATTCCCATCGGCGGCATCGTGGCAGGCCTGGCAGGCGGCAACACCGTGATACTGAAGCCCGCGACCGTGGCCGCACCCGTGGCATGGCTCTTCGCCAAGGCCTTCTGGGACGCCGGCGTGCCCCGCGAAGCACTGCAGGTCATCATCACCGAGCGCGACGCACTGGCCGCACTGACGGCATCGCCCGTGGTCAAGCACATCATCCTGACCGGCGGCACCGACACCGCACGCGACATAGCACGCACCGTGCCCGCCACACCGCTGTCGGCCGAGACGGGCGGCAAGAACGTCATCATCCTGACCGCATCGGGCGACCGCGACCACGCCATCATGAACATCGTGGCATCGGCCTTCGGCAACGCCGGACAGAAATGCTCGGCATGCTCGCTGCTGCTGGTCGAGCAGTCGGTCTACGACGACAAGGACTTCCAGGACAAACTCAAGGACGCCGCCACCAGCATGAAGGTGGGCAGCGTGTGGAACGCAGGCAACATAGTGGGCCCGATGATAACCAACCGCAACGAAAAGCTGCTCAAGGCGCTGACGCTGGAACCCGGCGAAAGCTGGCTGGTGGAGCCGCGCTTCGTCGACAAGCAGAAATACATCCTGGCACCCACGGTCAAGATGGGCGTGCGGCCGGGCAGCTACTCGTTCCGCACCGAACTGTTCGGGCCGATGCTGAGCGTCTGCCCCATCCGCGACCTGCAGGAAGGCATCGAGCTTGTCAACGGCCTCGACTACGGCCTGACCAGCGGCCTGCAGAGCCTCGACGAGAACGAGCAGAAGCTGTGGAAGAACTCCATCCAGGCCGGCAACCTCTACATCAACCGAGGCATCACCGGCGCCATCGTCAACCGTCAGCCCTTCGGCGGCATGAAGCTCTCGGCCTTCGGCGGAGGCGTCAAGGCCGGCGGCCCCAACTACTGCGCCTGCTTTGTCAGAATAGCCGACAAGGCCGGCAGCACCACCGACTGGCGCAGCAGCTACCGTGCGGCATGGGACGATGAGTTCTCGCGTCCGCGCGACATCCACCACCTCTACGGCGAGCAGAACCTCTGCCGCTATCTGCCGCTCAAGAGCATGGCTCTGCGACTCTTTGCCGGCGACACCGACGAGCAGGCACACATGGTGGCCTTTGCCGCCAAGCTCTGCGGCACGCCGCTGACCATCAGCTTCGACCCGGCCGACGACCGCTCGAAGGCACTGGCCGACACCGGCTGCCGCCTCGTGGCCGAAAGCCTCGCCGACTTCGCCGCCAAGATGCCCGAGTATGAGCGCATCCGCACCTGCCGCGCCGATCTGCCGGCCGACATGTATGCCGCCGCAGCAGCAGCCGACCGCTACATAGCCACATCGGCACCGCTCAAAGACGGCCGCGTGGAGCTCATCAACTACATCAAGGAGCAGAGCATCTCGTTCGAATACCATCGCTACGGCAGCATCTCTGAGGTGCCTGCCGACGAGTAGACCATGAGGCACTCCGGACCAGTGCCTTGTGAATGAAGTTTGCAATCACCGCAGGGTACACACACGACAATAGAGGGGGGCGGACATTCCAGAATCCGTTTTTGACAGTGTGTACCTTGCGGCCTGATTGCTCAACCACCGGAGGCTCCGGCGCCACACACAGGCGCGCCGCGCCAGCCATGGCCCGCAGAGCGTTCCCCCGCCGCCACGCGCCGGAGAGAGAGGGGAAACCGCTTTTCCATTCTTATCATGACCTGTTTTGACCTTACACCACATCGACACACAATGAAAACCTATCTGTTGACCGCAGCCCTGGCCATAGCCGCGCTTGCCGCCCAAGCCCAGGAATTTGCCGCCTACTTTGCCGACCGCACCCTGCGCATCGACTATCTGCTGACCGGCGACGCCCGCTCGCAGAGCATCTGCCTCGACGAGCTGTCGGAACTGCCGCGATGGGCCGGCCGGCGCCACCACCTGTCGGAACTGCCGCTCGAGGGCAACGGACAGCTGACCATGCGCTGCGCCGCCGACGGCCGCGTCATCTACCGCACGTCGTTCTCGTCGCTCTTTCTCGAATGGCTCGAGACCGACGAGGCACAGGCCGTCAGCCGCGGATTCGAACACACGGTGCTGGTGCCCATGCCCAGGCAGGCGGCCGAAATAGAGATAGTGCTCTTCGACATGCACCGGCGCCCGCGCGCAAGGCTCGGCCACCGCGTGGACCCCGCCGACGTGCTGATACACCGGCGCGGCACGGGCCGCCTGACGCCGCACCGACAGCTGCTCAGCAACGGCACGGCCGACAGCTGCATCGACATAGCGATAGTGGCCGAAGGCTACACCGAGGCCGAAGCCGACACCTTCTATGCCGACGCCCTCAGAGCCTGCGAGAGCATCTTCGCGCACGAACCGTTCGCATCGGCACGCAGCCGCTTCAACGTGGTGGCAGTGGCCGCACCGTCGGACGACAGCGGCGTGAGCGTCCCGCGACTCGGACAGTGGCGGCACACGGCGTTCGGCTCGCACTTCAGCACCTTCTATTCGGACCGCTACCTGACCACACGGCAGGTCAAGCGCATACACAACGCCCTGGCCGGCATCGACTACGAGCACATCATCGTCCTGGCCAACACCGACGAGTATGGCGGCGGCGGCATCTACAACTCCTACACGCTCACGGCCGCCCACCACGCCGACTTCGGGCCGGTGGTGGTGCACGAGTTCGGCCACAGCTTCGGAGGCCTGGCCGACGAGTATTTCTATGACGACGACGTGATGACCGACAGCTACCCCACCGACGTGGAGCCTTGGGAGCAGAACATCAGCACGCGCGTCGACTTCGCCTCCAAATGGGCCGACATGGTGCCCCACGACGTGCCCGTGCCCACACCGGCCGGACACCCGTGCGAGGTCGGAGTGTTCGAAGGCGGAGGCTACTCGGCACGCGGCGTCTACCGCCCGACCGACTACTGCAGGATGCGCACCAACGCCCATCCGGGATTCTGCGCCGTGTGCCGACGGGCACTCGGGCGCATTATCGATTTCTACACAACCCAATAATCATTTTTTTATTCTACTAACTCAAAACGCGAGGAATTATGAAGGCTAAACTTTATTTGTTCCTTTTCATGCTGTGGATATCCATGTGTCCCGCGGCCGCGCAGACATTCAGTGCAGCGGGAACGGTGACCGATGAAAAGGCGGAACCGATTATCGGAGCGACCGTGATTGTCAAGTCGACATCGCACGGAGCGATTACCGACATCGACGGGAAATTCAGAATCGACAATCTGAACGCGACGGACATTCTCGTCATCTCCTATCTGGGAATGAAAAAGCAGGAACTGCCTGCGCAGCCCCAGATGAACGTGACACTCGAGGCCGACAGCGAAGTGTTTGACGACGTCATCGTCACGGCATTCGGCACGGCCAAGAAGTCGGCCTTCACCGGCTCGGCCACCATGATTTCGAGCGAGACAATCGAAAAGCGCCAGGTGAGCAACGTCATGCAGTCGCTCTCGGGCGAAGTGGCGGGCCTGCAGATAGCCCCGCAGACGGCGCCAGGCAGCACGCAGTCGATACTGATTCGCGGCGAGGGCTCGATCAACGCCGGCACCGAACCGCTGATAGTGCTCGACGGCATGCCCTACGAGGGCGGCTGGAACAACATCAACCCGCAGGACGTCGAGTCGATAACGGTGCTCAAGGACGCGGCCTCGAACGCGCTCTACGGCGCGCGCGGCGCCAACGGCGTCATCATCATCAACACCAAGAAGGGACAGGCCGGCCGCAGCGTGGTGACGCTGGAGGCACGCTACGGCTGCAACACCCGCGCCCTGCCCGACTATGACCGCATCGACAATCCGGGCGAATATTACGAGCAGTACTACAAGGCACTCTACACCAGCTACGTCAACAAGGGCGCCTCGGCCGCATCGGCACACCGCCAGGCCAACGAGAACCTCTTCGGCAGCAGCTCCGACGGCGGACTGGGCTACAACGTCTACACCGTGCCCGACGGCGAATATCTGATCGGCACCAACGGCCGCATCAACCCCAACGCCACCCTCGGACGCCGCATCTACCGCAACGGCAGCGTCTACACGCTCTATCCCGACGACTGGACCGACGCCGCCTACCGCACCGGCACACGCCAGGAATACAACGTCAGCATCTCGGGCGGAAACGCCGCCACCCAGATCTACGGCTCGTTCGGCTATCTGAGGGACGAGGGCATTGTGCGCTCGACCGACTACGAACGCTACTCGGGACGCCTGCGCGCCAGCCATCAGGCCAAGCCGTGGCTGATGTTCGGAGGCAACTTCAGCTTCGTGCACTCCGACTCGCACAGCATCTACGACGACGGCACCTACACCACCAACAGCGTCTTCACGCAGGTGGCCAACATCGCACCCATCTATCCGCTCTACGTGCGCGACGGCGACGGACGCCTGCTCTACGACGCCAACGGCGTGGTCTACGACTGGGGCAACGGCACCTACAACGAGGGCGGCGAGATACGCCCTTTCTGCACCAACGTCAACAACATCAACAGCCTCGACACCGACTATTGGGGCACGCGCAGCAACTCGGTCAACGCCGACGGATTCGCCGACGTCAACCTGCTCAAGAGCCTCAAGTTCACCTTCAAGGCGGGCACGTCGCTGTGGGAGAGCCGCGACACGCAGACATACAACCCCTTCTACGGATACAGCGCCCAGGCCGACGGCTCGACCACCATCGAGCACTCGCGCGTGAGCACCATCAACCTGCAGCAGCTGCTGACGTGGAACCTGGCCTCGGACACGCACAACGTCAACGTCATGGCCGGACACGAGAGCTACAAATACAACTACGAGGACCTGAGCGCCTCCAAGACCGGCGCCGTCGACTACTGGGGCAACCACGAGCTCAACGGCTACCTGACCTCCTACGGCATCCCGACCTCGTCGGCCTCGGACTACAACACCGAGGGCTGGCTCTTCCGCGCCATGTATGACTATGCCGGACGCTACTTCGCGCAGCTCTCCTACCGCCGCGACGCCTCGTCGCGATTCGACCCCGACGAGCGCTGGGGCGACTTCTGGTCGGTGGGCGGAGCCTGGATACTGAGCCGCGAGAGCTGGTTCGACGCACCGTGGGTGGGCAACCTCAAGCTCAAGGCATCGTATGGCGAGCAGGGCAACGACAACATCGGCGACTTCCGCTACACCAACACCTACGAAATCAACAACATCGACGGCGAACTGTCGCTCGACTTCAAGACCAAGGGCAACCGCGACATCAGCTGGGAGAAATGCGGCAACTTCAACGCCGGCATCGAGTTCGAACTGCTGGGCGGCAGGCTGAGCGGCAGCGCCGAATACTACAACCGCACCACGCGCGACATGCTGATGTGGTTCAGCACGCCCGCCACCCTCGGCTACTCGGGCTACTATCAGAACGTGGGCGACATGCGCAACCAGGGCGTCGAAGTCAACCTGAGCGCCACGCCCGTCAAGACGCGCATCGTGGAATGGAACATCAGCATGAACCTGACCTCCAACCACCAGGAAGTGACGCACCTCGACGAGGCCAACCGCAGCATCAGCGTCGACGGCTACGACGGCTTCCAGCAGGGCAACAACCACTTTGTGGGCGAAGGCCTGCCGCTGGGCAGCTTCTACGTGGTCAAATACGCAGGCACGTCGGACGAGGGCCGCTCGCAATGGTACAGGACGCTGAGCGACGGCTCGCAGACGGTGACCACCGACTACAGCCAGGCCACCTACCACATCGTCAAGGCCAAGAAGCCCGTCTTCGGCGGATTCGGCACCACGGTCAGCGCCCTGGGCATCGACCTGTCGGCACAGTTCACCTACCAGATCGGCGGCAAGGGCTACGACTCGCAGTATGCCATGCTGATGACCTGCCCCACCGCCGGCGTGACCGGCAACGCCCTGCACCGCGACATCCTTGACGCATGGACGCAGGAACGCCCCACCGACACGCCGCGCTTCTGCTTCGGCGACGAATATTCGAGCGTCATCTCGGACCGCTTCCTCGTCGACAACTCGTATCTGAGCCTGCAGAACGTGCAGCTGGGCTACACGCTGCCCGCCAAGCTCACAGCAGCCGTCGGCATCAGCAAGGCCCGCATCTACGCCACGGCCGACAACGTCTGCTTCTGGTCCAAGCGCAAGGGCTACGACCCGCGCACGACCGAGGGCTACGGCGTCTACAGCCCCATGAGGGCCGTCTCGGGAGGCATCAGCATTCAGTTCTAAACCATCACAATTAAACCAGACACAGAGAAATGAAAACGATTATAGCAAAAAGCGCAATATTGGCATCGATGATGGCCGCACCACTGACCGGATGCGTCGACGAGGTCTTCCCCAACGACGACATCGTGACCGAAGAACAGCTCGACGACCTCTCGGCAGGCCTCGACGGACTGGTCAACGCCGTGGCAGGCTACATCGGCATGAGTGAGACCTACGGCAGCAGCATCGAGTTCGACCTCGGCTACCCCGCCCTGAGCATGATTAGGGACACCTACTGCTCCGACTTCACCATCCACTCCACCGGATACGACTACTTCTACTACTGGGCGGTCAACTCCTACCTCGGCGGCAACTACTCGACGGCGGCCTACCCGTGGCGCTACTACTACAAGTGGATCGAAAACGCCAACATCATCCTGCGCAAGGAGTTCAGCGAGAACCAGCGCCACAACTTCGGCACGGCGCACTTCTACCGCGCATGGGCCTACATGGACCTGGCACGCCTCTACGAATACCGCGCCACCGGCGTGTCGAGCCTCGACGCGCAGGCCGAAGCCAACGGCATCGACGGCCTGACAGTGCCCTGCATCACCGAGACCACCACCGAGGCCGAAGCCCGCAACACGCCCCGCCTCAAGTTCTACGACATGTACGCATTCATCCTTGCCGACCTGCGCAAGGCCGAGACCTACCTGGCCGACTGCGGCGAGGCCGACCGCAAGGCCCACAACATGCCCGACATCAGCGTGGTGGACGGACTGCTGGCCCGCTTCTACCTCGAAGTGGCCACACGCTTCGAACTGCGCCCCGAGCACCTGAGCGAATACCTCGAATCGGACGCCGACCTCGGAGCCTCCACCGCCACCGAAGCCTACAGCCTTGCGGCCGACTACGCGCGCCGCGCCATAGCCAGCAGCTCGTCGGCCATACTCGACCAGAGCACATGGTTCGGCGGCTCGGGCTACAACAACGGCTTCAACTCGGCCTCCGACTGGATGCTGGGCGCCATCATCGGCAAGGAGATTCTGAGCAGCTCCGACTGGCGCAACTTCATCGGCCACCTGTCGCCCGAGCAGTACTACGGCGTGGGCGGCATAACCTGCGAGAGCGGCGTCTACACCAACACCTACGGCGCACAGCGCACCATCTCGCGCCGCCTCTACGACCAAATATCTGACACCGACTGGCGCAAGCTGACATGGCTCAGCCCCGACGATGCCGGAGAGTCGAACAACGGCAAATATCCCACCGCCGTGGCCGACGGACACTTCAAGACCATCCCACCCTACGCCGCCTTCAAGTTCAGACCCAAAGACGGCGAGCGCAGCGACTACAGCGTAGGCTCGGCAGCCGACTTCCCGCTGATGCGAATCGAAGAGATGCACTTCATCCTGGCCGAAGCCGAAGCGGCCGCCGGCAACATAGGCAGCGGCATCGCCACGCTGCAGGAACTGATGCGCACCCGCTGCGCCGACTACACCTGCACAGCCGCCTCGCTCGACGACTTCCGCGAAGAGCTGATGCTGCAGAAGCGCATCGAATTCTGGGGCGAAGGCATCGTCTTCTGGGACTTCAAACGATTGGCACTGCCCGTGGTGCGCGGCTACAGAGGCACCAACGTGCCCTCGGCCTACCGCCTCAACAGCATCGAAGGCTACTGCGCGCCGTGGTTCAACGCCTACATACCCACCAAGGAGACCGGCATGAACCCGGCCATGAAGCCCAACCCCGACCCGTCGGGCACCATCGACAAGTGGGAAGAATAGACTCTTAACCTAAATGATTCACCGAAAAAAACATCAGACCATGAAAAACTTCATATTCAGACACTTCGACTGCATAGCCATAGCCTGCATAGCCGGCCTGGGCACGGCAGCCTGCGACGACTCGGACGACGACAGCTGGGAGCCCGGACCCGCAGTGCCCGAGGGCAGCATGGGCGCCTACTTTGCCGAGGGCAACACCACCGAGCTCATCGCCACGCCCGAGGAGTTCGCCGCCGACCCCACGTTCAGCATCACCGTGGCACGCCCCACGACCGAGGGCACGGCCAGCGCCGCCATCGAAGTGGTCGACAACGAGGGCGGAATGACAGTGCCGGCGTCGGTCGAATTTGCCGACGGAGCCGACCGCGCCACACTCACCATCGACTATTCGGCCGTGGAGCCCTACCGCACCCACAGCCTCAAGCTGCGCATTGCCGCCTCCGACGCCAACCCCTACGCCATCAGCGAGGGCATCGACACCTACACGGGCACGGTGCTCGTGTCGCAGTGGGTCAAGGTGGCCGACGACGTCGAATTCACCTTCAGCACCATCTACTCGCCCGTGCGCTCCGACATCTATCACCTCGACGGCGTCAACTTGTTCCGAATCGACAACTTCATCGGCTCGGGCCTCGACCTGCGCTTCAGCATCAGCGGCGCCACCGGCTTTGATGCAGACGACCCCACGACGTGGGTGGGCGACGTCAGCCCGCTCTCCAACGTCTACTGGGACGAATACGGCTACTGGTGGCTCATCGACGAGGAGGCCGACGACTATGCCTCGTGGACCATCGGCGACGCTGCCGTGGCCTATGTGGAGTTCAACCCGGCATCGGGCTACAACCCCATCTCGTTTGCCAAAGGCACACTGCTGATGACCGCCTACATGTTTCAGGACGACACGAACGCCGGCTGGAACTATGTGAGAGCATCGTGGGGAGAATGAATGCGGAGTCTTAACTAAAATCAATCAGAATCAGTCATGAAAAACATATTGCGACACACCAAAATGCTGGCAATAGTGCTGCCGGCAATCATGGCGGCCTGTTCCGACGACGACGACGAGGCCGTGCTCACCCCGCTTGCAACGCCTGCCCCGGCCGTGTCGGCCTCGGGCGTGGCCGCGCTCACGTTCGAATGGGAAAAGGTCGAAGGAGCCGTGCAATACGCCTACGAGCTGCGCGACGAGGCCGACGAACTTGTGGCGGGCGACGTCACCACGGCATGCACGGCCACATTCGCAGGCCTTGAGCCCGCAACCACCTACACGCTCGACGTCTGGGCATTCGCCGCCATAGGCTCCGAGCGCTCAAGCTCGCCCGTGGCCACGCTGACGGCCACCACCGACGCCATAGTGCCCCTGGCCGCGCCGGAACTGACGGTGACCGTCGACGGCAAGACGGTGACGGCCGCATGGACCGCCGTGCCCGACGCCGAAATCTACACGTGCTACTACCTGTCGGCCGACGGCGAGCGCACCGACTTTGCCGCAAGCGCCGACACGTCGGTGACCTTCGTGACCGAGGTGGGCGAATACACCTTTGCCGTGTGGGCCGACGCTCCGCAGAACGAGGCCTTCTCGGCATCGGCCGAGGCCACGGCCGGATTCGCCGTGACCGCCTACGCGCTCTACACCACCACCGGCACCATGAACTATGGCGAATATCAGTGGGAATGCACGCTGACGGCCTACTCCGACGGCAGCTACTCGATTGCCGACTGGTATGGCAACGCAGGCTACAACCTCGACTTTGTGGCCGACGCCGACGGCAACGTGACCTACCCGACCTGCTACAACGACGATTGGTACGTCTACGTGCCCACCGACGGCACCAACTACGACTACTTCTACGTCGGCTACTCGACCTTCGAGGCTGCGGCCGACGGCACCTGCACGCTGTCGTTCTACCCCTACTACGTGGGCGACTACTGCACCTTCACCTGGAACGACCCGCGCATGAGCCTGACCACGGCCGACATCGCAGGCACCTATCACGAAGTGGCATCGGGCTACGACTACTATCTGTGGACCTGGGGCAACGAGGACAACTCGTTCTCCTACGACGACAACGTCGGTGTCGTCATCGAGCGCATAGACGACACGACCATCAGCATGACCGGATTCTACTGGGAGCCGGAGACGCTCATCGGCACGCTCGACGCCGCCGCGCGCACCATCACCTTCGAGGCCGGACAGACTTTCGGAACATGGTATACCTTTGCAGCCGAAACGGCCGTCGACGCGCCCGTGGTGGCCACCATCGACGACGAGGGCCGCATCCTGTTCCAAGGCTGGAGCGCATGGTATGGCGGATACAGCTACATAGCGGGAGCCACCAGCACTCTGACCAAGCTATAGCCACGGCAGGCCACGCATCACAAGCACGGCAAGAGCGAGCATCGTGGGGAGCCGACAGCACCCGATGCCGCTCTCCGTTTTTTATCATATCAGCACATCAAAAAAAAAAGAACACTATGCACAGACTACTGACAATCGCAAGCCTCGCCCTCGGCATGGCATCGGCCACGGCGGCCGACATCAGGGTGACGACCTTCAGCCACACCGGCCCCGCAGCCATGCCCCGGCCCGTGATGCTCGACACCGTCGACCTCAACGGCGCACGCTTTGAACCGCAGACCCTTCTGGACGCTCCGGCCGACCTCAGCCGGGCCGCCCACGGACGCCCCTACGACCTGGCCACCGCACCCACGGCCGACGTGTGCGCCATGCACCTGCTCCACTTCGCGCTCGAGAGCAGCGGCTATGCCGAAGCCGGCATCAGCCTCGGGGCCATGGAGAACGCGCGCCTCTACGTCGACGGCCGGCAGACCGAGAGCGGCGCCACGTCGCGCCTGGCACCCGGCCGCCACGACGTGGTCATCAAATACATATCGGTGCCCGGCCGCACCGACTCGCTCAGCGTGAGCGTGACCGCCGACGAGCGCTCAGGCCTGCATCTGGCCGACCCGGCATCGCCCCGCGCCATGACGATAACCGACGTGATGACCGGCCGGCGCATCTACGGCGTCGACATCTCGGCCGACGGACGCTACGCCATCTGCACCACCTACCACACCGACACCGACGGCACCACAAGCTGGCGCTGGATGCTGACCGAGCTCAAGACCGGCCGCACGCTGCTCGAAACGTCCGACAACATCAGCTGGATGCCGACCTCGACCGCCTACCGCACCACACGCACCCGCGCCGACGGCCGCCTGATTGAACTGACCGACCCCGCCACCGGCATCACCCGCACGCTGGCATCGCATCTGCCCGAAGGCGACATCCGCATTGCGCCCAACGAGCGCTTCGGCATCCTGACCCGCACCGACGAGGGCCCGGCCGACGACACCGACGTGCGGCAGATAGTGGACCCCGACGACCGCATGCCCGGCTGGCGCAGCCGCACGTCGCTCCACCTCGTCGACTTCGAGGGCGGCACCGTGCGACCGCTCACCTTCGGCTACCACAACGCATCGCTCTTCGACATCTCGGCCGACGGACGCCACATAATCTTCGGCACCGAACGCCGACGACTGACCGCACGCCCCACCACCCTCTTCTCCATCATGCGCCTCGACCTCGAGACCATGGCGGTCGACACGCTGGTGGCCGACGACGGCTTTGTGAGCGGCGCCCTCCTGTCGCCCGACGGCCGCAGCGTGCTCATCGAAGGCTCGCCCGAATGCCTCGGCGGCGTGGGCCTCAACCTGCCGCAGGGCCGCACGCCCAACATGTTTGACCACCAGCTCTATCTGCTCGACATAGCCACACGCGCCGTCCGCCCGCTGACGCGCGACTTTGCCCCGTCAGTGAGCCGATGCCGGTGGAGCCGCCACGACGGCCAGATATACTTCACCGCCGACGACCGCGACTACATCCGCCTCTTCCGCGCCAACCCCGCCACCGGCCGCATCGAGCGCATCGGCACGCCCGAGGACATTGTGTCGACCTTCGCACTGGCCGCCGGAGCGCCCGCAGCGGTGTGGTTCGGCAAGAGCGCCTCCAACTCCGACCGCGCCTACCGCCTCGACACCCGCAGCCTGCGCTCGCAGGTGCTGCTCGACGTCAGCGCCGAACGCCTCAAGGGCATCGGCCTGGGCCGGTGCATCGACTGGAACTTCGCCTCGCAGCGCGGCGACACCATCTGCGGCCGCTACTATCTGCCGCCCGCCTTCGAGCCCGACTCGGTCTATCCGCTCATAGTCTACTACTACGGCGGATGCACGCCCACGGCACGCGGCTTCGAGACGCACTATCCGCCGCACGTCTACGCGGCCCAGGGCTACGTGGTCTACGTCATCAACCCCAGCGGAGCCGTGGGCTTCGGGCAGGAGTTCGCATCGCGCCACGTGGCCACGGCCGGGCGCGGCGTGGCCGACGACATCATCGAGGGCACGCGCCTCTTCGCCGCCGGGCACCCGTTTGTCGACAGCCGGCGCATAGGCTGCATCGGCGCGTCCTACGGCGGCTTCATGACGCAGTATCTGCAGACGCAGACCGACCTGTTCGCCGCCGCCGTGTCGCACGCCGGCATCAGCGACCACACGTCGTACTGGGGTGAGGGCTATTGGGGATACTCCTACAGCGAGGTGTCGATGGCCGGACGCTATCCGTGGTCGGACCGCGAGCTGTATGTGGACCAGAGCCCGCTCTTCAACGCCGACCGCATACACACGCCCATCCTCTTCCTCCACGGCACCGACGACACCAACGTGCCCACCGCCGAGAGCCATCAGATCTACACCGCACTGCGGCTGCTGGGGCGCGAGGCGGCGCTGATCGAGGTCGAGGGGCAGAACCATCACATAACCGACTTCGGCAAGCGCCTCAAGTGGCAGAACTCGATTTTCGCGTGGTTCGCCAAGTGGCTCAAGGGCGACGACACATGGTGGAACGCCCTCTACGAACCCCGGAATCTCTAAAAACACAAAGAAGGACGG
>CALYZD010000053.1 GCA_945607565.1 uncultured Bacteroidales bacterium | reverse complement strand
AGACCGCCCCTCCATGAAAGCGGCGCGGACGCCCCTCCCCAAATAGAAAATGTGTCGTTCAAGAAATTGTAGAGGGACATCTACTCGGCGGCAGGCGAGAACGATGCCGACCTGCCTAACCTCATAAATGCCGCACGCAGGGCTGTCGCGCACGGAAACACCGTCTGCATCCTGCCCAACCCCAAAGGGATACGCACGGCAGTTCGTAAAATAAAGAAGAGGGTGACTAACCAGTCAAAGACTTTTTAGTCACCCTCTTTTCACATAGACTCTCGGGTGGCCGTCGCTGCCAGACGAAAGCCACTGCGCGTCGGTCAGTCGGCGGTGCGGCCCATGGCGGCGCGGTAGGCCTTGGGCGAGCATCCCAGCTGCCTCCTGACGTATTTGCCGAAAAACTGGATGTTGGGGAAGTCGAGGCGCAGCGCTATGTCCTTGATGGACTGGTCGGTGTGCTCCAGATAGTGGCGTATCTGCTCCCTGATTTTCTGGTTGATGATGTCGGTGGCGGTGCGGCCGGCCACGAGGTGGCACACGGTCGACAGATATTTGGGCGTGATGCAGAGGCGGTCAGCATAGTGCCCCACCTTGCGGCTGACGGGTTCGCCCTCGTTCAGCATCTCCACAAAGCGGAAGAACAGCTTGTCGGCGCTGCTGTAGAGGGCAGGCCCGGTCTCGCTTCGCCCGGCGCAGTCGAGTGCTGCGGCCAGGAAGTCGTAGACCACGGCGCCGATGATGTTGCGGATGGTCTCGTGCGAAAAGTGGTGCCGGTTGCCGAATTTGAGGTCCAGAATGCGGCCGTAGGCATCCATCAGCTGCATGTCGCAGTTGTGCAGGTGGATGACGCGCCCCGCGTGCAGCTTGAGGCCAACCTGCATCAGCTTGCGGTCTATCCTGACCATGGTGCCGATGGTGTCAGTCCTGATGGCGAGGCAGAAGACTTCGGCTCCGGCGTCGAGTTCGAAGCGGCAGGCCGTGTTGCGCGGGCCCGCAAGCACGATGTCGTTGCGCCCTAACCGATCGGCGCCGTCGCCGGTGCTGAGGCGGAGCTGTCCGTTGCGGCATCCCACAAAGCTGAATTCTCCGCTTGGCGGGTCGAATGTGGCTGGCGTGTCGGTGGTGATATAGGTGCTGCAGATGCCGTCGGCCTCGTAAAGCACTCTGGTTTCGGGCTGTTTCCGGTTGATTTCGTTAGTCTCGGTCATGTCTCTGTCAATCCTTTTGTCAGCAATGGTTTGCTCTAAAACGGGCGCAATTTCGCTCGGCGCGGCCAATGTGGGCGGATCTTTGTGGATGAACGCGAAAATATCGGCCACGAGATGCACTGCGCTGTCGCAATTCATTGTGCTTTCGGGATAATTGTGATACTTTCGCCACGCCAAAAACGAAAAATCAGTTAAGTCATGCAAGACCAGTTATACATCTTCGGCATCCGCGCCGTGGCCGAGGCCATCAACGCCGGCCGCGCTGTCGACAAGGTAGTGGCCCGCAAGGGTCTGAGCGGCGACCTTTTCAAGCAGTTGCAGGCGCTCTGCCGCCAGAAGTCCATCCGCATCCAGTATTCCGAACCCGAGGTGCTCGACCGCATCACCACGGCCAACCATCAGGGCGTCATCGCGTTCATGAATCAGGTCGAATACCGCGAGTTGCCCGAGGTGCTTGCCGAGGTCGCCCGTCGCGGCGAGATGCCGTTCGTGCTCGTGCTCGACGGTATCACCGACGTCCGCAACTTCGGCGCCATAGCCCGCAGTGCCGAGTGCGCCGGCGTCCATGCCATAGTGGTGCCCGAGAAAGGCTCGGCCGCCATCAACGGCGAGTCGGTCAAGACGTCGGCCGGAGCCCTGCACCGCATCCCGATATGCCGCTCGCAGAAGCTCTATTTTGCCGTCAAATATCTGAAGGACAACGGGCTCAGGATTGTGGCCGCCACCGAGCGCGAAGACTCGCGTCCCTACTTCACGACCGACCTGACCGGCCCCGTGGCGCTCATCATGGGGGCCGAGGACAAGGGCATCAGCCACTCGCTCATCAAGCTCAGCGACGTCCGCGCACAGGTGCCCATGCAGGGCAGCATCGAATCGCTCAACGTGTCGGTGGCAGCCGGCATCATGCTGTTCGAGATTGTGCGCCGGCGCCTCGGCTGAGCCCTGGCCCTAACCTCGCCGCCGTGTGTTTGTGCCGTGTGAATGGCACGGTTTGCATCGATGCCAATCGGTTCATAATCAGCTCATGAACGGTGGCGATGATTCTCCCGTATTAAAATTGCGTTAAAAAAACACGCTGTTTGTCGTGTGCGACCACGGAAGCAGTTATCTTTGCACGCGGATGCCTCAGGTGGCATCGCACAACAGCGTCGTGCCGCCGACAAAGGAGCCATGCGGCCGGCCACTTAAAAAGGTATTTGAAAGATGAACAACAAAATTGTAACCTTTGGCGAAATACTGATGCGCCTGACGCCTCCCGGCTATCTCAAACTGTCTCAGACCGGTACGCTTGCGTTCTCGTTCGGAGGCAGCGAGACCAACGTGGCCGTGTCGCTGTCGCACTTCGGCCTTCGCAGCGAATTTGTGACCCGCCTGCCGCAGAACGCAGTGGCCGAGGCCTGCCTGATGAACCTGCGCTCGCACGGCATCATCACCGACCACATAGCTTTTGGCGGCGACCGCATGGGCCTTTACTTTTCGGAGAACGCCGCGTCGATGCGCGTGTCCAAAATCACCTACGACCGCGCCAACTCGGCCTTCGTGTCGGTGCGCCCCGAAATGTTCGACTGGGACGAGATTTTTGCCGACGCCAGCTGGTTCCACTGGTCGGGCATCGGGCCGGGGCTGTCGCAGGACGCCGCCGACACCTGCAACGCCGCCCTCGAAGTGGCCAAGCGCCGCGGCCTGACCGTGTCGTGCGACCTCAATTATCGCAAGAATCTCTGGGAATACGGCAAATCGGCCGAGGAAGTGATGGCCCGCCTTGCCGACAAGTGCGACGTCCTCTTCGGCACCGAGGGCGAATATCACGTGGCTTTCGGCGTCGAGCCGGTCGGCTATCACGTCCGCTCTACCACCGAACCCATCGACCTCGCCGCCTACGAGCGTTTCTTTGCCGACGTCATGCGCAAGGCGCCCAACTGCCGCAAGGCTTTCCTCGCGCTGCGCAACACGCTGACGGCCGACCACCACATCCTGACCGGCCTGCTCTATGCCGACGGCAAACTTTACACCACGCGCACCAACTCCATCGAGCACGTGGTCGACTGCGTGGGCGTGGGCGACGCCTTTGCGGCCGGAATAGTCTACGGAATGCTCAATTTCCCCGGCGACGACCAGCGCGCGCTCGACTTTGCCGTGGCCGCCTCGACCATCAAGAACACCTATTCGGGCGATTTCAACCTGGCCACTGCCGACGAGGTGCGCTCGCTGATGGCCGGTGCCGCCGCCGACGGCATTGCCCGCTGAACGGAATCATTTTTCATTTTTATGTTTTTTCCATGGCTGCCTGTGCCCTTGTGGGTGCGGGCGGTCTTTTTTTTCTGTGGGCCGATGCGCCCGCGCCGCCACGCTTTTCAGCCCTCGCCGACCACGCCCCACGCCCCGAAGCGCTTCCGGTGTCCGTCGGCGGTGAGGGCCACGAAGCCCGAGCTGATGCGGCCGTAGGCGTCGGTGGTTGCGGGGTGGCGGGCCTGCATGGCGGCGCAGAAGTCGTCCCAACGGCCGTCGGCGTCGAACTGCGAAATCTGCCAGCGGCCAGTCGCACCTGGCGTCAGCAGGCTTGCCAGCCGCATGTTGACCAGCCCCATGTTGTGCCGCAGGTTGACCTCGGTGCAGCAGCGGATGCGCGTCCGGCCGTCGGCAAGGCGGTGCACCATGGCGTCGAAGCCGGCAATGCCGCAATAGCTTGTGCGCCAGCTGCTTTGGCTGATGGTTCGCGTCAGCGCGTCGACGCAGGTGCGTTCCCAGTCGGCGGGCAGAGTGCCGTCGGCCGCCATGCGGTCAAGCAGGCGCCGGCCGCCTATTATCTCAAAGGCGAATCGTCCGGCCTCGTCGGCCTCAAAGACGTTGAATCCCAAATATTTGACTGCTTGAGGCGATATTTCGAACTGGAAGGTGAGATCGGCCAGGCGGTCGAGAAACGGTTCCACGACCACGCCGCCGTCGTGGCGGATGCGGCCGCGTGCCCACACTATGGCCGGCGCAATGTGTTCGGGCCGCCGCACCAGCGCCACGCCGCGTCCCGACGAGCTCCAGAGGCTCTTGACGGCGCAACGTCCGCTGCCGATGAGCCGGGCGGCTTCGTCGGCGCAGGTCAGCAGCAGGGCGGGGCGGCACTGCAGCAGCTCGGGCACGCCGGCCTGCATCATCCGCCGCTCAAACTCGACCGACGTGCGGCGCGACAGTAGTGTGCGCAAGCTGCTGTCCCACTGATCTTTGCCATAGAAGAGATAGGCGGCCGCGCGGCTCGCTCCCCATGGCGCGAAGGTGTGGTCGGGGTGGTCGGCGGCCATGTGCGGGCGCAGCGGTTCGAAGCCGGGCATCTGCAGGCCGGCGCTTTGCCATCGTTCCACAAAACGGTCCGAAGGCCTGTCGGCCACCACGATGTCGTCCGGCCGCGACGTCCAAAGCATTATCTCGGCCAAGTCGCGTTCGAAGAGTTGCAGCCTGAGCGGCGGCCGGTAGCTGACCGAGCCGTTCTGCACCGCCATTTCGCAGGTCGGGTTGTAGTAGAGCAGCCTTGGCATTGTCGGCGGTCAGAGCAGGAACTTGAAAACGAGCGTGGCGAAGGCGTAGAGCACGGTCGAAATCATCAGCCCGCGCGCAATCAGCAGTTTGTTGAGCTGTGCAAAAATCAGAAAGACAGCCAGATTCGAGAGCGAACTGACGGCTATCAGCATTCCGGCGCTTTTGAGCTGCATCATCGTCGACATGAATTCGGAAAAGCCCTTGTCGCCGTGGTAGCCGAACTTGTAGAGCGCGAGCATTGTCAGCATCGGCAGGACGAGCCCGAGCAGGATGCCATATAATGTCTTATTGCATTTGCAAATTCTGATTTTAATCATGATTCGGTGGTGTCAATGTCTGACTTCAGACAGTTAATCAAATCGTAATCGGTCACGTCGAGGCGGCACGGAGTGACGGTGGCGTAGTTCTGGGCCAGCCAGTATTCGTCGGTGTCGCGGGCGTCGGGCTCGTCGTTGACGTATTTGCCGTCGAGCCAGTAGTTGTGGGTGCCGAATGGGTCCTTGAAGTGATGCGCCGTCTCGTTCCAATGGCCGGCCACCATGCGGCACGTGCGGATGCCGAGCGGCCTGCCGGTGGGTATGTTGACGTTGAGATAGGCCGATTTGAGTGCGTCGGCCCGTCGGCTTATCTGGCCGAAGATGCCGGCCGCAATCTGCGCGGCGTGGTCGATGTCGGCTTCGGGGTCGTAGCTTGCCAGCGAAAAGCCGACCGACGGGATGCCCAGCAGCGCACCCTCGCGCGCCGCGCCCAGTGTGCCCGAATAGTGGACGCTTGCCGACGTGTTGCTGCCATGGTTGATGCCCGACAGCACAAAGTCGGGCCGGCGCGGCACCAGCGTGTGCACGGCCAGCTTGACGCAGTCGACCGGCGTGCCGCTGATGGCGTACGCTTCGAGCGCGCCGTCGAACGAGCGCAAACGCTTGGCTGTCAGCGCCTGCATCACTGTTATCGAATGGCTCTTGCCCGAATTGCCACGGTCGGGCGCCGCCACAATCACGTCGGCCACGGTGCCAATGACGCGCGTCAGGGCAGCCAGGCCGCGTGCCTGATAGCCGTCGTCGTTGGTGATGAGCACCAGGGGGCGTTCTGAAGTCTGTTGCATATCGTTATTGTTTTTGGATGATGTTCTAAATGTCTGTCGGTCAGATGCTATGCGCGCCTTTGCAGTGATATTCCACCAGCCGCATTATGGGTTTGTCGACAATGGCGCCCACCGTCAGGCCGTGGCGCCGCATCGACTGCCGCAGCTGCTGCTCGAAGTGCCGCGCCACGCTGCCCACAAAACCGACGGTCGCCGTGCCGATGCCGTCGTACTGCATCAGGTTGCGCTCCACAAAGCTGTCGAAGCATTCGCCCACAATCGCGGCCAGCGCCTCGACGTCGATGTGACTGCTTGCAAATGAGGCGAATGAGGCCAGGAAGCGGTTGGGGTAGGGCTGCCGGTAGACGCGGTCGATGATGGCGGAGGGCGTCAGCTCGGTCTCGCTCCAGAAGAGGTTGCGCACCTCGAACGGCAGCTGTTTCTTCAGCACGTCGGCCACAATCCGACGGCCTATGTGCGCGCCACTGCCCTCGTCGCCAAGCACATAGCCCAGCGGCGACACGCTGGCCACAATCCGCTCGCCGTCGAAGAGGCACGAGTTGGAGCCGGTGCCGAGTATGCAGGCCACGCCGGCCGAGTGTCCGCACAGTGCGCGTGCCGCCCCGAGCATGTCGCTCTCGATCTCGACCGCGCACTGTCCGAACGTCATCCGCAGTGCGTCGGCCACAGTGGCGGCGCGGCTTTCGGTGCATCCGGCGCCGTAGAAAAAAATCCTGTCGGGCTTCACCATTGCGAAGGTCTCGCGCAGCATCCGTGCAATGCCGTCGGCGTCCTGATAGAATGGGTTGATGCCGTCGGTGGGCACAATCATGGGCCGGCCGTTTGCGGGCACGATGGCCCAGTCCGTTCCGGTCGATCCGCTGTCGGCTATTAGAGTCGTCATGTGTCTCTCTACTAATTGTTTGAGTTGATGTTGCTGTCGGCTATGGCCTGTCGGAGCTGGTCGAGCGCGCGCTGCAGATTGGCGCGTGGCGTGCCCACGTTGATTCGCATGAATCCGCGCCCGCCCGGGCCGAACATTTCGCCGTCGTTGAGTGCCAGGTGCGCCTTGTCGACAAAAAGGCTGACAAGCTGCCGGTGGTCGAGGCCAAGCGCGCGGCAGTCGAGCCAGACAAGGAACGACGCCTGCGGCCGCAATGGCTTGATTTGCGGAATATTGCGCGCGCAATAGTCGACCACGAAGTCGATGTTGGCCTCCACGTAGTGCAGCATCTGCCTGCGCCACTGCTCGCCGTGCTCAAAGGCGGCAATGGTCGCTATGGGCGCGAAGATGGTGGGCTCGTCGAGCTCGTTGGCCTTGAGCCAGCCGTAGAAGCGGTTGCGCAGTTCGGCGTTGGGCACTATGGCATAGGAACTTACGACGCCGGCAATGTTGAACGTCTTGGACGGCGCACCAAACGTGATGGAGCACATCGCGGCCGCGTCGGACACCGATGCAAACGGGATGTGGCGGTGTCCGTAGAGCGTCATGTCGCAATGGATTTCGTCCGAAATGACGATGATGCCGCGGCTGTGGCAGAAGTCGGCAAGGCGCTCCAAAGTGGCTCTGTCCCAGACTATTCCGGCCGGATTGTGCGGGTTCGAAATGATTATCATGCGGCACTTGTCGTCGGCCACGGCGGCAAGGTTGTCGAAGTCCATGCTGTATGTGCCGTCGGCGTTGAGTGTCAGCGGGTTGAAGACCACTTGGCGTCCGTTGCCGATTGGCGTCAGGCGGAACGGGTGGTAGACCGGCGGCTGGATGATGACTTTGTCGTCGGGCGCCAGCAATGCGTTGATAGCCATGCCGATGCCTTTGACTATGCCCGGGATGAACGAGAGCCATCCGGCCTCCACCGTCCAGCCGTGGTGTTCGGCAATCCAGCGGATGATGGCGGGGCGATATTGCGGCGGCTCCACGGTGTAGCCAAGCACGGGGTGATCGAGTCGTTGCCTGATGGCATCTATCACAAAATCAGGCGTTTCGAAGTCCGTGTCGGCAACCCAGAGCGGCAGCAGGTCGGCGCGTCCGTAGCGTTCGGCAAGCACGTCGAGCTTGAGCGCGCCCGTCGAGCTGCGGTCAGTCTGTTTATCGAAATTGTATTTTGTCATAGATTTTTAATGTTGAATGTTATTGTTTGTTGCCTTCGAGTGCCTGACGGATGTCGTCGAAGAGGTCGTCGGCGTCTTCGAGGCCAATCGAGAGGCGGATGGTGGTGTCGAGCACGTCCATCGACTTGCGCTGGCTGTCGCTGAAGTTGCCGAAGATGGTGCTGGCCGGGTGGATGGCCAATGTCTTGTTGTCGAACAGGTTGGTGGCGCGCCTTATCAGTTTCAGCCTGTCGATGAAGGCAAAGCACGCCTCGCGGCTTTCGAGCTCGATGGTCAGCATTGCGCCGGCCGAGGGACCGAACTGCCGCAGCGCGAGGTCGTGGAACGGGTTGTCTTCCAGTCCTATATAGTTCACCTTGCCGATGCCCGGCAGCTGGCGCAGCTTGCGGGCCAGGGTGCAGGCGTTGGTGTGCTGTATCCGGTAGCGCGCGTCGAGCGTTTCGAGCCCGATGGTCTGCATGTAGGCCACGTGCGGCGTCATGTAGGCCCCGAGGTTCAGCAGCATCTCGTTGCGCATCCGCCGGCCGAAGTCGCGGCAAGAGCCGTAGTCGATTACAAGTCCGCCAATCGAGGTCGCTCCGCCCGAAATGTATTTGGTGCTCGACACCACTTCGATGTCGACGCCCAGGTCGTGCGCGCAGAATTCGGTGAACGGAATCATCGTGGTGTCGGCAATCAGTGGCAGGCCGTGTCGATGCGCTATGGCGGCAAGCATCTTCAGGTCAGCCACTTCCATCTGCGGATTGGTTATGGTTTCGAGATAGATGCAGCAGGTGTCGGCGTCCACGGCCTGCTCCACGGCGGCCTCGTCGGTCAGGTCGGTCAGGTGTGCGCTGATGCCGAATCGGCCCAGGGTGCCGGCGATGAGCGCGTAGGTGTTGCCGAACATGTGTCTGGACGACACGATGTTCTTGCCGGCAGCGGCCACGCACATCAGTGTGTTGCTGATGGCGGCCATTCCCGAACTCAGCGCAATCACTTCGTGCGCGCCGGTGAGCGCCTTCACTTTGTTCTCGAAATAGGTGACGGTCGGGTTCATGACCCTCGAATAGTCGGGTGAGTCGGAGCGTCCGCAGAAGGCGTCGACCATCACGGCCGAGTTGTCGAACTCGTAGGCCGCCGTGTGGTAGACGGGCATGCTGATGGCGTCGTAAGCGTCGCGGCGCTGGAATTGCGTGTGGATGGCGCTGGTTTGTTTCTTCATTTGTCTTTCTTTTTCGGTGTGACGGGTCTGGGCAGGATGCGCGCTGGCGTTCAGTCGGTGTCGGGCACCATGATTTCGAATGCCTTGTTGTTGACTGTCAGTGTGTTCTTGCGCAGCCACGGGTTCAGGTTCTTGATGCTTTTATAATTGGTGCCGCGGTCGATGGCCCACTGCGTGATGTCGGCAATCGAAGTGTCGACGCGCTCGGTGTGGTATCGCAGTGGCGGATAGATTGCGGTGGAGTCGATGTTGAAGCCGAAGTCGGCCGGCGAGGCCAGTATGGTCTTGAGCGCGAGGATGCGGAAGACGTAGCGCCCCGTCTCTTCGCCCCACAGCAGGTCGTAGTAGCTGTTCTGACGCTGAGTGTCCATGTTCTTGGTCACGCGGGCCATGCCGCCGTTGTAGGCCGCCGCCACAAGCGTCCACGAGCCGAGGCGCGCGTAGGCCTGGCGCAGGTAGCGGCAGGCGGCGTAGGTGCTCTGGCGGATGTCGTAGCGCTGGTCGACCTCGTCGTTTACAATCAGGCCATATTCGCGCCCGGTGGCTTCGAGAATCTGCCACAGTCCGGCTGCTCCGGCCGGCGACTTGGCCGTGGTCTGCAGCGAGCTTTCGATGGCGCAGAGATATTTGAAGTCGTCGGGCACGCCGCATTCGGCCAGTATGGGCTCTATTATCGAGAAGAACCGCTGCCGTTTCTTGATTATCAGGATTGTGTTCGAGTGCCAGAACGTGTTGACTATCATCTCTCTGTCGTAGGCTTCGGCCGTGGCCTGGTTGCCGAGCGGGACGCGCTCGCCGCAGAAGGTCAGGCTGTCGGGCGTGGGCGGCAGATGCGTCAGGTGCGGTTTGGAGCCGGCCGGTGCGGCCTGCGTGCTGTCGGCCATCGGTGCTGTCGAGTAGACGAAACAGAGCACCGTCAGCACCGAGGCCAGTGCCACTGCCGGGCATATCATTTTGGATGCTTTCATTTGTCGGCTTGCGGTTGTTTTTTTTGAAAATGCGGCGCAAATATAGCAAAATAGCGCGTTGAGGCGGCTTGCCGCGTGTCGATGCTCGGGCGCCTCGCACAAAAAAAAAGAGCTTCAACCGTTAGGTTGAAGCTCCGTGCCCAAGACAAGACTCGAACTTGCACGACATTTCTGCCACTAGTACCTGAAACTAGCGCGTCTACCAATTTCGCCACTTAGGCATTGCTTAGCTCATTTCGTTTCAGCGATGCAAATGTAGGTACTTTTTGATTATCTGCAAGCGTTTCTGCCATTTTTTTTCAAAGTTTTTCTTTTACATATTCCAACATCATGGTATACAGGTGATAACGGACGTTGCCTCCGTAGATGCTGTGATTGCGGTTGGGGTAGGTGAACATGTCGAACTGCTTTCCGCTCTGCACCAGCCGGTCCACAAGCTCCATCTGGTTCTGATAGTGGACGTTGTCGTCGGCAGTGCCGTGCACCAGCAGCAGGCGGCCGTGCAGGTTCTGTGCGTGCTCTATGGGGCTGTTGTCGTCGTATCCGCTCGGGTTTTCCTGCGGCGTGCGCATGTAGCGTTCGGTGTAAATCGAGTCGTAGAACCGCCAGTTGACCACCGGCGCCACGGCAATGCCCATCCTGAAGACGTCGCTCCTGCACATGCACAGCGTCGACATGAATCCGCCGTAGCTCCAGCCCCAAATGCCTATGCGCGAGGCGTCTACGTATGGCAGCGAGCCAAGGTGGCGTGCGGCGGCAATCTGGTCGTCGCTCTCATATCGGCCGAGTTTCTGATAGGTGCACTTGCGGAACTCCTCGCCCCTTGCGCCCGTGCCGCGCGGGTCGACGCAGGCCACAATGTAGCCCTCGGCCGCCAGCGCCTGCTCCCAGTCGATGTCCCATTTGTCGAGCACTTCCTGCGAGTTGGGGCCGCTGTACTGCACCATCAGCACCGGATATTTCCTCGATGCGTCGAAGTTGAGCGGGCGCACCATGTAGCCGTTGAGGCTGATGCCGTCGGGCGTCTCGAAGCTGAAGAATTCTTTGGGCGATATGTTGAAGTCTTTCAGGCGGTTGCGTAGCTCGGCATTGTCTTCGATGGTGCGCAGAATCTTGCCCTTGTCGTTGCAGATGGTGGTCACGGGCGGCGTGGTGGTGCTGCTGTATGTGTCGACGAAATAGAGGCCTTCGCGGCCGAACTGCGCGTTGTGCGTGCCGCGTCCGGTGGTGAGGCAGGTCGTGCGCTTGCCGTCGAGGGTGGCGGCGTAGATCTCGCGTTCGGCGGGCGACGTCTTGGCGGCCTGATAGAAGACCGTCGACGTGCGGCTGTTGAACCCGAGCAGCTTGGTGACGTCGAAATTGCCCGGACTGAGGTTGCGCACCAGCACGCCGTTCATGGTGTAGAGGTAGATGTGGTTGTAGCCGTCGGCCTCCGAGGTGCAGACGAAGTGCTTGCCGTCTGGCAGGAAGATGAAGCCGCTGAGCGCCGACTCGTCCACGAAGCATTTGTTGCGGTCGGTGTAGATGGCGTTGCACACGGTCGAGGCGGTGTTGGCAATCAGCATTTCCATCTGGTTCTGTCGGCGGTTAAGCCGCACTATGCCAAGGCGTTCGGGTGTGCGCGTCCAGAAGATGCGCGGCACGTAGATGTCCGTTTCGGTGCCGATGTCCATGGTCTTGATTGTCCGCTCGCGCACGTTGTAGACGTGGACGCTCACCTTCGAATTGGCCTCGCCGGCTTTGGGATACTTGTAGCGATAGGTGCCCGGATAGAGCTCGCATTCAGTGCGTTGCGGGTGCGATGCCTTGTAGACGGGGAACTCGTATTCGTGCACTTCGCTCTCGTCGAAGCGGATGAAGGCCAGCTCGCGGCTGTCGTCCGACCACTCGAAGGCCTTGTTGAAGCCGAATTCCTCTTCGTAGACCCAATCGGGCAGGCCGTTGATGACCTTGTTGGGCTTGCCGTCGGTCGTCACGGCGCTCTCCGAACGGTAGGCGAGTTTCTTGATATAGAGGTCGTTGTCGTAGACAAAGGCCACCATCTGCCCGTTGGGCGAAAAGGCGGCCATGCGCTGCGGCTTGTTGCTGCTGAGGGGTTCGAGGGTGTTGTAGCGCGTCTCGTAGACAAAATATTCGGCCTCGAACGAATGCCGGTAGACGCGCCGCGTGGCCGTGCGCAGCAGCACCCGCTGTTCGTCGGCCGAGACCTCGTAGCCGTCGATGCCGTCGATGGCGGGGCAGTCTCTGACCAGGTCGAGGTTGACCAGCGTGTCGACGCAGCGGCCGGTGGCGTATTCGTATTTTTCGATGCGTTTGTCGTTGACAATCAGCGTATAGTGCAGTCCGTCGGCCGTCGGGGTCAGATTGTCGGGCGACTGCGCCCAGAACGTGTAGTCTTTGCAGATGTCGGCAATCGTGATGTCTTTTTTGGCCTGAGCCTGCACGCCCAGCCACACTGCAAGCGTCAGCAGCGTCGAAAGTGTTTTTTTTATCATCATAGAATGTTAAGTTTGTGTTAAAAGTCAGTTCCTGCTTGTCTTTTCAGGACGTGCAAAGATAGTGTTATCGGTGATGAAAAGCAGGATTTCGGGGCGTTTCGGCGCGGCTCAGCGTTCTTTTTCTTTGAGAATCGGCATCACGACGTCCTGATCTTTTTTGCCAATCGTCAGTGTCAGTCCGCTCTTGGCCAGCGTCACTTCGGAGCGCGAGAAGCCGGCTATGCGGCTGCGCGGCACAAGGTAGGAGCGGCGGATGCGCAGAAATTCGCCCTGCGGCAGCTGCTCCTCGACGGCGCGCAGCGATATTTTGGAGAGCACCGTCGAGCCGTCGGCCATGTGCAGCTTGACGTAGTTGTCGACCGACTCGACATATAATATGGTGTCGACGGCGATGGTCACGTTCTTGTAGTCCGACTTCAGGATGAGCCGGCGCGTGGCTAGTTCCGACATCTGGAGCAGGTCGTGCATCCGCAGCCACTCTTCGGCCTTCTGCATGGCCCGGTCGAAGCGTTCGTAGAAGTAGGGTTTGTGCAGAAAATCAACGGTATCGACCTCAAAGCTGTCGAGCGCGTAGCGGGCTTTGAGCGAGGCTCTAACGTGCAGGCAGCAGGTGGTTGGCTCAACTATCAGAGGACGAGTGGTGAGGTGGAGGCGCGTAATGCTCAGCATCGTAGACACATGAAGACTGACGAGAGACGCAAGTCACTGTGGAGCGATACGACAGAGCCTGAGCATAAGAATCCCGACAACCATCTCTATCCAACAAAGTATGCGTCACGTAAGCAGCATAAAGAGGACGTTGCAAATGCGAGACAAGCCAATCAAACAAAGACGAAACGCAAGCGCAAACAGATGCAGCAAGCGTTGGCTGTGGAGATTGAGCTAAACATGAGAACCGCATGAAAGATTGGATAGGGAATGCTCGTTCGGCATTCGCAACACTTGGTGCGAGCATTCACGCCGAACATGAACGAGAGGAGAACTACTACTATGCTACCGGCCCGAAGGCGGCAGAGTTCTTGCTTGAAGTTGAACCGCAACTATGCGACATCTGGGAGCCAGCGTGCGGTGCGGGTCACTTGGCCAAGGTCTTTGATAAGTATGGCAAGCTTGCGATAGCGTCTGACCTTATCGATAGAGGCTATGGTAAGTCGGGCGTGGACTTCTTGCAATGTACGCGTCATCATAATGGTGACATAGTGACCAATCCGCCGTTTCGTTATGCGTTGGAGTTTGTGCAGAAAGCCCTCGAATTGATACCTAATGGACGAATGGTCTGTATGTTCCTACGCATACAGTTTCTCGAAGGCAAAGCACGTCGCAAGTTCTTCGATGAGTACCCTCCGCAGACGGTGTACGTATTCACGAGCTGCATCAAGTGCGCCATGAATGGGGACTTTGAGGCGACCAAAGGAAGCGCAGTGCTGTATGCGTGGTTCGTGTGGGAGAAAGGATGGAAGGGAGAAAGTAGGGTGAGGTGGATGGGGTGAGAGAATTTTTATGCTTTCTTCGCTAAAAAGTTTGGTGATTCGTGTAAAAGTAGTAGCTTTGCAGTACGAGAACCCGCCAAGCCTCTTCACAATGCTTAGATCGGCGGGTCATTTTATTTTATTATGGCAGGTTACACAAAGACCTACACATCGCCAAGTGGTGGCATTGTTGCAATCGCGTGGTCTCTATGTTGAGGATGTAGAACGATCGGAAAACTATCTCCGCCGCATTGGTTATTACAGATTCAGTGCATACCTCTATCCTCTTTTAAGCACGCCGAAGGAGAACCATGTGTTCAAGTCTGGGAATACATTTAATCAGGCGTTGGACATGTATCGTTTTGATAGGCATCTGCGTCTTCTGATGTTCAATGATATTGAGATGATTGAGATAGCCGTTCGCAGTGCTATTGTAAACATAACAAGCCTAGAAACTTGCAATCCTTTTTGGGATGACAGACCCATCATGTTTCTATGATGCCAGCACATTTGAAAAGACAAAGCAACTTATAGATGCGGAACTCGGAAAGTCGCGTGAGGACTTCATCAAACATTTTCGCGATTCCTACTCTGATCCTTATCCGCCATCATGGATGTTGGCAGAAATACTTCCCTTAGGGGTTTTGACCAAGATTTTCGACAACATCAAGAGCAATCAAATCAGAAAGAAGATAGCACAAGAGTTCTCTTTGAGCGAGCCTGTATTCAAGTCTTGGATGACGATTATCACTGTTGCCAGAAACAATTGCTGTCATCATGCTCGCGTTTGGAACCGAACGTTTGCACTGCGAGTATTGACTCAACGTCGAATGGTGCAGCCTTGGATTGAGATTCCTGTCGATCAGAAGAAAGTCTATTTCAGCCTCTGCATCATCAAATACTTTCTCAACATCATTTCGCCCCATAACGACAGGAAGGGTAAGATTGAAACCCTACTGTCCGATTATCCAGCAATCGACACGAATGCTATGGGCTTCCCTCAGGGATGGACGGACGAACCGCTGTGGCTATGAACTAACGCACGTTCGCTACAGCTCGCCAATATCGTTCTTCTGTTCGCTTTCATCTACGTTAAGTCGCATTAATGTGCTATTGATGGAGACTTCGAGGGGCCAAAGGAAGTGTGGCGTAGTATGTGTGATTCGTATGCGAGAAAGAATGGAAAGAAGTGACGAGGGGGAGGTGAATAATGCGAAAAGTTAAATCGACAATTAACAGATCATGTAGATAGTGCAAAATAATACTAATGTTAAAGAATGTTAACGGAGGAGGGGTAATTTGTTGCATACTTAAAGAATTGCACTGAAATTTGCCTTTGTAAAAGTGTATGTGCAATCTATCTAAAAATGATATTGCGCGCCAAAAATTTTGAATTATTATAATTTGATAGTTAAAAATGACAAACTTAGAGGCTGTAAAAGCACTGCAAAAGGCAGATGTTTTGAAAATGAGAGGCCGCGGAAGTGGCGGGTATTATTACGATGATAATACAATTTATGATGCTGGTTGTTTTGATTGGGAAGTGGTGTGCACACCTGAGGGTGGCTATACGCAAGAATATGACTTTTCGCATTACGAAAATATGTTTAATGATGAGTACTATGGCTATTATGACGAGGATACCCATACGCATCCAATGGATGATAATCCGTCAGATTTAATTCAACGAGGGATAGAGGTGGTTAATAGATTTTTAAACGGAGATAATCCAATAGTTGTGTCAGACAAAGTGATAGAAGTAGCAAACCTCACATCAATGGGCATAACAACACATGGGTTTGTATTGAATGCGATACAAGATGCAGCTAAGGGTGCAGCTGAATTGTCTGCTCTTGGTAAGTTAGCGACTGGAGTGTCTGCTGGTGGTGCACTCTTAGGAGCTGTAGTAAGTATTTACGATGCAACAGATGGAAATACTACGCCGCAAGACATAGGCATGCTTGTGGCGGCAGGCCTAGGGGCGGCAGCTACAGTCGTTGGCATGATAACAACAGCTCCTCTTTGGGTTGCTGGGCTTACTGCTGGAGCCATAGTAGTTACCTTTGTTTCGTTATGTCTACCTGACAATGAAGGTCAATCTACGTCAAATTATTAATTATCATAGAATGATTTTTATAATAAAATCTTGTATTAGATGCCGTCTTATTAACGAAAAACTTAATAATGCGAAATCTATTGGTAAAGGCTTATCATTCTTTACGGCAACCAGTCTTGCTACTTGTGGCGTTATAGGTTTATTTGAGTTGTTATCGCTTGTCTTTGATGGATTATCATTTTTGGGTGATAAGAGGGTCGGAGTAATAGTGTTTATAATAGCATCAATTGTTAGTTTGGTACTTGCCAAGTCGGATTATTACGAGAACCTACATGATTACATCGACACATTGGACGATGAAACGCTAAGAAAAACGCGCAAACGCGATGTGATGATTGTTATAATGACAGGTTCTGTGTTTTGGGTAGCGATATTGTCAATAATAATCAAAGCAATAGTCACTCAATATTTATAATAATTCGTGCCAATGGTTATTGATATGATTGCAAAAGCGTTTAAATTTTTTGTTGAGAAAATATACGCAGAAGTAGTCTCCTATAATAAGTTGCATGGTAAGACCTCCAACACAGAGTTGTTCGACATCAAATGCAGGCAATTTGTAATTGTTTGGGCTATTATTGGATTACTTGGCGGTGCTTCAATGTTTTGCCTGTCACGATTTGCGTTTCATAGAAGCCTCCAAGAATTTGTATTGGTAATCATTATTATTGCCGTAATTATTTCAATACCAATAAATAATGTATTGAACAAATTGGGGTTATACAATGAGGCGATTCAAATGGTGCAAAATATGAATAATTCAGAGCTAAAAAGATACCATTTCAAAGCATCATTAGTAGGAGTGCTTAGGGTTGTTTCTGTTGTAGCCATTGTATTTGTATCGTGTTGGCTATTGACGTTTATAGGATGATTGTTGTTTTAAGTCGTAATTAGACGGAGAACATATTTGATTAGGATTCGAATTAGCATTTGACATTAGGTCTAATGCTATTTTGTGTGTGTGCATGACATTCTGTTTTAGAAACTTTTGTAGAATAGTTGCATTAGCTTGTTTCGTTATTCTCAACAGCGCCAAGTTGTATGGTCAAATAGAACTTTCATTGGATGAGTTCCTTTCGTTGGCGCTTGGGGATAAGTCAGAAATAAGAAGAATGATAGATTTTCAATCTGCGATCAATCAATTTGATTACTCTTTGTCGTATAGCTCATTTCTCCCAAGTGTGTCTATGTCTCTCAATGGACCAACGTATTCAAAAACAATTTCTCCTATCACACAGCCAGATGGTAGTGTTTGCTATAGACGTGTGAATAACATGAACGAATCCTTGTCAATTAGTCTATCCGTTCCTGTGAATCCTACGGGAGGCTCTCTATCTCTGCAAAGCAACGTGTCTGCATATGAGCATTTTTCAGATGGCGAGACAACATTGTCTATATCCATGAACTATTATAGGCTATCATTAAGTCAACCCCTGAATTTCTATTCTGAGAACAAATGGAATAAAAAGCTCTTGAAATACTCTAATCAACAAAAAGAGATAGAAATAAAAGACGCCTACTCCGATGAATTATTAGAGTGCATGCGTAGCTACTTCGCTATGATTATTTGTCAACGTATGAATGGTTTTGCCCTTGGCATCGTTGGGAATCAAGAAAGACGGAGCGTTTTGTCCATTTATCTGTAGATCACCCTTGTAAGAAGAAGGTTCT
>CALYZD010000052.1 GCA_945607565.1 uncultured Bacteroidales bacterium | reverse complement strand
TGCATTCCGATGCCTGCTTGCTCGGTGCGCGAGTGGTTCATATTTTTATAATTTTGTGCCTCGGCTGCGCGGGCTGACCGTTGCCCGGGCGGCTGCACCTATCAATTATTAACTAAAACAGACGAAATCAATGTTCCTTGAGACAGACTCCTGCAGGCGGGAGCGCGTGGGCCGCATCGAAGTCATCACCGGCTCGATGTTCTCGGGCAAGACCGAAGAGCTGATGCGCCGGCTGCGTCGCGCCAAGTTCGCAAAGATGCGCATCGAGATCTTCAAGCCGAAAATAGACAACCGCTACAGCGAGACTGACGTGGTGTCGCACGACAGCAACTCGATTCACAGCACGCCCATCGAGACGGCGGCCAGCATTCCGCTGCTGGTGTCGTCGGAGGTGGATGTGGTGGGCATCGACGAGGCCCAGTTCTTCGACGCCAATCTGGTCGACATCTGCCAGCAGCTGGCCATGCAGGGCATCCGGGTCATAGTGGCCGGGCTCGACATGGACTTCAAGGGCGTCCCGTTCGGGCCCATGCCGCGGCTGATGGCCGTGGCCGAATATGTGACCAAGGTGCACGCCATCTGCGTCGAATGCGGGCGTCCGGCTCAGTTCTCGCACCGCCTGTCGGCCGACGAGTCGCTTGTGCTGCTGGGCGAAACCAGCCGCTACGAGCCTCTGTGCCGTGCCTGCTACATGCGCAAGACGGCCCGGCAGGCCAAAAACAAGAATTCAAAATAGAGTAAAACAATGGCAGATATCAAGGTTCTGGCACAGCAGTGCGGCGGCGAACTGGTGAATGGCCGTCCGTGCGAGATTTTGAGGCTGATAACCGATAGCCGCAAACTCTTCGATTCAGAAAATTCACTCTTTTTCGCCCTTCGCGGGCGCAGCAGCAACGGCAGCCGCTACGTGGCCGAGCTCTACGGACGCGGCGTGCGGGCTTTTGTGGTCGACCGCAGTTTCGACACCGCGCCCTTTGCCGACGCGCAGTTTATCGTGGTGCCCGACACACTGGCGGCCCTCCAGCAGATAGCGGCCGCGCATCGCCGCGCACTGACCGCAGGTAGGGTGGTGGCCGTCACCGGGAGCAATGGCAAAACGATTGTGAAAGAATGGCTTAGCCAGCTGATGCCCCAGCGGCTCTCCACCGTCCGCTCGCCCAAGAGCTACAACAGCCAGCTGGGCGTGCCGCTGTCGCTGTGGCTGCTCGAGCCCGACACCGACCTTGGCATCATCGAGGCCGGCATTTCGCAGCCCGGCGAGATGGAGCGCCTGGAGCGGATGATAGCCCCCGACGACGTGATTGTGACCAACGTTGGCTCGGCGCACATCGAAAACTTCTGCACCCGCGCCGAGCTGCTGACCGAAAAGCTCGTGCTCTGCCGCCACGCCCGCCGCGTCTTTTTCTGTTCCGACCACGACGATCTGCGTCAGGCCATCGAGAGCCATCTGCCCGGCGCCGAACTCGTGTCGTGGGGCCGCCGCCATGCCACGTCGGTCACCGTTCTCGACGTCGACGTGCGCGCCAGCCTGACCGAAGTCACCTATCAGTACAAAGGCGAGCGCCACGCCGTGGAGGTGCCCTTCACCGACGCCGCGTCGGTCGAGAACGCTATGCAGTGCGTCAGCTATATGCTGGCGACGGGCCTTGCCGTTCCGGCCGACCTTGCCCGCAGAGTGCCTCGTCTGCAGACCGTCGGGATGCGCATGGAAGTGATTGAGGGTCACAACGGTTGCATGCTGATTGACGACGCCTACAATGCCGACATCACTTCGCTCGAAATAGCCCTCGACTTTCTGCACCGCCAGGGCACGCGCAAGGGGCTCTCGCGCACGCTCATCCTCTCGGACCTGCTCCAGACCGGCCTCGACGAGGCCACGCTCTACAGCCGTGTGGCCAAGATGCTTGCCGAAAAGCACGTCACGCGGCTGATTGGGGTGGGGCAGAGCATCAGCCGGGCAATGCAGCCCATGTCGCTGCCCGGCGCACGTTTCTTCGCCACCACCGACGAACTGCTGGAGGCGATGAGCGTCAACGATTTCCGCAACGAAGCCGTGCTGCTCAAAGGCTCGCGCAATTTCTATTTCGAGCGGATTGCCGAGATGCTTGCCCTCAAGCGCAACCGCACCGTGCTCGAAATCAACATGAACGCGCTGGCATCGAACATAGCCGCCTTCCGCAGCCACCTGAAGCCCGAAACCAAACTGCTTGCCATGGTCAAAGCATTCTCTTATGGCACAGGCTCTTACGAGATTGCCAACCTGATGCAGCAGCAGGGCGTCGACTATCTGGGCGTGGCCTTTGCCGACGAGGGCTACGATCTGCGCTCGGCCGGTATCCGTCTGCCCATCATCGTGATGAACCCCGAAGAGCACAGTTTCGACATGATGCTGAACTTCGACCTTGATCCGGAAATATATAACTATCAGGCACTTGAAGGCTATTCGCGCGCCGCGTCGCGCCTTGGTGTCGAGAAGGCCGGCATCCACATCAAAATCGACACCGGCATGTATCGTTCGGGATTCCGCCCCGCCGAGATGCACGAGCTGGCCGAGCACATCAGGCGCTGTCCCAACCTTTGCGTCAAGTCGGTCTTTTCGCATCTGGTGGGCAGCGATTCGCCAGATTTCGACGACTTTACGCTTGAGCAGATAGCGCTTTTCGAGGACGCCTGCGCCACGCTGAAGTCGGAGCTGGGCTATGGCTTCATCCGCCACATACTCAACTCGGCCGGCATCGAGCGGTTCGTGTCGCATCAGTGCGAGATGGTCCGCCTGGGCATCGGCCTCTACGGCATGTCGTGCATCGACAACGCAAGGCTCAAGAATGTGGTGACCATGAAGTCGTATGTGTCTCAGATAAAGACCGTTCCGGCGCACAGCACGGTCGGCTACAGCCGTCGAGGCGTGGTCGACACGGACACCACCATCGCCGTCGTGCCGGTGGGCTATGCCGACGGGCTCGACCGCAGGCTGAGCAACCGTGCGGGCAGTCTGCTGGTCAACGGCCACAAGGCGCCGATAATCGGCAACATTTGTATGGATATCTGCATGATAGACATCAGCGGAATAGATGTCAAGATAGGCGACGAAGTCATCATCTTCGGCGACGCCAATCCGGTCTGGGAGATGGCCGAAAGCGTCGGCACCATTCCCTACGAAATCCTGACCGGAATCAGCCGCCGCGTCAAACGAATCTATTATGAAGAAGATTGACGGCCCAAACTATAAAACGTATATTTGCGACTTGGAATTTAACTACAATAGATAATAAATGGCAAAAGAATTGACACCGCGCAGCGAAAACTATTCGCAGTGGTACAACGAGTTGGTGGTGAAAGCCGACATGGCCGAGCAGGCCGACGTCCGCGGCTGTATGGTAATCAAGCCCTACGGCTATGCAATCTGGGAGAAAATCCAGCGAATCCTCGACGACAAGTTCAAGGAAACCGGCGTTCAGAACGCGTATTTCCCATTGCTTATCCCCAAATCGTTTTTGAGCAAGGAAGCCGAACACGTCGAAGGCTTTGCAAAGGAATGCGCCGTGGTGACTCACTATCGTCTGAAAACCAACGAGGAACACACAGGCGTGGTGGTCGACCCGGCCGCCCGGCTCGAAGAGGAACTCATCATCCGCCCGACGTCGGAAACGATAATATGGAACACATACCGCAACTGGATCAAGAGCTATCGCGACCTGCCCATCCTCTGCAACCAGTGGTGCAACGTGATGCGCTGGGAGATGCGCACGCGCCTGTTTCTGCGCACGTCCGAATTCCTGTGGCAGGAAGGGCACACCGCCCACGCCACCCGCGAGGAGGCCGAAGAGCGCGCGCGCATGATGCTCAAGGTCTATGCCGATGTGGTCGAAAACTACATGGCAGTGCCTGTAATTCAGGGTGTCAAGAGTGAAACCGAACGCTTTGCCGGCGCCCTCGACACCTACACCATCGAAGCCCTGATGCAGGACGGCAAGGCTCTGCAGAGCGGCACCTCGCACTTCCTCGGCCAGAATTTCGGCAAGGCATTCGACGTGCAGTTCGTCGACAAGAACAACCAGCTCGACTACGCCTGGGCAACCTCGTGGGGCGTCTCGACCCGACTGATGGGCGCGCTCATCATGACCCACTCCGACGACAACGGTCTGGTGCTGCCACCCAAGCTGGCCCCGATTCAGGTCGTCATAGTGCCCATTTACAAGAAGTTGGAAGAGCTCGCGGTCATTTCCGAACGCGTGGCGGACATCGTCGCCAGGCTCAGGGCCAAGGGCATCACCGTCAAGTTTGACGACAACGACCAGAAGAAGCCCGGCTGGAAATTTGCCGAATACGAGCTCAAAGGCATCCCGGTGCGCCTGGCCATCGGCGCCCGCGACTTGGCCAACAACAGCGTCGAAGTGGCACGCCGCGACACGCTGACCAAAGAGAATATGAGTCTCGACGGCATTGATGACAAGATAGTTGCGCTGCTCGACGACATTCAGAAGACGATTTTCGAGAAGGCCAGAGCCTTCCGCGACGGCATGATAACCAAGGTCGACTCCTACGACGACTTCAAGCGCGTGCTCGACGAGAAAGGCGGCTTTGTGCTTGCCCCGTGGGATGGCACGCCCGAAACCGAGGCGCGCATCAAGGAGGAGACCAAGGCGACCATCCGCTGCGTCCCGTTCGGCACGCCCGACGAAGACGGCCTCGACATGCTGACCGGCAAACCGTCGAAGCGCCGTGTGCTGTTCGCACGCTCCTATTAATAAGCGCTTAGCGGCTGACATTCAACACCGAAGCCTGCCAAAGGGAAACGCCTTGGCAGGCTTCGGTGTTGAATGTCGTTTCGCTGACAATCGGCCACAAAAAAAGCGTCCCGACCATTCGGCCGGGACGCCATGACGCTCCGCTTCAGGCGGTCGTGTTATTTTTTGAGGATGCCTGCCTCGTAGAGGTTTGCATTGGTCTTGCGCACAGCGGCTTCGCTTGCTGCAAGTTTGGCCTTTTCCTCTTCGTTGAGTTCGAGCTCAACAATCTTTTCGATACCGTTCTTGCCGATGATGCAGGGAACTCCGATGGTGATGTCCTTCATTCCGTACTCGCCGTCGAGGTAAGCGCCGCAGACAATCATCTTCTTCTGGTCTTTCACAATCGACTCTACCATGTAGGAGGCAGCGGCGCCCGGAGCCATCCAGGCCGAAGTGCCAAGCAGTTTGGTCAGAGTGGCGCCGCCGACCATCGTCGACTGTGCAACCTCTTCGAGCTTCTCGGCCGGCAGCAGCTTGCTTACCGGAATGCCCTTGTAGCTTGCAAGACGTGTGAGCGGAATCATGGTCGTGTCGCCGTGGCCGCCAATCACAAGGCCTTCAACTTCGTTGGCGTTGCATTCGAGAGCCTGGCTCAGGAAATATTTGAAACGGCTGCTGTCCAGCGCGCCGCCCATGCCGATGACGCGCTCGCGCGGCAGGCCCAAAGTCTTGAGCGACAGATATGCCATCGGGTCCATCGGGTTCGAGACGATGATCAGGATTGCGTCGGGAGAATATTTGAGGACGTTCTCGGCCACCGACTTGACGATGCCGGCGTTGACGCCGATAAGTTCTTCGCGTGTCATGCCCGGCTTGCGGGGAATGCCCGATGTGATGACAACCACCTGTGAACCGGCTGTCTGCGAATAATCGTTTGTGATGCCCTTGACCACCGTGTCGAAGCCCATCAACTGAGCCGTCTGCATGATGTCCATGGCCTTGCCTTCGGCCAGGCCTTCTTTGATGTCGATCAGAACTACTTCGTTGGCTACTTCATTGACTGCCAATACATTTGCACATGTGGCACCTACGTTTCCGGCACCGACTACTGTTACTTTCATGTCGTTTATTTTTGTAAATCGTTTGATTGTTTTCCGGTAGTGTTTGTTTGCGTTTTGCTTTTTTCGATGCGCAAATATAGAATATCTAATTCTATTTAATGAAAAAAATCTGTAATTAATATTCCTTTTTTTTTCGACCCTCCGACGTTGCTTAATTTTCTGACAATCAATTCAATGAACCGCTTTATTGCCCGTCTGTGGGTAGCAAATGCTAATATTTTCTAAAAATTAACGTTCCGCGTGTCTCCAAACGGCGGTTTAGTATTAATTTAGACCGAAATCTGCCTGCGGCCGTCGGCCCCAATAGTCTGATTCGCTGCGGATTGATTGACAAATTCACACATGAGCATGCAAACGTTCTGGCGTACCGTATTATTGTTGATTTCCGGAATGGCGGGCATCGGCCTGGCACATGGCGCGCCTATGCCCGACAACGGCAACGCTTCCCGCTACAATTCGGTGCTCGTCATCAGTTCCTATAATCCTGAAACCTACAGAGTTTCGCCCACCATCGGCGGCCTTGTCGACACCCTTGCAATCTGCGCGCCCAACGTGACCGTCAGCGTCGAAAGCATGAACTGCAAGAGCTACGCCACGGCCGCGTCGTGGAAAGGCCTGATGCGCAGCATCCTGCAGAAGCACTCCGCCATGCTCGACTCCGGCATCGTGGTGACGCTGGGCATGGAGGCCTGGATGTCGTATGTGGCGCAGGACAGCGCGCTGGTGGCCGACATCCCCGTCATCTGCGGCATGGTGAGCAACAATTTCATCAATCTGCCCGACGACAGCGCCGACACATCCAACGAGCAGACCGTTTTCGGCTTCGACGACATAACGAAAATCAAGTATAAATCAGGCATTCTCTACGACTACGACGTGGAGAAGAACATCAATCTGATTCTGTCGCTCTATCCCAACACGACCAACATCGCCATGCTGACCGACAACTCGCTCGGCGGCGTCTGCATGAGTGCATACACGCGCGACATTATCAGTCGCAAGTATCCGCAACTCAGATACATACCGCTCGACGGGCGCTATTCGTCGGCCCTCACCATCACCGACCGAATATCGAAGCTGCCGCCCAACACGATCCTGCTGCTCGGCACGTGGCGCATCGACCAGAACGAGAACTACTACCTGTCCAATTCCATCCATCTGCTCATCGACGAGACGACGCTCAACGTGCCTGTCTTCACGTTCAGCGCTATGGGGTTAAAATATTGTTGCATAGGTGGTTATTCGCCGCACTATGGTAACTATGGCAGTATCCTGGCCCGCAAGTGTGCCAATGTCCTGCTGGGCAGGGTCGACATTGCCGAGATGTCGAACTACAAGACTTTTGTCGAAAACGAGGCGACGTTCGACTGCCGCCTGCTCGACATCTACAAGATCGACAAGAGCCGTCTGCCCGCCAATTCTATTTTCATCAACGAGCAGATGTCGCTTTGGGCCGAGCACAAGATGTTGTTTACCATTGTGATAGGCGTCATCGTGCTCCTCGCTTTCCTGATTTTCGTGCTGACGTATTTCATGTTCCGCTTCAAGATTCTGAAAGACAAGCTCGAAAAATCAGAGTCGCAGCTGCGCATCTCGCGCGACAAGGCCGAGGAGGCAAGCCGGATGAAATCGGCTTTTCTGGCCAACATGAGTCACGAAATCCGGACGCCGCTCAATGCGATTGTCGGCTTTTCGGGGCTGATATGTTCGCCCGAAAACACGCCCGAAGAGAAGGAGCTTTTCCTGTCGCTTATCAACAAGAATTCCCAGCTTCTGCTCGGAATCATCAACGACGTCCTCGACCTGTCGCGCCTCGAGTCGGGCCGCATGCAGTTCGCCTACGCCCCGACCGACGTGGTCGACCTGAGCCGCAACATGCTGCTGTCGGTCGAAGGGCAGGCGCAGAGCGGCGTGAAGATGAATTTCGTGTGCGCCGAGAGCAGCCGCGAGGTCGAGACCGACCCGCAAAAACTTGGGCAGGTGATTGTGAACCTGCTGACCAATGCCTGCAAGTTCACTCGTGAAGGTCACATCAATCTGGAACTGTCGTTCGACGACAACGCGATGAATTTCAGCGTGTCCGACACCGGCCGCGGCGTCCCGGCCGAAATGATCGAGCGCATTTTCATGCGTTTCGAGAAGGTCGACGAATTTGTGCAGGGCACGGGGCTGGGCTTGTCGCTGTGCCGGATGATTGTCGAAAAGTTCGGCGGCAAAATCTGGCTCGACTCGTCGTATACCCAAGGCGCGCGGTTCTGCTTCCGTATACCTTTGTCGCACAGGCGCTGACGGCGCAAAATGCTTGAAGTTTATGTCCGATCAGAAAACACAGAATTATTCGGCGCTCGTCCTCGAAGGCGGCGGAATGCGCGGCACGTTCACGGCGGGCGTGCTGGATAGCTTCATCGATTCGGGTATCACATTTCCTTATGTCATAGGCACTTCGGCCGGTGCGAGCGCGGGCGTGTCGTTCGTGTCGCGGCAGCGCGGCCGCACGCGCTTCAGCAACATCGACCTGCTTGCGCTCAGGCCCTACATCGGGCTGCGGCATCTTCTTGCCGGCCGAGGCGTCATCGACCTCGATTTTCTTTTCAACGAATATCCGCAACGCTACTATCCGTTTGATTTTGAGGTGTATCGCAATTCGGGCGTGCGTTTTGTGGCCACGGCCACTAATGCCGAGACCGGCGAGGCCGAGTATCTCGAAGAAATGTCTGATTTCGAAAGGTTTACGGCTGTGGTGCGCGCCTCGTGCTCTCTGCCAGTGCTGTGCCCGATGGGCCGTGTCGACGGGCGTTTCTACGTCGACGGCGGCGTGTGCGACTCCATTCCGGTGCGTCGCGCCCTGGCCGACGGCAACGACCGTTGCGTGGTGGTGCTGACGCAGAAGCGCGGCTTTCGCAAGCCCTTGCGCCAGATCCGTCTGCCATGGTTCGTCTACCGCCGTTTCCCCCGACTGAAAAATGCCCTGCGCTTCCGCAACCTGCGCTACAATTCGGAGATGGACTTCATCGAGCAGCTCGAAGCCTCGGGCCGCCTGCTTGTCGTCCGCCCGTCCGACACGTTCGGCGTGGGCCGCTGCACCAGCGACGCCGGTCGCCTTGCCGCGCTCTACGACGAAGGCATTCGCGCCGGCATCGAGGCTTCGGCGCGGATAGCTCACTGAAGATCAGAATATTCGATGCCGCTGATGTTTCTGAAGAATTGCTTCAGCCGTTTCATGATGTTGTCCAAGCCGCCCTCGATATCCGACTCGACGTTGAGCGGCAGTTCGGGCTCGTGGAGCGACAGCCGGAGCATGAACCAGCCCTTTTCGGTGTCCGAATTGCACATCACGCGCAGCCCTTCGTAGTTCTGGTTCACCTCCTCCCAGTTCGGCATCTGGGCCACGTAGAGCCTCAGCGCCGCCATCACTTCCGAGGCCACTCGGCTGAAGTCGCTCATTGTTATGTGGATGCGATATTCGCGGCTTTCTTTGGCAATCGGCAGTTCGCTGATAAGGTCCGACAGATGCCTGCCCTCGCGGCGCAGCTGTGCCATCTTGATGACGATTTTGGTGGCCAGATAGGCGCCGTCGTCGAGAAAGTGGTTCTCTCTGAAGGCCGAGTGGCCCGACGTCTCGACGGCCAGCCAGCACTCTTCGTCGTTGGCATTGAGCCTGATGGCCTCGTTGATGACGTTGCGGTATCCGCGCAGGAACCGCCGGTGGCGTCCGTTCAGTTTTCGGGTGATGAAATATCCGAGCCCCTCGGACGTGATTGAGTCGGTGACGATGGTGGTGTCGGGGTGCTCGCTCAGGACGATGGCCGATGCCAGCGCAACGAGCTCGTTCCTGAATATCTCGCGCCCGTTGCTGTCGACCACGGCCACACGGTCGACGTCGGTGTCGAAGAGCAGGCCGAGGTCGGCCGAGTGGTATCTGACGGCGGTCGAGATGGAGTGCATCGACTCGTAGTCTTCGGGGTTGGGCACGTGGTTGGGGAAGCGGCCGTCGGGCTCAAGGAACTGGCTGTCCGACACGTCGGCGCCGAGCGGCTTGAGCACGCGGCGGGCGTAGAATCCGCCGGCTCCGTTGCCCGCGTCCACTATTATTCTGAAGCCTCGCAGCGGGTGGTTGTAGTCGTCGCGGTCGTTGATGTCGGCGCATATTTTCTCGCGCAGCACGGCCGCGTATGACGCTATGAGGTTGGTGATGTGCGTCTGTCCTTTTTCCTTCGATGGCTGTGTCTTGTCATTGATTGACGCTATCAGCAGAATCTCGCTGATGTCGGCTCTGCTGACGTCGGCATTCGGGATGAAGAACTTGAGGCCGTTGCGGTTGAATGTCTGGTGGCTTCCGGTTATCATTATGGCCCCGTCGGCGCCGATGCGTTTGTTGTTGGTGCTCAGGAACATGGCCGGCGTCGAGGCCAGGCCGCAGTTGAGCACGTCGCAGCCGAGCTTGGTTATCTGGTATTCGAGCTCCTCCATGAAGTCGGGGCTGGTGATGCGGCAGTCCATGCCGATGGCTATCCGCAGCGACTTTTCGCCGCATCGTTTCCAAAGCCATCGCACAAAGGCGTCGCCGATTATTCCGACGCGCTCGCGCGAGAGTGTCACTTCTTCGCCGATGATGCCGTTCATTGCCACACCGCGGATGTCGCATCCGTTCTGCAGTATTGTCCAGTCGAATTGTGCCATGATGACCTGATTTTTTTTAGGGAGCCGATGTGTTGATTATTTGTCGTCCTGCGCCTGCTCGCGCGACTTGTTGCCGAGGTAGCCGCCGTGATGTCGCTTGGCGTATTCGGCGTTGGTGAAGCCGATTTTCTTCATCAGCGTCACCACCAGGATGTCGCCGATGACGGTCATTGCCGTGGTCGACGTGGTGGGCGTCAGGCCGAGCGCGCAGACTTCTTTGGGGTTGCCGGTGGGGAGCACCACGTCGGCTTCGGCTGCCAGCTGGCTGTCGGGGTTGCCGGTGATGACGATTATCGGCACGTTGGCATACAGTCCGCGTGCAAGTGTCACGAGCTCGACTATTTCGCGTGTCTTTCCGGAGTTGGATATCAGAATCATCACGTCGTTGGGCTGCATCACTCCGAGGTCGCCGTGCTGTGCCTCGGCCGGGTGCAGGAAGACCGACGGCGTGCCGGTGGAGCAGAACGTGGTGGCGATGTTGACGGCTATCTGGCCGGCCTTGCCCATTCCGCTCATGATGACCTTGCCGCCCAGCTGATGCACTTGCCGGTGCAGTATTTCGGTGGCTTTGCCGAATCCGTCGGTGACGGGAATGTTGAGGACGGCTTCGGCTTCGTGCCGCAAGATCTGTTCGATTTCGTTCTTATCCATGATGTTCCGTTTTTTTAGTTGTATTGAGATGTTTTTCAGAAGTCGTAGTAAAGGTTCTTGAGGCTCCACCGCAGCGCCACGTAGAAGTGCTTCGACTCTTCGGTGTGGGCGTCGTCCTTGAGCCGTCGGTAGCGGCCGCCGATGGCTATGTTCATCATGCAGCGCGGGTTGATCAGGAAGCTTACCGAGCCGTCGGCATAGAGCAGGTCGGTCCTCACGCCCTGGCCGGTAGTGTGGCCGTAGTCGGTCGTGCGGTCGTCGCTCGGCCGGCGGATGTCGTGGCCGTAGAATGTCGAATCGGTGTCGGCGCCGTATTTGGCTATATTGATTTGTCCTCTGAGCATCAGGCGTTTGTAGCGATAGTTGGCTATGCCGACGCCTTCTTTGAAGTTGGCTCCGAGCGGGTGTGCGAGTGGCTGGTCGTGGTGCGTGTAGGGGCACAGCGCGGTGTATTGCGTGTAGATGAACGGCCGGGCATGGTTGTATTCGGCCAGTACGTCGAGGTTTCTGATGCGGAAGAGGTTGGTGGTGCGCATTCCGATCTGATAGGCATATTTGTTGGCCCACCATCCGCTGTTCGAGAACAGTTCCTTGACTCTGAACTCGTTGAGGACGAACTGCCCGTAGAGCGTCAGTCCTTTCGAGAGGATGAGTTTGGTGTTGAGGCCCACAAGCAGCTTGTCGGGCGAGCCGGCATTGTATTCGCCGGGCTGCAGGATGATGAACGGGTTGAGATATTCCCAGTCGAAGGCGCGGTATTCGCCGGCTGCGTTGCGGTTGGCCATCGTCACGTTCTCGAACAGCCCGAGCGACAGCCGCCCACACAGGTTCCAGTCGAGATAGTGTGTGACGGCATATTTGACGTGGTAGGCGTTGTTGCTGACATGCTGATTCTCGTGCGTGCGCAGCTGGCTGATCATGAACATGTATTTCACGTTCCAGAACGTGGCGTTCATCCTGATCATGGGGTAGGCCGGCGCCACGTCCGAGAGCATCATCGAGCGGTATCCGTCGCCGATGAAGGTCTTGCCTTTGCCGATGCAGAAGTCGAGCCATCTGAAGGCTCTGAAGGCAACGTAGCCGTTGGCCACCTCGTAGTCGCTGTCGCCGCTGTCGGTCCATTTGGTGTTGGCCAGGCCGGGCACGGTCTGGCGGTCTTTGATGTATTCTTTGTAGTAGTCAGGGTAGCGGGCCTGCACCTCGCTGAAGTCCATGTAGAACCAGAAGTTTTTGCCAAGGTGCCCGTCCACCATGAATCCTCGCGAGTTGGTGTAGGTGTTCAGATTGCCGTCCTTGCCCATCTGGAAGTCGCAGAACGGGTTGATGGCCACGGCCTTGTCGTCGTCGCTCCATTCGAGCAGGTTGCCGTGCAGGAATCGGCGGAAGATGTTCATCTTCTTGTCGGGCACGCTGATGCCGTCGTAGAGCGCTGAGTCGGTGTCGAACACCTGGCGCAGTTCGTCGAGCGAATAGCTGCGCAGCGACGAGTGCAGCGACTTGATGCCCGGCCGGTACATCTGGCGCTGGAAAAAGTCGAATTGGCTGTTTTCGTAGTAGCTGTATCCTTGCGCGCTCGCCGTCAGGCACACGCCGCACAGCAAGGCGATGATAAGAAGTGCTCTATTCATGGTTGGTCCGGCTTTTTGATGAATTTTCGGTGCAAATGTAGTCTTTCGGTTACAAATGTCACATTGCCGGCCCGATATGTGCGGCAGATGTTCAGTCGAATTTCGCATTGTCGGCAAAGTGGAAGCCCTGCAGGAACTGCCTGACGTCCATCCGTTTTTTGCCCGGGAGCTGGATTTCCCTGATTGCGATTGAGCCGTCGGCGCAGCCCACTCTGAGATACGTTTTCCCGTCCGTCTCTATCCGTCCGCAGTCTATCCGTCTTGTGTCGGTTTGGGTTGCGAATACTTTGACTGCCAGTTCGTTGCCATTGGCGTCGTGCAGGGTGCTCCATGCGGCCGGATATGGCGAGAGCCCGCGCACCAGGTTGTGTATCTGCTCGGCCGTGCGCGTCCAGTCGATGCGGCAGTCGGCCTTGAAGATTTTGGGAGCCGTGCGCAGCCGTCCGTCGTCGGTCATGTCCTGACTCACCGTTTCGATTTCGCCGGCCTCAATCCGCCTGACGGTCTCGGCAATCATTTCGCCGCCAATCGTCATCAGCTTGTCGTGGATGGTTCCGGCGTTGTCGTCAGGCAGGATGTCGATGCTGCGTTGCATCATGATGTCGCCCGTGTCTATCTCGTGCTTGAGCCTGAAGGTGGTGACGCCCGTCTGCGTCTCGCCGTTGATGATGGCCCAGTTGATGGGCGCGGCTCCGCGATACTGCGGCAGCAGCGACGCATGCAGGTTGACCGACCCGTAGCGCGGCATGTTCCACACTATTTCGGGCAGCATTCTGAAGGCGACCACCACCTGCAGGTCGGCCCCGAGGCTGCGCAGCTCGTCGACAAAGGCGGGGTCTTTGAGCTTTTCGGGCTGAAGCACTTTGAGCCCGTGCTCCACGGCAAAGGTCTTGACGGCCGACTGGCTTGTCTTCTGTCCGCGGCCGGCAGGCTTGTCGGGCATGGTCACCACGGCGGCTATGTCGTGCCCGGCGTCCATCAGCGCCTTCAGGCTTTCGACGGCAAACTCGGGCGTGCCCATGAATACTATTCGCATGCGTGCTTGGGTTTGGGGTTAGTTTTCGTCGGCGGCTTCGAGGTCTTCGAGGCTGCCCATGCTCGTTTCTATCTTGTCGTCGTCGGCGCTGTCGTCGGCGCTGTCGTCGATGTCCATTTCCTCCACCGGGATGTTCTCGTCAATGTCTTCAGGCTCTTTGACGGGGAATTTTATGAGGTAGCAGTATTCGTCTGTCTCGTAGGGCAATGCGCTCATGAAGCGCCCGCCGCCAATGTCGAATGTCTGGATTGCGGCTCCGAATCCATTGGGATACAGCGCGCTGATTTCTTCGCGCAGTTCATCGCTCAATTTCTCGAAGTTTTTGATAATGCGTGGTTTAGATTTTGTCATGACTTTAAGTTTTATCACGCCAAATATAGAAACTTTGTTTATGTTGCAATGCAAATTGAATAAATTCCCACAGCGCGCTTTCGGCCGCAGTTGCCGACCGGCGTGGGCGGTGTCGTTTCCGCTTCATTTCCAGCCGCCTGACGGGTGCACTCGCGCGGCGGCTTTCAGTGGTTGCAGACGTGTCCGTCGGCGTGGGCCGAGCACGATATGCCGGAGTCGAGGATGAAGCCTGCCAGATAGCTCCTGACCACGTCGGCGGTGTCGCCGCTGCATCCGCGAACGACCTTGATGCCGCTGGCGTTCAGCTTGTTGAGCGCGCCGTCGCCCATGTCGCCGGCCAGCATCACGCTCACGCCCATGTCGTGGAGCACCGAGGCTATGTTCGACTTGCAGCCGCACCCGCCCGGCGACGGCAGTGTCGATTGCGCCACAATCTTGTTGTCGGCTATTTCGTAGATGGTGTAGCAGGCGCAGTGCCCAAAGTGGTTGTCGACAACCGAATCTCTTGTCGGAACAGCTATTTTCATGTCGGTCTGTTTTTTTGTGTTTTGCGGCGCAATAATATACTATCTGCTCCAAACGCGGAAAAATTGGTCCGAAAAAAAACGGATATGTGGGTTCGAATTTTAGTCGCTTGCATTCTGCGCTGCCCGAAGCCAAGCCACAGCGTCCGCAATGCCAATGTGCGTTGCGGATGTTTTTTTTCGTTTTCAGTCTTCGCGCGCCACGATGCAGCTCTCGGGTACGGGGCCCACGAAACGGCTGTCGATGGCGTCGGGGCGGTTGTCGGCGGTCAGCCAATAGTAGTCGGCGGCAAAGGTGTGGGTTGTGCCGGCTTCGATGGTGCGGCCTTCGTGCCGTGCCACTATGGTCCGGTAGGCTTCTGTCAGTGTGTGGTTCATTTTCATTGTCAGGCCTTTGTGCGGCATCAGCATCGGGCCGAGGTTCTGGCCGTTCCAGAGCAGGATGCCGTTGTGGTGCACGAACATCCGCCGGTCGGGATAGTTTGCCGGCACTTTCGAGTAGACGTATCTTTTCCAGAGCCGTGCTTGGCTCACGGGCATTGTCAGGTCGGTTTCGCCCTCGTCGTCGACCATGCTGTGCGTGGCGGTGCGGATGATGGCGCGGCGGTCGGCCACGGGTGTGTATTTGCGCATTCTGAAGCGGTCGGTGGCGTGGAGGTCGGTGGGCGACGGCTGCGAGTTGACGCTGGTCAGGCCGCCGCTGATGGCGATGGTGTCGGAGGGCAGGGCGGCAATGCGGAAGGCTTTGTAGCGGCAGCCGTCGTGGCGCCCAGTGGCCTGCCACATGTCCACTATGGCCACGTCGCCCCGCTTGATGTGCGATGTGGCGTGGGTGCGGTGGTAGCGGCGGACGTCGTCGGCGTGGCGTGCGGCTCCGTAGTGCAGTCTGTTGATGACGGTCCATCGCGGCTCGGTGTCGGGGCCGACGGCCGAGAAGTCGACGTAGGCGAAGGTGACGAAGCATGTGAGGGTGACGTGTGCGGCCAGGGCTGCGCACAGTCCGGCTACGACCCACGATGCCGCGTTGCGCCACCGGCGGCTAAGCGTCCAGAAGCGTCGGCGCAGGTAGTCGAAGCGTCGGCGGCTGATGTAGACGTAGGCGACGAGTGCCAGCATGGGTATGGCAGTGTAGGCCTTGATCCAGACGGCGACCATCAGGACGGGGAGGATGAGGTTGGTGCATCGGAATGCGCGTGCAAGTGTCGATTGCGATTTCATGTTTTCGGGGATGTCGGTGCTTTGGGATAAGAAAGCATCGGAGAGAACCCGGACGGCCTCCCCGATGCTGTGCTGTGCGGTCTGATGCCTGCTATGGGTGCACGCTCATGAAGAATCGGTTCCATCTGATGCTGCTCAGCAGGGGCTTGTCGGGGTCGAGCGAGAGCCACACGAAGATGGGTTTGCCCACGATGTGGTCTTCGGGCACAAAGCCCCAGTAGCGCGAGTCGGCCGACATGTGCCGGTTGTCGCCCAGCATGAAGTAGTAGTCCATCTTGAACGTGTAGTGGTCTGCCGGCTGTCCGTTGATCAGGATGCGGCCGTCGCGCACTTCGAGCGTGTTGCCTTCGTAGGCGGTTATGATGCGCTCGTAGAGCATGACGTTTTTGGTGTCGAGGGCTATTCGCGCGCCTTTCTGCGGCATCCAGATGGGGCCGTAGTTGTCGCGGCTCCACGGGTAGTCGGTGCTGTAGGGGAAGACGCTCATGCCTGTGGAGTCGGGCTGCTCTTCGGCCATTGTGATGCTTGTGATGACGGGCATCTGCGCCACCTGCCTGGCTTTTGCCTCGGTCAGCGGCAGGTAGTAGTTGGGGCCGATGCCGCCGCGCGCTCTGTCCTCGTTCGATATGCCGAGCCGCTCAAAGAACTTGTCGTTGAGCGTCACGCCGTTGGTCGACACATAGTAGTTGTGCTGCATGTTTTCCTGCTCCTCGGCCGGCTGTCCGTTGATGTAGGTCCGGTTGTGGATGATCTGAAGCGTGTCGCCCGGCAGCGCTATGCACCGCTTGACGTAGTTGTCGCGCTTGTCGACGGGTCGCCAGATGATGTCGCCGTAGGCGCTTTTCTTGAAGTCTATCTGCTTGCGTCCCAGGTCCATCAGGTAGTGGTTGCGTTCCCACGAGTTGGCGAACGTCATGCCTTCGAGCTTTTCGGGGTGCATGCGCAGATAGCTGCTGCCTTCGCCCAGCAGGATGGTGTAGTAGTCGGGGTTGGTGACGTTGAAGCAGACCGTGTCGCCCGCCGGGAAGTTGAAGACCACAATGTCGTTGCGCTCCACGGTGCCGAGGCCGGCCAGACGCTTGTAGCCCCACATCGGCCACTCGACATACGACTTGCAGTCGGCCAGCGGCAGCGTGTTCTGAACCAGCGGGAAGAATATGGGTGCGTTCGGCATTCGCGGTCCGTAGCTGACCTTGCTCACAAAGAGGTGGTCGCCCACCAGAAGCGACTTTTCGAGCGAGCTGGTCGGAATCTTATAGTTCTGGAACAGAAAGAGATTGATGATGTAGACGGCCACCAGTGCAAACACCAGCGCGTCAATCCACTCCACCAGCACCGACGGTTTCCGGCCGTCTTTGCGTCGTTTCCAGAATCCCCACGGCACATATTTGGTGATGTAGGCGTCGGCCACCAGCGGCAGCCCCAGCAGGAGCCAGTAGTTGCCTATCCAGATGACGAACAGCAGGTAGACGGTGATGCCGATGCCGGCTTTTATCCATTTGAAGGTGGTCATCAGGCCGATGCGCTCGCGCAGGCTTGCGTGATGACGGTTGTTGGTCTCGTTGTTTTTCATGTGTTGTCGGATAGATTTGGGTTCAGAAACTGAGCATGTCCTTCATTTGCAGAAATCCCTTGCGCCCCATGGTGAACTCGGCGGCCAGCACGGCGCCATAGGCCAGCGCGCGGCGCGACTTGGCGCTGTGCGTGATGCTGATGAGGTCGTCGGCCGACTCGTAGCGTATGGTGTGGATGCCCGGCACTTCGCCCTCGCGGAAAGCGGTGATTCTGACGGCGTCGGCGCGCTCTTCGGGCGCCAGTGTCCAGCCGTTCTTGCGGTCCATGTTGTCGCAGATGCCCTGTGCAAGCGAAATGGCCGTGCCGCTCGGGGCGTCGAGCTTGTGGATGTGGTGTGTCTCCTCAATTTCCACGCCGTATTCGCCGAAGCGGTTCATTATCTGAGCCAGGCGGCGGTTGAGCTCGAAGAATATGTTGACGCCCAGGCTGTAGTTCGACGCGTAGAAAAACGTCTGGCTGCCGTCGGCGCAGCGGCTGCGGATGTCGTCCAGATGCTCGAGCCAGCCCGTGGTGCCAGACACCACCGGCTTGTTCCGCTCGAAGCACTTGAGGTAGTTGCCGTAGGCCACGGTCGGGGCAGTGAATTCGATGGCCACGTCGGCCTCGGCAAATTGCGGACTGTCGAATGTGTCGGTCTGGTTGATGTCGATTTTGCAGACAATGCTGTGTCCGCGCTCGATGGCTATTTTCTCAATGGTCTGGCCCATCTTGCCATATCCTATCAGTGCTATCTTCATATCGCTTTGTGCAGATGTTGGTATTTTTGCGCGCAAATTTAATAAAATTGTACGGGACTGAGCGGCCATGCCGCCGCACGCCGGCACTTATTCAACGTATGGCTCCAAATTCACAATCAAAGTCCGCGCCCAGGCGATTAGTTGCCGGCCGGCGTTCAAATTCCGTGCGGCCGACCGTCATGCGGAGCGCTATTTGCACTATCTTTGAAGCCAAATTGAACGCTGATGAAACGATTCTTAATGATGCTGATGCTTGCGGCAGGCACGCTTGCCCACGCCCAAGACAACACGCGCCACTACGCCGTCAACCTGACCACGGCCGACTTCAAGGCGCGCGTCTACGACTACCAGACCAACGCCAACCAATGGAAATATGCCGGCGACAAGCCCTGCCTGGTCGACTTCTGGGCGCCGTGGTGCGGTCCGTGCCGTGCCCTTGGCCCGACCATCGAGGAGCTTGCGCGCCTGTACGACGGGCAGGTCTACGTCTACAAGCTCAACACGCAGGCCGAGCCCGAAGTGGCCGCCGCCTTCGGCATCCACAGCATACCGTCGTTACTCTTCGTGCCGGCTCAGGGCACGCCGCAGATGGCTCAGGGAGCCTTGCCCAAGGAGGTCCTGCAGCAGCTCATCGACACCATCCTGCTTGGCAAGCCCGCCCAGCAGGCCGCACCCGCTCCGGCTCAGTAGGCCGCACGCCAGCGCACCCCGACGGCGAACCGATTGCACCACAA
>CALYZD010000051.1 GCA_945607565.1 uncultured Bacteroidales bacterium | reverse complement strand
CAGTTTACACTTTTTAAGATTCTCAGAAAAGCGGCTGACAGACTCGTGTAACCTTAGAGGAATGCGGGGATTGGCTCACGGCCGGCTATGGCACAAAAAAAGGAGCGCCGCAAAACGGTGCTCCCTATTGTGTCGGCATCAGGCCGGCACGTTTCTTTTCAACTCATTCAGTCGCGCGACGCACGGATGATGCCGCGCTGCGATGCCCTCACAAAATCGACAATCATCTTGCGCTCGGCCGTTTCGGGCACATTGGCTTCGATGGCCTCAAGTGCCTGAGTCGTATTCATTTTCATCATATACAGATTGCGATAGACTTCCTGTATCGACGCTATCTGCTCGGCGGTGAATCCGCGACGCTTGAGGCCCACAAGGTTCAGGCCCTCGTAGCAGGCCGGCTCGCGGCCAATCATCACGTAGGGCGGCACGTCCTTGCCAAGCCGCGTTCCGCCCTGAATCATCACATACGAGCCGATGTGCGTGAACTGGTGCACCAGCGAGCCGCCGCCTATCACCGAGTTGTCGTCAATTTCGACTTCGCCGGCAAACTGGCACGAGTTGGAGATTATCAGGCCGTTGTGCAGGATGCAGTCGTGACCCACGTGCACGTATGCCATCAGCAGATTGTTGTTGCCGATGACGGTGCGTCCCTTCGAAGCCGTGCCGCGGTTGATGGTCACGAACTCGCGGATGGTGTTGTTGTCGCCAATCTCGCAGGTCGTCTCTTCGCCCTTGAATTTAAGATCCTGAGGCACAGCGCCAATCACAGCGTGCGGAAACACCCTGCAATTCTTGCCGATGCGCGTGCCTTCGCAAATCACCGCACCGCTCATTATTCGAGTACCGTCGCCAATCACCACGTTTTTGTCTATTGTCACAAACGGACCTATCTCTACGTTTTCTCCTATTTTCGCTTCAGGATGTATGCTTGCCAATGGTTGGATCATCTCTTACTGACTAAAAAAAATATTTTATTCTGATTTTACTATTTATTCTTGATTATCTGCGCCACGAACTCGCCCTCGGCCACCACCGTATCGCCCACAAAGGCCACGCCGCGCATGTCAGCCATTCCGCGCCTGATTTCCGAGAGGAACTCGAGCTTGAAGAGCACCGTGTCGCCCGGCACCACTTTTTTGCGGAACTTGATGTTGTCGAGTTTGAGGAAATATGTGCTGTAACGCGAGGCGTCTTCAATCTGGCTGAGCACCAATATGCCGCCCACCTGAGCCATGGCTTCGACAAGCAGCACGCCGGGCAGCACCGGTTCGTCAGGGAAATGCCCTTCGAAGAAAGGCTCATTGCCCGAGATGTTCTTGAGGCCGACAATGCTTTTCTCGTCCTTGGCTATGATTTTGTCGACAAGCAGAAACGGATAGCGATGCGGCAGGAAACGCTTGATGTCGTTGATGTCGTAGACGGGCGGCGTCATCGGGTCGTATTGCGGAGCGTCGGGCCGCAGCGCCTGTCGACGCAGTTCCTTGCGCATCATGCGGGCAAACTCGGTGTTGGAGCCGTGCCCCGACCGCGTGGCTATTATCCGTCCCTTGATAGGCCGGCCCACCAAGGCAAGGTCGCCCACCAGATCCAGCAGCTTGTGCCGGGCGGGCTCGTTGCTGTATTGCAGGTCGATGTTGTTCAGCACTCCCGATTTGTGTATCGTGACGCTCGGCTTGCCAAGCATAGCGGCCAGTTCATCGAGCTCAGCCTGAGTGAGTTCGTTGTCGGCAATCACAATCGCGTTCTCAAGGTCGCCACCTTTTATCAGGCCGTTCTTGAGCAAGAACTGGACTTCGTGCAGAAAGACGAACGTGCGGCAGTTGTAGACCGACTCGTACTCGTCGAGCGACTCGATGAGCGCATATTGGTTGGCCAGGTGCGCCGAGCCGTCGAACGCTATATTAACCTGAGCAGCAAAGCCTTCGTCGGGCAGAGCAATGATCTTGATGCCTTTCTCGGCGTCCTCGTAGACCATCTTGTGGCGGACCACGAAATATTCGCGTTCGGCGTCCTGCTCCTCGGTGCCAACCTTGCGGATGGCTTCGTAGAAATATTTGGCGCTGCCGTCCAGAATCGGCACCTCGGGTCCGTCGAGGTCGATGCGGCAATTGTCAACGCCGCACGCCCGCAACGCCGACATCAGATGCTCTATCGTGCTGATTTTTGCGCCCGAATTGTCAGTCAGGACGGTGCCGCGCTGGGTGAACGACACGTTCTCGGCCACGGCGTCGACCACCGGCTGGCCGTCGAGGTCAATGCGTCTGAACTTGAACCCGTGCCCTGCCGGAGCCGGATTTATGCTGAGATTCACAAACACGCCCGTGTGCAGTCCCTTGCCACTGAACGATGCCGAACCTTTTAGTGTTGTCTGCTTTTCTGACATCTGCCAAACTTTCTTTTTTTGATTACATCAGGCTTTCGACTCCCTGATCTCCCGGATTTCCTTTTTCATCTCGTCGAGCTGCTTCTTCAGCTCAGGCAAACGCCTGAATATCACGAACGAACGGTTAAAGTCCATATAATCCATGGCGGGCGAGCCGAACAGCGACGTGTTTTCTTTCTTCACCGAATTGTTGATGCCGGTCTGCGCGCCGCATTTGGTGCCGTCGGCAATGTGCGAATGGCCTGCAATGCCGACCTGCCCGCCGAACATGCAGTTGCGGCCCACCTTGGTCGAGCCGGCCACGCCGCTCAGTGCGGCCATCACAGTGTTCTCGCCAATCTCAACATTGTGAGCCACTTGTATCAGATTGTCGAGCTTGACGCCCTTGCGGACGAATGTCGAGCCCATGGTCGCACGGTCGATGCAAGTGTTGGCGCCGATTTCCACATCGTCTTCGACCACCACGTTGCCAATCTGCGACACTTTTTTGTAGACGTTGTTGGCATCGGGCGCAAAGCCGAAACCGTCGGCACCGAGCACCGCGCCGGCATGGACAACGCAACGCGCGCCCACCTTGCAGCCTTTGTAGATCTTGACTCCGGCATAGATTATGGTGTCGTCGCCAATCGTGACGCCGTCGCCGATGTACGCCTGCGGATATATCTGCACGTTCTTGCCGATTTTTGCCTTCTCGCCCACATAGGCAAACGCGCCCACATAGGCAAACTCGCCCACCTCGGCCGTCGGGCTGATGAACGACGGCTGCTCGATGCCGGTCTTGCGCGGCTGCATCTGCTCGTACATCTCAAGCAGCTTGGCCAGAGCCTCGTAGGCATTTGGCACCCTTATCAGCGTGGCCTTCACGGGTTCCGAGGGCTCGAAATCGGCGTTCACTATAATCACCGAAGCCGCTGTGGTATAGACAAAATGTTCGTATTTGGGATTGGCAAAAAATGTCAGTGTGTGCTCTTTGCCTTCTTCGATTTTGGACACATTGCGCACCACAACGTGCGGATTGCCGTCAACCGTTCCTTCGATGAGATGCGCAATTTGCTGGGCAGAAAACTCCATATATTCTTTCATTAATTCGCAAGCGTCCGTTTTTCTGATACGACTTGCCAAAACATCGCGAAGTTACAATATTATTTTACGATTCAGTTTATCGGCTGCCATTTTATCTATGTTTTTGGGATAGCACACATAATAGCGCCGGCCGCAGTCGTTCTCCGACACGGCGCTGATGACGCTCGACACCTCGGAAATATCCCGAACTTGTCCGTTGGAAAACAGGATGTTAATATTGCCCGAATCGTGCGTATAGGTGCTGTTCGACAGCTGACCGCCATAGACCAGATAGGTCGCCTCGTCGTCGTCCACGCCATAGACGGCCTTGACCTTGGCCTTCAGTTCGGCGTCGAAACCGTCGGGGAACGGCGCGTGGCTGATGAGCGTCCGGAACAGTTCGCGGTTGACGAACGCCGTCGACAGCCACGCGAGGATGCGGTCGCTGTGGCTCATCCACACCTTTATCGAAGCAAGGATGTCGGTGTCGTCAAGCATCAGGAACTGCTGGACCACCTCGCGGTCGCCAAAGGCATCGAGGTCGACATTGTTGTGCAAAAAGAATGACAGCGAGGGCGTCGCATAGACCTCCACCCCATTGCGCACCAGATATTTGGCCCGACGCAGAATCTGAATCTGCATCTTCTCGGCCGAGATGACCGTCTTGTGCATATAGACCTGCAGATACATCAGTCGTCTGGCAATCAGGAATTTCTCGGTCGAGTAAAGTCCCTTGGCCTCCACCACCAGCTGCCCGCCGTGCAAGTCGAGCATCTTGATTATCCGGTCCGACCCTATCGTGCCCTCGATGACGCCGGTGTAGAAACTGTCGCGCTTCAGATAGTCGAGACGGTCGGTGTCGAGCTGGCTCGAAATGAGCTGATAGAGAAACGGTTTGACATACTGATTCTTGAAGATGTTCAGGCACAGCTCGAGTTCGCCGCCGACCTCATCGTTGATCAGCTCCATCAGCACTTTCGAAATCTGCTCGTGCTCCACCGAGTCCACGATGCTGTGCTCCAGGGCGTGCGAGAACGGCCCGTGCCCGATGTCGTGCATCAATATGGCGGCCTCCACGGCTTCCTTCTCGGCGTCGGTGATGTGATGCCCCTTGCTGCGCAGAGTGTCCACGGCCAGCGACATCAGGTGCATGGCGCCCAGCGCGTGCTGAAACCTGGTGTGCTGCGCCCCGGGATAGACCAGATTCGTCATTCCCAACTGACGGATGCGCCTGAGCCGCTGCATCGACGGATGATCCAAGATGCTGAGCAGCAGACTGCTGTTGATTGTTATAAAACCATGAATGGGATCGTTGATCGTTTTGCGCCTCTGATTTTCCATATTCCAACTTCGTTTTGCTGACAGACTGACCGACCGGCCGGCCTGCAAAAATAAAAAAAGGAGAGATGATTGCTCAACTCTCCTCAGTGTAGCGGGGACCCGACTCGAACGGATGACCTTTGGGTTATGAGCCCAACGAGCTGCCAACTGCTCCACCCCGCAATGTATATCTTGACTGCCACCTTCGTGGCTTATCTCCCTGATTGCGGTTGCAAAGATAGTGCATAAAACATCACCTACAAACATTTCGTGTTATTTTTTTGTTTACACGCACTCTCCGTTGTTAATCCTATCACAACAGAACGCTCATAAGCGATTGTCGCATGGGCAATTGCGCCGCTCGGCCCGCCTTCAAAAAAAAGTGGTCGTCCCCGCCAGGAGACGACCACTCGCTATGAGAAATCAGTGCAATCAGAGCCACTTGAGCAGCGGGAAGTCCTGCTTGTTGGGCAGCAACTCGTTGTTCGGGTGCATTCTGATGCCGAATTTGAAGACACCGGGATAGTTCAGGTGCAGGCAGACGCTGTAGGTCACCAGCTGGCCGTCGCGGCTCTTGATTTTGAACGGCTCGGCGTGGAACACCTTGAGCGAATTGTTGTCCTGACCGCTTGCGAAGACCATCTCCATGCCGATTTCCTCGGCCTTGTAGCCGTTTTCTTCGAGAACCACGGTGATGTTATAGTCGTCACCGATACCAAGCTCGTGCTGCGAGATGTCAGGCATGTCGATGCTGACAACCTTGATGCCGTCCCACACTTCGCTGACGTGAGCCTTCCATGCGGCCAATTCCTTGGCGCTCTTGTAGTTGTCGGCCTTCAGGATGGCCGAACGCTTGCACTGCGGAATGTAGAACTTGTTCAGATAATCCGTTATCATGCGCTTGGTCGTGAAGTTGGGCGCAATCTTCGAGATGGAGTTCTTGATATAGTCCACCCACTTGACAGGCACGCCGTTCACCTGGTCGTAGTAGAGCGGAATAATCTGATTTTCAAGCATGCTGTAGATTGTGGCAGCGTCAAGCTCGTCCTGGAACTTGGGGTTCTGGTAGGTCTGCTTGTCGGTCAGAGCCCAGCCGGCACCCTCTTTGTAGCCCTCGAACCACCAGCCGTCGAGCACGCTGAAGTTGAGCACGCCGTTCAGTTCAGCCTTCTGGCCGCTGGTGCCCGACGCTTCGAGCGGACGAGTAGGCGTGTTGAGCCATACGTCGACGCCGCTCACAAGGCGCTTGGCCAGCTCCATGTCGTAGTTCTCGAGGAAGATGATCTTGCCCTTGAACTCCGGGCGGCGCGAAATCTCGACAATGTTCTTGATCAGACCCTGACCGCCGCCGTCTGCAGGGTGAGCCTTGCCGGCAAAGATGAACTGGACTGGGCGCTCCGGATTGTTAACGATGCGGGCCAGACGTTCGAGGTCGGTGAAGAGCAGATGGGCGCGCTTGTAGGTCGCGAAACGACGGGCAAAGCCGATGGTCAGCACGTTCGAGTCCATGCTGTCGAACACCTCGATGAGGCTCGAAGGGTCCTGGTTGGTCTTGAGCGTCGAGGCCTTGCGATGCTTAACATAGTCGAACAACTTAGCCTTCAGACCCTTGCGCAGATCCCAAATGATGCGGCTGTCGATGCTCTGAATCTTGTTCCAATATGCCTTGTTCGACACGTCGTCGAGCAGATTGTCGTCGAGCTCGGCCTCGTAGAAGCGCTGCATTTCGCTGGCTGTCCATGTGCCGTAGTGAACGCCGTTGGTCACATAATTGATGTGCAGCTCGTCGGCCGAGAAGCCCTGCCACAAGTGCTTGAACATCTCTTTCGAAACTTCGCCGTGCAGCCAGCTAACGCCGTTCATCTCCTGCGAGGTCAGCGCGGCAAGGACGCTCATCGAGAATTTGCCGTCGTTTTCGCGGCCCAGCTTGATGAACTCTTCCCAGCTGATGTTGAGCAGTTCCGGGATGTGGCTCAGATATTTGCCAATCAGGCCCTCGTCGAACTTGTCGTGTCCGGCTGGAACGGGCGTGTGGGTCGTGAAGAGCGACGTGGCGCGCACCACTTCGAGCGCCTCCTTGAAGCTGAGGTTGTCGTCGGTCAGGTCGACAAGGCGCTGCAGGTTGAGCAGTGCGGCGTGACCTTCGTTGCAGTGGTAGATGTCGCTCTTGATATTCAGCGCGTTGAGCAGACGCACGCCGCCCATGCCGAGAATCATTTCCTGCTTCAGACGGTTTTCCCAGTCGCCGCCATAGAGCGTGTGGGTTATCAGCCTGTCTTCGGGCGAGTTGAACGAGTGGTCGGTGTCGAGCAGATAGAGCGGCACGCGGCCGACCTTGGCCACCCAGACTTTCAGCAGCACCTGGCGGCCAGGGAAGTTCATCGGAATGAAGAGCGGCTGTCCGTCGTCGGTGCGGACCTCCTCGACCGGAAGCGTCTGGAATTCTTGCGGATCGTACACTGCCTGCTGCTCGCCGTTGATTGACAGCTCCTGCTTGAAGTAGCCGTAGCGGTACAGGAGGCCGATTGCCACCATGTTGACGCGGCTGTCGCTAGCCTCCTTCAGATAGTCGCCGGCCAGGATGCCGAGGCCGCCCGAATAGATTTTCAGGATGTTCGAGATGCCATACTCCATGCTGAAGTAGGCAATCGACGGCTTATATTCGAACGGACGCTTGAGGTAGGCCGTAAACTTGGCATAGATCGACTTCAGTTTATCGACAAAAACCTTGTCATCAACCAGCTCATTCAGACGCGCATACGGAACTTTTTCGAGCAGAAGGATAGGGCTCTTCTCCATCTCTTCCCACAGCACGGGATCGATGCTTTCGAATAGTTCTATCGCCTCATAGTTCCACGACCACCACAAGTTGCGCGACAACTCGTGAAGGCATTGCAATTCTTTCGGGAGTTTTGATTTGACTACGATTGTCTTCCACATTGGCGCGGCGGAAATTTCCGGCGTCAATTTAATTCTCGACTCTTTACTCATGTTCTTAGTTTGTTATTCTTGTTTTGACTTCTTCGTTTTTGCTATCGATTTTGTCTCTTTTTTGGGTGCTTTCTCGTCGTCTGCGGCCTTCTTGCGGGGCGTCCTGGCCTTGGCGGGCTTGGCTGCCACGCCGGCTTTCACCAGTTCGGCCTCGAGCTTGGCAATCTTAGCGTCCTTGTAGGCAATGGCCGACTTCAGCTGGCCTACCTCGGCGTCGGCCATGTAGCCGGGCATTGCGTGCTTGAGGCGCTGCGCGAAGTCGGAAAGGACGTTCATGTAGTTGATGAAGGCTTCGTAGGGCGTCACATACGGGCTGACGTAGGCCTTGTTGGCGCCGTTGCTGAAGAACTTCGTGCTCATGTAGTAGAAATGGTCGCTGGCCTGCAGATACTGCCAGTCTTTCTGGAGCACGGCGTCTTCGCAGCTGTGCATCTGCTCGCTGAGCGCATAGAGCTTGTCCACGGCTTCGTTCTGCATCTCGTTGCCCAGCCAAGACGTGGTGTCGCGCTCCTCGTCGACCCAGCTTGTGGCGTTGGGCACGTTGATGGCCGACACGGGCTGAAGGAGCGACACGACCTTGCTCGGTGTCTGGAACACGAAGTTCTTGTCGGCCAAGACGGTGTCGGGCAATGCCTTCAGGAATTCCAAGATTCCGGTTTCGGGCTTGTTGTTGGCGCCGAACGTTTCGTAGTTGACAAAAATGTTGATGAGCTCTTCGTTTTCTGGCAGAGCCGACAGCCAGCCTTTGAACTTGTCGGCAGTCAGCGGCCACTCACTCCAACTGCTGTTGCCAAAGCGCAGGGCAATGTCGTCGCTCAGCGAATAGTTCTTGAGCAGAACTTTCAACTTAGGCTCTATCGAGTTGCAATACAGGTAGTTCGGACTCTTCCAGCCTAAAACCTGCTTGGCTCCTTCGGCCAGCATTGCCTTGAAGCCCATGTTGGCAACCACCTCGCCGAGGCTGTCGGAATAAATCAGTTCTGTGTTGCGGAACACGGTGGGCGTCTGGCCGAAGAGCTCTTCGATGGTCTTGACCTGCTCGGCCACTTGACGGCGGAACTCCTCCTCGTTGCGCAGCGCGGCCAGCGAGTGTGCCGACGTCTCGGCGAGGAACTCGACCTGCTTGGTGGCGGCCAGGGCCTTGAAGCTGTCGATTACCTCAGGCGCGTATGTTCTGAACTGTGCCAGAAGGGTTCCCGAAATGGAGAAGGCCACCGAAAATTTGCCCTTGTGCTTCTTTATGGCATCGAGCAGAATCTTGTTGGCCGGCAGATAGCACGTGTGCGCAAGCCGGTTGATGGCGCTCTCGTTGGCGTAGTCGTCGTAGTAGTAGTGGTCATTGCCAATGTCGAAGAAGCGATAGCGACGCAGACGAATTGGCTGGTGCAGTTGGAAATATAAGCAGATATGTCTCATTTTAAATCGTTTTAATGTTTAACAACCGAATCGTAGATAGTTTTGATTTTGTGTGCCGAATTCTCCCACTTGAGCGAGTCGACCTCTTCCTTGCCGTATTTCGCGAACGTCTTGGCAAGCGACGGATAGTTCAGCACGCCGTAGATGGCATCGGCCATAGCGTCCACGTCCCAGAAGTCGGTCTTGAGCGCGTAGGTCAGGATTTCGGACACGCCCGACTGATAGGAGATGAGCACCGGGACGTTGCTCTGCATGGCTTCGAGCGGCGATATGCCGAACGGCTCCGACACCGACGGCATCACATACAGGTCGCTCATTCTGAGCATCGAGAACACATCCTGTCCGCGCAGGAATCCGGTGAAGTGGAACTTGTCCATAATCTTGAGGCTGGCCGCGCGGCGTATCATCTTTTCCATCATATCGCCGCTGCCGGCCATCACAAAGTGGACGTTGCTCATGCGCTGCAGGACCTTGTGGGCCGCCTCGATGAAATATTCCGGACCCTTCTGCATGGTGATGCGACCAAGGAAGGTGACTATCTTGTCGTCGAGACCTTTTTTGCTGTATTCGTTCATCTCGCGCTTGAGCGGGTCCACGGCGTTGTAGACCGTGATGACCTTTTCGGCCGGGATGCCGTATTTTTCAATCACTATGTTTCGCGTCAGGTTGCTGACCGTGATGATCTTGTCGGCCGCCTCCATCCCTCGCTTCTCGATGTCGAAGACCACCGGGTTGACGCTGCCGCCGCTGCGGTCGAAGTCGGTGGCGTGGACGTGGATGACAAGCGGCTTGCCGGTCGCTTCCTTGGCGGCGATGCCAGCCGGATAGGTCAGCCAGTCGTGCGCGTGGATGACGTCGAAGGTGTTCTCCTGAGCGATGATGTTGGCCACGATGGCATAGTCCCTGATCTCGCGCAGGAGCGACGTCCCGTAAGTTCCGGTGAAGTGGAATTTGCCTTCGCTGTCGGTCTGCACCAGCCTGCTGATGCCGTCGACCGTCAGCGACGAAAGGCGCCAATATTCTTCAGGGTCAACATAGGGCACCAATTTGGAGTCGACTTCGATATAGTCGAGCTTTTCGGTCATCTTGTTGACCCTTATTTTTTTGTTCAGAACCGAAATGTTATTTGCGCCTATCAGTCCGTCCAACTTGCTATGGTCTTCGTCGCCAAAGGCCTTGGGCACCACAAAAAGCACATCAAGATCGGGAACACTGGCCATACCTCGTGTCAGGCCGTAGCACGCCGTGCCCAAGCCTCCGGAGATATGAGGAGGAAACTCCCATCCAAACATTAATACTTTCATATAGATTCTTTTCTAAGAGATGGTTTTATTCGGTTAACTTAATCAACTTGAGCAATGCGGCCACGTTCCATGCCATCGATATGGCGCCTTTGGCCTGATGGGGCGGCGTGCCGTTGTACTGCTCGCTGATTGTGCCCAGACAGTGCTGAGTCATTTCGCTTTCGAAATCGCTCACTATCCGGCGCAGCTGGCCGATGCCGCTGTTGCGATGCACTTCGAGCATGGCGTCGGCATAGAACGACAGCAGCCAAGGGTAGGCCGTGCCCTGATGCAGAGCCAGTGCGCGCTCGTCTTCGTTGCCGTCGATCGAGCCGAGATATTGGGGCGACTGTGGCGAGAGGCTGCGCAGACCTCGGGGCGTCAGCAGTTCGCGGGCGGCCACGTCGAGTATCGTCTTTTTCTGCTCCTTGCTCAGCGGGCTGTACTTGAGGCCGGCGGCTATCACCTGGTTGGGGCGGATCGAGCAGTCCTTGTAGCTGCCGTCGACGTAGTCGTAGAGGAAGCCTTCGGGCGCGCAGAATGTCTCAAGGAACGACTGGCCGACCTTCTCGAGCATCGGCGTCCACTGCTCCACAAACGCCTTGTCCTTTTTGCGCAACGCCACTTCGAGCGTCGTGGCGATTGCATTGTACCACAGAGCGTTAACCTCGACCGTGCAGCCATAGCGCGGCGTCACCAGGCGTCCATACGACGTCGTCGAGTTCATCCACGTCATCGGCTGGCCTTCCATGCGGGCGTAGATCAGGCCGTTGTCGAGCAGATGCATCTTGCCGGGAATGCCGTTGCGATAGTGCTCGAGCAGGTCTTTCATGAAGTCGTAATATTCGGTCACCTTTATATGCTTGGGCATGAAGCGTTCCAGGTCGTTGAGGCAGTAGAAGAACCACAGCGGCACGTCTACCGAGCTATTGTTCATCGCAGCGTCGTCGATGTAGATGCGGCGCAGGTTGGGCAGGCTCGTTTCAAAAATGCTTGCGAACACCGACTGGTTGTCCTGGAAAATCGACAGACCGGGCAGTGCCACCAGCATGTCGCGCATCTGCGGGCCTTTCCAGTGATAGCCGGCCTTCAGCATCACCGAGTCGGGGCGGCGCATGATGAACTGCTGCGCTGCGTTGACCAGAATGTTTTTCATGTCGGTCTTGGGCTGACGCTTCTTTTGCTCCGACGTGAATTTCGTCTTCAGAGTCGACGGCGACACCTCGCTGAGCGACGCCGAAACCACCACCGACTCGCCTTTCTTGATGGGAAACTCGAAATATCCCGGCACATAGAGGTCTTCGCGATAGCCATATCCGCGATAGCGCTCCTTGATGTACTCCACATCGCGATACCAGTCGGGCACGGGGACGTATTCGGCCGCCTTGCTCACCTGAATGTTCAGTTCGGGAAAACCGGGATAGAGGCAGAACTTAGCGCCGTTCTTCACTTCGCTGTATCGGGTGTTGACCTGAAGGTTCTCGTGGGTCAGCTGATGGATGCTGCGGAACGCCAGGAAAGGCTTGAGCTTGAGCGACGTCGGCGAGTGGGCGTCTTCGAGCGTATATTTGATCAGAATCTGGCTTTCGTTTTCCGACAGGATGAACTCCTGCGACAGAATGACGCCACCGACACGGTAGACCAACTTGCATGTCGGGTCATACTCGAACTCGCTCAGATACTTGTGACCTTTGGGGTCGAAATGCTCGTTTTTATATTGCTGAAGACCTAAGTTGAAAGTCTTGTCGTGCTGAATGACCGAGCACTGCATCGACGATAGCAGCACATAGCTTTCACCGCCAAATGCTTCGATCGGGCACACCAGCATACCATGATATTTCCGAGTGTTGCAACCTGTAATCGAGGCGCTCGCATAGGTTCCCGCGCGGTTGGTCCGCAGGACTTCCTTGAAAAGCGAGTACTCTAAGTTGACTAAATTAGAATTTTCAAGTTGGATGTACTTCATTTTGTTTAACTGTTAATTAAGGATATGGATTGAGTTCTATCTCTCAGTCTTTTGTAAATAACGGAATTAATTCTAACTATTCAAAGTGGCAGACACTTAGGTTTTGGATTATTATAATTGTTTAATGTCTTTTAGCCCCGACAGTTGGCTTTCGAGTTCCGAGATGCGTGTGCAAACGTTAGCCAAGGGATACTTGACCTTTAACTTTTTTAACTGTTCGAGCGTCTGCTCCATAAACACCACATACTCAGCCGTCAAGCCATTGAGCGGACGATGTTCGAGCCGGCGGACTATGGCCGCGCCCTCAGCATGGTAGCTCCGCGCCGTCGAGTCGAATGTTGCCTCCATAAATTTCGACATTATATAGTTTACCGACATTGCATTCGGATGAAAATAATCGTCGGCATAGAAACGATAGTCGCGCAAGTCGTCCATCATCAGCTCAAACGAGGGGAAATAATAGACCGCGCCCGACCGCTCCAAGGCATCGGCTGCCAGCAGCAACTCGCTCTTGCTGACCGCATTGCCATGCGCACCATCCTTGATGTGCCGCACCGGACTGACTGTCAGAATTATGTTTTTGGGCTTGCCGAACGACTTCAGATCGGCCAGAAGCCCGAGCCATCGGACTGCGATGTCGTCGGCACGGAGGCGCTCGCGCTCAAAGCGGTCCTGGGGCAGCTTGTGGCAATTGGCCACCACCCTGCCCGTCGACCTGAGGCGGTAGACCCACGCCGTGCCAAAGGTCAGCACCACGTTGTCGGCCTCGCGCAGATAGTCGTGAGCCGCTGCGGTAGCCCTGTTGACGGCCGCCACAACCTCATCGGCACCGGGCCGCGAGAACGAGCCATGAAAGTCTGGGTGATGCCACAGACCGTTGCACTCGATGAGCTCGGAGGCGTCCACCGGGGCGCAACTCATCATGCGCTCCAAAGCCTGCCCCACCGATGCCGGATTGAATGCCACGCCATAGGGATTTGTCAGACAATCGAGCAGTCCCGAAGCGAACCGACTGCCCATGTTGTCGGCAAAGCAGGAACCAAGAAAAATGGTTTTGTGCTGATATTCAATGACAAAGCCACTCTTCGACACATCCACTATCTGTCTGAAGCATTCATTCATTTAGGTCATAGTTTTGCATCGCAAATTAGTTAAAATTTGCTAAAATGAGCGTTTCGGGTGGTCGTAATTTGCACCAACCGGCTAAAAAAGGGGCGGATTGGCGGCCGGGGGCGCAAATCATTCCGCAAGCCAGACGCCATGAACACAAAAAAGCGAAAGGTGCCGTTGTGCATCTTTCGCTTTTTGACTCATGGGTATTGGGATAACTTTTCAACCTACCCGGAATTAGTCGTTGATATGCAAATATGTTGTTACTGATTTTAGCTAACACTGCGGCTGTCAGTATCTGACGCCGAATTATTCGGCCATCATATTGCCGGCGAGGTCGCGGTCGCGATAGTAGTAGTCCGACACGCTCACTTCCATCCACTTGTCGTCCACCCACTCGAAGTTGACCTGCTTTTCGCACAGACCGGATTCAGAGTATTCGCAGACTTTCTTGCCTACGCCGCGAACCTTGTTCGAGTCCGACCAGATGTAGCGGGCTACCATCACTTCGTTGCCATTGGCGTCGAACACCACGTCGTTCCACATTTCGTTGTCCTGGCTCAGATCGGTCAGCGAGGTGTGCGAGAGCAGCATCCAGTGGCCGTCGCTTCCGGCCGTGTAGACCGATTCGCTCATTTCCGAGCCGTTTTCGGTATGCTCCACTATCACCTTGCTCATCGGCATCCAGCGGCTGTCGACAAAAGCGTAGCTGATGGTCGTCGTCATATTGAAATCCGATATGGTCTCGATCTTCTCCGTATTCTGAAAACGCCCGTCTTCGTAAACTTGCTTCACCTGCGTGCTGATCTGATTCGAAGGATCAGAAATAAACGTTGTCTTCGACTTGCCATCGGTTGCCACCGACGTGGTCACAATGCTGTCCAGCTCGCGGCCTTCTGCCAACACAGCCGAACTGAGATACAAACCGCCGATCAAAAATAAAAGCATCTTCATAATTCGTTTCTTTTAGGTTATATTCTCTTATCGTTTATCTTATCATCGACACAAATATATTTGCGTCATTTACAACAAAAAAATTATCCGGCCACCTTTTGATATACTCGCATTTTCTGTTGACGAACGGCCATTGATTGATGGTGAACGCATTGACGAATGGCGCTTTTTCGTTGACGAACGTCGTCGACCAAGGGGGAGGTCGGCCCAAAAGCACAAAAACGCCATGATCAGACAGGACTATATTCTGAAACTTATCGAGGATTTTTTCGCAACCATAGGCGAAGCCATTCACCACGCCGAACAGAAACGGCACGACCGCGCGCTGCTCATCATCGACCGCGCCTACGGGGATTTCTTCGGGCGCGACGCCGGTTTTTTCCGCAACGAGGGCATCGACGCGCTGTCCGCCTACGTCGAGAGCGAGCGAGCCGAGGCCGAATACGCCGAGATGCTTTCGGAACTGATGTATCGCGACGCGCTATGCCGCCCCGACTGCCCAGTGCGCAACAGCCTGCTCGACAAGTCGCTGGCCATGGCCGAGCGCGCCGACAGCGTGAGCGGCACCTATCTGCCGCGTCGCGCCGACCGCATGAAGATAATCAGAGAACTGCTGGACGCATCGGCCTGCGAACGGCCATAAGGCACTGACTGCGCGGCCGATGCTCAGAGGCACCAATAATCGTAGCCGCTGCCGAGCAACGAGCGGAAACATCCGCAGACGTCGGTCACCACGGCGCCGGGCCTGAGGATGGCATCGAAGTCGGCACGCGTCCAGCGGAGGAACTGACGGTGCGGCACGGCAATCACCACAGCGTCGTAGGGGCCTGCAGGGCTGCTCTGCAAACCGATGCCGCAAGCCGCCCGCACTTCGGCGTCGGAGGCAAGAGGGTCGGTCAGGGTGACGGCGATGCCGAAGGAGCGGAACTCGGCGACCACGTCGGCCGTGCGCGAATTGCGGATGTCGCCGACGTCGGCCTTGTAGGTGATGCCCATCACCAGCACCGAGGCGTGGCATATGTCGATTCTGGCGGCCGTCATCTTCTTGACCGTAGTGGAGGCCACATAGTGACCCATGCCGTCGTTGACGTAGCGGCCGCCATTGATTATATGCGTCTGATAGCCAAGCTGCGCCGCCTTGAAGTCGAGATAATAGGGGTCGACGCCTATGCAGTGTCCGCCCACAAGTCCGGGCGTGTAGCGCACGAAGTTCCATTTGGATGCGGCTGCGTCGAGCACGTCGTGAGTGCTGATGTTCATCCGCGACAGAATGACCGACACCTCGTTCATCAGCGCCACGTTGACATCACGCTGCGTGTTCTCCACAATCTTGGCTGCCTCGGCCACCTCAATCGACGGCGCCCGATAGACTCCGGCTTCGATGACCGACGCGTAGATCTGCGCCACGCGCTCCAGCACTTCGGCGCTGCTGCCGGACACCACCTTGACCACGCGCCCGACCGTGTGCCGGGCGTCGCCGGGATTGATGCGCTCGGGACTGTAGCCGACCCCGAAGTCGACGTTCATCTTCATGCCCGATTCGCGCTCGATAATCGGCACGCATTCGCCCAGCGTGCAGCCAGGGTAGACCGTGCTCTCGAAGACCACCGTGGAGCCTCGGCGCAGATGCCGCCCGACGGTTGCCGACGCCTTATATAATAAGGAGAGGTCGGGGTTGTGGGAGGTGTCGGCCGGCGTGGGCACGGTCACCACCACAAAGTCGGCCAGGCCGATGACGCTCGGGTCGGAGTGGAAGGTGATGTCACCCGCAAAATCGCCGGGCGCCAGCTGGCCGCTCGGGTCGATGCCCCGATTCATCATCTCGACGCGCTGCGGATTGTGGTCGTAGGCAACGACACGATAGCGCCCGGCAAAGGCCATGGCCAGGGGCAGGCCCACATAGCCGAGCCCCACGACGGCCACGACGGTTTCCGGCGCAGGCGGTTGGAGCCGCCTGAACATCTGGCCGCCGGACTTGCAGGCGTATATCTTTTCGATGGTCGCAATCGACATCCGGCCGTCGGCAAGGGTGGCGATGGCCGACTTGCAGCCGTTGAGTTCGGCAACGACATTGCTGATGACCTGGGCGTGATTGGAGGCCGAGCCCTGATAGCCGCCATAGTCGTTGGGGGCGTTGGGCTGCTGGAGCTGCGGCATTATGTAGTCGCGTATGTTGCAGTAGTTCACCACGTTCATGTATTGTCCGCCCAGACGGACCGTTCCGTTCTGCGCCACCACCGTCAGCGAGCATTCGAAATTGGTGTCCCAGATGGCGGTGCTGTAGCACAGGACGCCCGTGCCGCCGCGCTCGAAGTCGAAATTAACCACGCCGCTGTCCTCGAAGTCGGTTGTGGTCTGATGGTTGAAGTCGTGGAAAGACGCGCGGACGTTCGTTATCTCGCCGAAAATCCAGCACATTACATCGACAAAGTGCAGATACTGAGTGAAGAGCGTCCCGCCGTCGATGTCGGCCGTGCCATGCCAATGGCCGGGAGTGTAGTAGCGGTCGGTCCGGTTCCAGAAACAATTGACCTGCACCATATATATCTGCCCCAGAACGCCCGTCTCGACCAACTGATGCAGCCATGCGACCTGGGGCGACATTCTGTTCTGCAGCACGCAGAACACGCGCCTGCCGCTGCGCCGCTCGGCTTCGGCCACGCGGTCGACATCTGATGTGGAGAGCGACATCGGCTTCTCGACCAGCACGTTGCATCCGGCTTCGAGAGCCTCGATGCACATTTCGGCGTGGAAACCGTTGGGCGTGCAGATGCAGAGCACGTCGATGCGGTCGCGCTCGGCGCGGAGCATTTCGGTCAGCGACGGGTAGTAGGGCGCGGTGCCGCCGAAAGCGGTCTGCTCGCGCGGGCGGATGTCGCACACAGCCACAAGCTGGGCGGACGGATTTTCGTTGATGTGGCGCTCATGGCGTTTGCCAATCATTCCATATCCGGCTATTGCAAATCGTATTGTCTTCATCTTCAATATCCTAAATCTTCCTACATCAGAATCAGTCAATCAGCCCGACGCGGCCGTCGCGCATGGCGAACCGCTTGCCGCAGGCGGGGCACGTGCAGGCGTCGCCTTCGGCGGGCTCGATGCGGTTGCCGCACTCGCACACCCAGCCGAGCTGGACGGCCGGGTTGCCCACTATCAGCGCATAGGGCGGCACGTCGCGGGTGACCACGGCGCCGGCTCCCACAAAGGCGTAGCTGCCTATCTCGACCCCGCACACCAGCGTGGCGTTGGCGCCGATGGTGGCTCCGCGCCTGACGGTGGTGGGCCTGAACTCGTGCTTGCGTTCGATGAAGCTGCGCGGATTGATGACGTTGGTGAACACGACCGACGGGCCGACAAAGACCTCATCTTCGCACACCACCCCCTCGTAGACCGACACGTTGTTCTGAATCTTGCACCGGTTGCCGATGCTGACGCCGCGTCCCACCATCACGTTCTGACCCAGGTTGCAGTCGCGGCCGATGGTGGCGCCCTGCATTATGTGGCAGAAGTGCCACACGCGCGTGCCGCCGCCGATGGAGCAAGGCTGGTCGACGCAGCTGGTTGGGTGTATGTAGGCTTTCTCTTCCATTGTTTACTGCTGATTGTCAAACGAATTGATGGCCGCAGCCACTGCCGCCACATCGGCGGCGTCGAGCTCGGAGTGCATCGGCACCGACAGCACCTCGGCCGTGGCCTTGCGGGCGTTGATCATTCGGTCGGCGTTGGGCGCAAACCGGGCATAGGCCGGCAAATCGCTGAGCGCCACCGGGAAATAAATCATGGTGCTGATGCCGTGCTGGCGCATATGCTCCCTCAGAGCGTCGCGCTGACCGCCGGCAACGCGCATCGTGTACTGATGGAAGACGTGCGCGCCGGCCCCGGCGGGCACCTGCGGCAGGCTCACCCGCCCCGACGCTATCGACTTGCCATAGGCCATGGCAGCCGCCCGGCGCCGGCTGTTGAACTCGTCGAGATAACGCAGCTTGACACGCAATATTGCGGCCTGAACGCTATCCAGTCGCGAATTGAACCCAATCATCTCATTGTGATACTTCACCGCCGCGCCGTGGCTGGCCAGCAGGCGCACGCGGCGAGCAAGGTCATCGTCGGCGGTCATCACGGCACCGCCGTCGCCCATGCAGGCCAGATTTTTGGATGGGAAGAACGACGTGCAGGCCATGTGCCCTACGGTGCCGGCCTTGTGCGTGCGCCCGTCGACCACCACATCGGCACCCATCGACTGGGCGTTATCCTCAATCACGTATAGATTGTGCCGCCGGGCCACGTCCATGACCGCCTGCATATTGCACGGCCGCCCGAACAGATGGACGGGCACGATGGCCCTCGTGCGCGGCGTCAGCACCTCTTCGAGCGACTGCGGGCTGATGCCGTAGGTGTCGGGGTCGATGTCGGCAAAGACCGGGCGCAGACCGCAGGCCGCAATGGCCTCGGCAGCCGCCACAAACGAGAATGCCGGCGTCACGACCTCGTCGCCTTCGCGCAGGCCCAGCGACATCAGTGCCAGCCGCAAGGCGTCGGTGCCGTTGCCGCAGCCCACCACGTGGCGCGTGCCCAGATAGCTTGCCAGTTCGGCCTCGAAGGCCGCCACGTCGGGGCCGTTGATGTAGCGTCCGCCCGACATCACCCTCAATATTTCGGGCTCCAGATCGCTGCGCAGCCGCGCATAGAG
>CALYZD010000050.1 GCA_945607565.1 uncultured Bacteroidales bacterium | reverse complement strand
TGGCAGGTAAGATTGCCGCTATGACTTTCATGCAATATGTCAATTATGTTAATCAACGTCCGATTGGGCAGATTAAATATTCGCTAATTTAATTCGACCAACAAGTTACTACTAAACAATTTTCGATGTTTATTTCAATTTCATAGTCCTTTATATCCTTGATTCCGATGCCGCGTGGATGGAGGAAGCGTTCGGCAATCTGTTCCAGACTATGGAGCAGAAGACTGACGATGCCACAGGGAAAGTAATTCTGTATCATAAGGCGGACGGCAGTGTTGAGCGTATTAACGAGCGAGAGACAGCTCTGCGCGATGCCCTCGGCGGCGGAGCGGAATAGTTGGGCGGCGGTCAGACTTTTTTGTGCCTGAGCCGATGTTTTTAATTGGTGTGATGCAGCACGACGACAATGATTTCTGTCGGTGCGCAGAAGCGGATTTTCCGCCTTGAAGTGCCGAGCCCGTTGCTGATGATGACGGGGATGCCGGCCGAGCTGCGGCGCAGTCCGGTGCGGAAACGCTGCCCGTGGTGCGACGGCAGAATGGGCGCGAAGAGCCCGAAAAGCGTCACCTGCCCGCCGTGCAGGTGTCCGGCCAGAGCCACGTCGGTGTGGCTGATGTCGACGTCTTCGGCATAGTCGGGCGTGTGTGTCAGCAGGACCACGAAGTCGCTGTCGGGCAGTGCGTTGGTGGGCGACGGTGTGGTCTCGACGCTGCCGAACGTGTTGTGCGCTCCGGCAATGGTGATGTGCGTGCCATCTTTTTCGATCAGGCGCGTGTCGTTGTCGAGCAGATGCATTCCGAGCGAGTCGATTGTGGACGTAATCAGCTGAGTGCAACGCTCATAGTCGTTGTTGCCCATCACTGCAAACGTGCCGTAGGGTGGGGCGCAGAGTGCAAGCGTCTCGAAAAGCGGCCGCACGAATTCGCAGCCCTCCTGATAGTCGCCGCCAAGCAGCAGCGCGTCGGGCGCGAGGTCGGCAAGGGCCAGGCCGAGGGCCTGCAACTCCCTGTCGTCGAAGCGACTGCGATAATGAATATCGGTTGCGAACGCCATGCGGAATCCGTCGAAAGCCGCCGGAATCTGCGCCGACCGGATGTCGTACTGGCGGATTCGCGCAATGCCGGTATATTTCCTGTCGGTCCGCAGCCGGCTGCGCTCGATCCGGGTTTGCGCCGCTGCCAGAGCCGACGCCGCGACCAGCAATGCGGCCACCATTGTGAATCGGAATGTTTTCGTCATATCGTCGTGATTGTCAGTTATTTGATTCGGAGCGTGCGCAGGTGTTCCTTGCGCTCGTCACTGATTCTGAAACTCTCGATGGCCTTGCGAATCGAGAGGTTGTGGACGGTGCGGTCGAGCCGTTTCTGCTCAAAGAGGGGCAGCGTGGCCTCGTATTGCTTGATGAGCGCGAAGCTGAAATACCAGGCCTTGGCCATGTCGACGTAGTAGTCGTGGTTGTCGATGCTGCCGATGATTGTGAGCATCTGCGGGTCAAAGTGCTGATCGAGAAAGAATTGCAGCTGCGTCACTATGCTGAAGCGGACGGTGAACGCGTGGTCGCTCCGCATCCAGCGCAGCGTGCAGGCCGACACCGTTTCGTGGTGCCGGGCAAAAATCTTGGGCCCGAAGCAGTCGCACACGGCCCAGTTGTCGATGTGCGGCAGGAAACGCTCGACCTGCGCTATGGCGGCGTCGATGCCGGTCTTTTGCTGCGCCACAATCATGGCGTGTAACATGTTCTCTTCGTGATAGTTGTGCGGCAGACGGGCCAGGAAGTCCGCAGCGCGGCCGTCGGCAATCATCTGCTTGGCAAGCGCCCGCAGCTGTGGCACACGCACTCCGATGATGCGCTTGGGTTCGACGTTGGGAATCAGGCGGATGCTGAAGTCGCGATATTTGCTGTCTTGCAAATCAATGAGCTGTTGCAGTGTGCTGTCTGTCATTTCTCAGTTTTTTTAGCTCTGTGCGGTCATTTATTTCCCTTGCATCTGCCTGAGCAGCAGCAGCGTTTCGGGTCCGGCATTGAAGAGCATGTCGAGTATCGACAGGTCGGGCACGAATCCGAATTTGCTCTCGAAAACCTGATAATACCCAACTTCCTTCATGCCTTCGGTCATGATGCTCTGGCGTTTGGGCTCGATGCCCCGGCGCAGGTCGATGCCGTCGGGGTGGGCGACGTATTGCTCTGTCAGCGAGTATTTTAGCCGCACGCTGATGAGCGACGCTATCAGTTCCATCATTTCCATGTTCATGTCCCACAGGAAGTTATGGTGTCTGTCGAGAATCGCATAGAAGTCGTCGGCATAAAACTCGAAGAACGGCGTGCTGTTGTAGGCCGAGCGGAGCGCGCGTTTCTGCTGTGCGTTCCAGGTCGTGTTGTAGTTGACGCGGACGTCGCGGTAGAGCGCGTTGTCGGCGGCGTGCACCGGCACCGAAATGTCGATTGGTCCGTTCGACGCCATGATGGTGGTCCGCGTGCGGCAGGTGCGGCGGCTGTAACTGTCACAGGCTTCGAGCTTTATGTTGGCCGCAGAGGTCAGTTGCGCCCAGTGGCCGATGGAGCCGCAGTAGGGCAGGCACAGGTAGATGTCGGTGGTGTCGGTGTTCACGTGGTATCGGTTTTGCGGTGATAAAAAACAGTCAGCAAGCCGGTTACGACTGTTGCTGACTGTGTGGCGTTCAGGAATCCGTCTGGGCGTTGCGGCGTGTGCCGTGCGTCACTGACGGGCGTAGCGTTTTTCGCGCAACTCCTTGATTTTCTCGTCTTCCATATATTCTTCGAAGTCCATGTACTTGTCTATGGTGCCGTTGGGCGTGATTTCGATGACGCGGTTGCAGACGGTGTGGATAAATTCGTGGTCGTGCGATGTCATGATGATGTTGCCCGGGTAGGTCTTCATGTTGTTGTTGAAGGCCTGAATCGACTCCATGTCAAGGTGATTGGTGGGGTGGTCGAGGATGATGCAGTTCGGGTTGACCAGCATCATTTTGGCTATCATGCAGCGCATTTTCTCGCCTCCCGACAGCACGCGGCAGCTCTTCTGGATGTCGTCGCCCGAGAAGAGCATCTTGCCAAGGTAGGTGCGCAGAAAGTAGTCTTCGGTATTGCTCGAGAACTGCGCGAGCCACTGCAGGATGGTCATGTCCTTGTCGAAGAACTCGGTGTTGTCGAGCGGGAGGTAGGCCTTGGTAATTGTCTGCCCCCATTCGATGGTGCCGGTGCGTGGCTGCAACTCGTTGTTAATCATCTTGTAGAGCGCGGTGGTGGCTCTCACGTCGTGCGAGAGGAGGACGACCTTGTCGTTCTTTTCGATGTTGAAGCTGACGTCGTCGAACAGCACTTCGCCGTCGATTTCGTAGCTTAAATTCTTGACGTTCAGAATCTTGTCGCCAGACGCGCGCTCGGGTGTGAAGATGATGCCCGGATAGCGGCGTGTGGAGGGCGCAATCTCCTCGATATTAAGCTTTTCGAGCATTTTCTTGCGGCTTGTGGTCTGCTTCGACTTGGCCACGTTGGCGCTGAATCGCGAAATGAATTCCATCAGTTCCTTGCGCTTCTCCTCGGCCTTCTTATTCTGCGCAGCCTGCTGACGGAGAGCGAGTTGGCTGCTCTCGTACCAGAAAGTGTAGTTGCCCGAGAAGAGCCGGATTTTGTTGTAGTCGATGTCGACGATGTCGGTGCAGACGTTGTCGAGGAAGTGGCGGTCGTGCGAAACGACGATGACCGTGTTCTCGAAGTTGGCCAGATAGTTTTCGAGCCAGAGGACGGTGTCGAGGTCGAGGTCGTTGGTCGGCTCGTCCAGCAGCAGATTGTCGGGATTGCCGAAAAGTGCCTGAGCCAAAAGCACTTTCACCTTCTCTTTACCGGTCAGGTTTTTCATCAGTTGCTGGTGCAGCGCCTCTTTGATTCCGAGGCCGCTGAGCAGGTTGGCGGCGTCGCTTTCGGCGTTCCAGCCGTCCATTTCGGCAAATTCCTCTTCGAGCTTGCCGAGTTCGATTCCGTCGGCGTCGTTGAAGTCGGGCTTGGCATAGAGTTCGTTCTTTTTCTGCATGTTGTCCCACAGTTTCTTGTGGCCCATCAGCACGGTGTCGAGCACGGTGTATTCTTCGAATGCGAAGTGGTCCTGCTTGAGCACCGAGAGGCGTTCGCCCGGCGCCATCTCGACCCGTCCGCGAGTCGAATCAAGGTCGCCCGAGAGGATGCGCAGGAAAGTGGATTTGCCGGCACCGTTGGCGCCAATCACTCCATAGCAGTTGCCCGGTGTGAATTTCAGGTTAACATCCTCGAACAGAGGTTTTTTATCGAATTGGATTGCTAAATCTGTTACTGTAATCATAAATGTGTTGTAAGAAAATCGGTCGCAAATGTAGCAAAATTAAGTCTATTAGTCAAAGGCGGATTTTTCGGCCGCCGTCTGCCGTCCGACGCTGTGCACTGACAATGAGACAGTTCGCGGATGGATGCCCCATCGGCATTCGAGCGTCTGGCGGCCCGATGACGCCGGTGTGCAACGGGCTGAAAACCAGCCGTGTCGTGACGTGCGCGGCGCGGCGTCATGTGGCCGAAGGGGCGGCCGGTGAAGTAATTGTGTGGATATTACGGAGATTTCTAATAAATTTGGCACTCGCAAAAATCATGTGCATTGCACCGAACGAAAACTGACGAAACTCGCATATCTTGACGTTAAAAGGAAAATTGATGAAAAAGAAACTCGGCTCACTACTGGCCTTGGGTCTGCTGACAATAGCCGCATCAGCCCAGAAAACCCAAACCGACGAGGCCGCATTCACTCACTACGAGGCCGCTCTGCAACTCTACACCGCCGGGATGTACGGCTCGGCCCGCACGGCTTTCGACCGTTTCCTGGAGCAGAACCCGGCCACCGACCACAATCATCTGTGCATCGACGCCAGCTACTACCGGGCGGTGTCGGCCAAGAAGCTGGGCAACGGCGACGCTCTGACGCTGATGGAGCAGTTTGTGGCCGACTATCCGCAAAGCACTCATAGGCACGAAATGCTCTATCACATAGGCGATTACCACTTGGCTGCCGGCGACGAATCGACCGCCCTGAAGTGGTTTGAGCAGGCCAAGCCGTCGATGGTGGAGCAGCCCACGCGGAGCGACCTGATTTTCAAGACCGGATATTGTAACTTCATGATGGGCAAGGAGAACCGCGCGCTGGCCTGCTTCGAGAAGCTCAAGGGCAACGAGGGCAAATATGCCGGCGCCATCACCTATTATAAAGGGCACGTCGACTACAAAAAGGGCAATCTCGACGCCGCGCTCAAGGCCATGCTGAGCATCGAGAAGGACGCCGGGTTCAGCAATGTGGCACCTTATTATATAGCGCACATTTTTTATCTGCAAGGGCACTACGCCGAGGCCATCCGCTACGCCACGCCGCTGGCATCGGGCAGCAAGACGCTGCGCGCGGCCGAGATGACGCGCATCGTGGCCGACAGCCACTTCATGCTGGGCGAATATGCCGACGCCGTGACGCAATACGAACGCCTGACAACGCTCACCCGCAAGACGACGCGTGCCGATTATTATCATCTGGGCATGAGCCATTACTATCTCGGACACTACGATCAGGCATCTCAAAACCTATCGCAAGTCACTTCGGAGCGCGACGCTTTGGCCCAGAACGCTTATTATCATCTGGCCGACTGCTATCTGAAGCTCAACGACAAGAAGCGTGCGCGCGTGGCGTTCGAGGCAGCCTCGAAGCTCGATTTCGACAAGGCGGTGCAGGAGGATGCCGCCTTCAACCGTTTGAAACTCAACTACGAACTCAACTATGCGCCGTTCAACGATCTGATCAAGTCGTTCGTCGACTTCATCGATAAGTTTCCCGACAGCGACAAGCGCGACCAGGCCTACGACTACATGAGCAAGGCCTTTGTGACGTCCAAGAACTATCGCGAGGCGCTGCAGACGATGGAAAAAATCAAGCACAAGAATCTGAACATCTACACCGCCATGCAGCGTCTGGCGTTCTATCGCGGCCTTGAGCTCTACACCGACACGCAGTACGACGAGGCAATCGAGTTTTTCGATTACAGCCTCAAATACGGCGAATACGACCCGCGCCTCAAGGCCCGCGCCTACTATTGGAAGGGCGACAGCTACTATCGCAAGCGCCAGATTGCCGAGGCCGAGCAGGAATACATGAAATTCATCAACAGCTACGGCGCCTCGGAGCTGCCCGAATTCGTGACGGCGCACTACAACATGGGCTACACCCGCTTCAACGTCAAGCAGTATCCCGACGCGCTCGACTGGTTCCGCAAGTTCGTTTCGCTCGGCACCACCGACAAGCCGATGCTGGCCGACGCCTATAACCGCATGGGCGACTGTCAGTTCGTCAGCCGCGACTTCCAGCACGCCATCGTCAACTACAACATGGCCATCGAGGCGTCGCATCAGGTGGGCGACTATTCGATGCTCCAGAAAGGCATCTGCATGGGTCTGGCCAAAGACTATCGCGGCAAGGTGGGGCAGCTGGAGCAGCTGATTAAGGAGTATCCGCAGTCGCCCTATTGCGACAACGCCTACTACGAGATAGGCCGCGCCTATGTGGCTATGGATCTGATAAAAGAGGCCATTTACAACTACAAGATAGTCAAGGAGCGATACCCCAAGGGCAGCCTGGCGCCCAAGGCGATGCTGCAGCTGGGCCTGCTCTACTACAACAATGGCGAGTATGACAATTCGATGGCGTTCTACAAGCGCGTGGTCAACGAATATCCGTCGACACCGGAGGCCATCGACGCCCTGGCCGGCCTCAAGAACGTCTATATGGAGAAGAGCGACTTTGAGGGCTATCTGGCCTATACTCAGACACTTGGCAGCTTTGCCCGCCTCGACATGCAGGAGCAGGACTCGCTGATGTTTGTCAGCGCCGAACGCCTTTATCTGAAGGGCGATTTCGCCAACGCCCTGACGGCTTTCGAAAAATATCTGGCCAAGTTCGCCGACGGCCGTTTTACGCTCAACGCCAACTACTACAGCGGCGATTGCCTCTACCGGCAGGAACGCTACAGTGAGGCCCTGAAGGCCTTCAGCTACGTGGCCTCGCAGCCTCGCAGCACGTTCACCGAGGACGCCATGCTTCGCGAGGGCGAAATACTCTATGCTTCAAACGATTATGCCGATGCGCTCAGCACTTTCGAACGTCTCGAACGCGAGGCCGAAGTGGAGACCAACAAGACCGAAGCCATCATCGGGCAGATGCGGTGCCTCAAGCAGTCGGGCGACCTGAACCGCTGCATCGAGGCGGCCGACAAGGTCATCGGCATTCCGCAGGCGTCGCCCGAGATTGTACGCGAGGCCGAATATCTGAAGGCCAAGTCGCTCATCGACAGTCGGCGGGCCACCGAAGCCGTGCCCACGCTGCGCAAGCTGTCGATGAACACCAAGAGTGCCGAGGGCGCCGAAGCAAAATATCTGGTGGCACAGATAATGTATGATATGAATCAGCACGAAGCCGCTGAAAAAGAGATATTTGACTACATCGAAAAGGGCACGCCGCACCAATATTGGCTGGCGCGCAGCTTCGTCCTCCTGGCCGACATCTACCACGCCAAGGGTGAAGACTTTCAGGCGTTGCAATATCTTGAAAGTCTGCGCGATAACTACAACACCGAGGCCGACGACATCGGCACGCTCATCAACACACGCGTCAGCCAGTGGAACGCCGGCAAAGCGTCGCAGGATGCCGACCCGGACCTCAATCTTAACTCCGAATACTAATCGTCATGAAAACCAAACTCGCAATATTGGCCCTGTGCACCGTGGCAACGGCTCAGGCTCAGAACGACAATGAATTGCAGCGCGACGTCGAGGTGGTCAACACCTACATGCCGACCATCTCGAACCCGCAGAAGATGCACCGCTCGCCCGTGATGGACGACACGATGTCCTACAAGCCGACATTCAAGTACTCCATTCTCAGCAAGTTGTCGAGCGTCAAGACCGACCCCGACAGCATCCGCGCCGCCACGATGAATTTCCCGCGCGAACGCACCATCTACAAGTCGATGGTCAAGGGCGGGGCCGGCAATGTGGCCGCCATGGGCCGATATTTCTACAACATCGGGACGTCCGAAGACTATCACCTGAGTCTCGGCCTGGGCCACCAGAGCACCTTCGGCAAGGTCAAGCTTGACGACGACAGCAAGGCCGACGCGCCGCTGCACGAGACGGATGCCGGCATCGACTTTGGTTACTTCTTTGGTAATCACGCATTTGCGGCGCGGATGGATTTCGAGAACACGGCCTATCGTTACTATGGCTTGCCAGGCGTGCTGCCGCTCTACGCCTACGCCTCCGAGTCGTCCGAAGTCAGCTACGATCTGGGCGACGACAAGCAGCGGCACTCCAATTTTGGTGCGGCTATCTCGCTGTGCAACAGTAAGGTAGATCCGCACGAGAAACTCAGCTACCGTGCCGCGTTCGGCTTCGACGTCTTCTCGACCAAAACGGGCGTGCGCGAGACCGACTTCAGCGTCGACGGCCGGTTCCTCTTCCCGTTCAACGAGACTTTCCTTGGCGGCATCGACGCGAACCTGCACACGGCCTTCACCTCCGTGCCCGACAACGATGCGATATTCGTCTACGAGCGCCGCAAGCACACCGACGTGCAGGTGGCGCCGCAGTTGGGCCTCGACTTCGACAATGCGCAGGTGCGATTCGGCGTCAGGCTGATTGCCGAGATGGAGGCCGACAAGGATGACCTCTTTTTGCAGCCCGAAGTGTCTGGCAATATGCACATTGCCGAAGGTATTGTGACGCTCTTTGCACGGATCTATGGCGATTATCGCGCCAACACCTACAAGCAGATGATGCTCGAAAACCCCTATGTGATGGCCGACGAGAACGTCCACTCGAGCAACGACCCGTTTGTGGTCTCGGCCGGCCTGCGCGCGCGCTTCAGCAACAAGGTGTCGCTGATGGCATCGGCCACCTACGGGACCTACGAGGACGAGCATTTTTGGATCAACAAGCCCGTGGCTTTTGCCGATGGGACCGTGGCCGTGGTCAACCGCTTCACCGCCGAACTCGACGACGGAAAGCTCTTCAAGGCGCACGGCGAACTGAATATCACGCCGGGCAACCGCAGCTCTATCTTGCTGACTGCCACCTATTTCAATTGGGACAACAACTACATCACCGCCTGGCACAAGCCGCAATACACCGCCGGCCTCGACGCCCGCTTCTTTGCAACGCCCAAGTTGCTGCTGAGCACCAACGTCAACCTGACAGGCGAGCGCAAAGTGCTGATATACAGCCAGAGCGCAAAACTCGACATGATTTATGACGTCAATCTCGAAGCCGAATATTTCATCAACAGCCGCTGGACGGCCTTTGTGCGCGCCAACAATGTGGCGGCCTACAAATACGTTAGCTACTACGGCTACAACGTCCACAGCTTCAATGCAATGGGCGGCCTGACATTCAAGTTCTGAGCCCGGCAGACACATTCGCTCACAGCGCGGACTGCGGCAGTCGTTCATCCTAAACCGGATAACGGCTGTCGCAGTCCGCGTTTTGCACGGGCGGCACCAAACGCAAACCGCGACAACCGTCAGCAAGACTGATGGTTGTCGCGGTTCGTCGCTATGGTCATTCGCCGGTGTCAGACGTCGGCCAGGGTTTCGAGCAGCGTCGAAATCTCGTCGGCGTTCACAACCCGGTATTTGTCAGGTATCTGGAACGCTTTGTCGCTGACGGCGGTGCTGTCCACATTGTCGGCAATGATGGTGATGACGTCCGTGCCGTGCTGGATGTTGATGGCCGTCACCATTCCGGGCAGCACTTCGAGCGGGAAGTTTCTGATTTTGCGCGTGTTGCCGTCGATGGGCACAAAGTAGACGTCCATCGACATGGTCTGTTCGGCGCCGGTGAAATATCTGACGGTCATCTGCTTCGACATCCAGCCGCCGATGTTGGTGAGCGAGTCGGAATAGGTAATTTCCGATTCGGCGTACATCTTGCTGAGCATCAGCGAGTCGCAGAAAGTGCTGTCGGCCTCGATGGGGCAGTAGATGCGGTTGCCTTGCAGGTTGATGAGCATGTTGCTGGCGTCGCCAAAGTTGATGATCGAAAATTCGTAGACGCCGAGCGGGCCTTTGAGGTCGAGGCGGATGCCGTTGGCGTTGTAGGTCGCCACCATTTTCGAGGGGAAGAACGACGACATGCGGTTGCTCATTATCGATCTCGAATAGTGGATGTTATAGCTCACCTTGCCCGACTGCGGCGCCGGCCCTACGTTGGTCTGCTTGCCCGAGCACGATGCTAGTATCAGGCAGCAGGCAAGGGTTGCTATTGTGATGAAGCGTTGCATGGTTGCAGTTTTTTTTGTGTTTGACTATTTCGAAATCAGTTCGGCCACGCCTTGTGATATCGAAGCGATAATGTCATTATTACGACAATAGTTGCAAGTTGTTATACTTTTGATTGGCAGGATTCGCGCGGGCGTGCTGCTGATGAATGCCGCATCGTATTTGTCCACAGCGTTTTGGTCGACGGCTTCGAATTTCACGTCGATGCCCTTGCGAGCGGCCACTTCGAGCACTTTCTGCCGCATTATCCCCTTGAGCACCAGGCTGTCGGGCGCGGTGACGAGCGTGTGTCCGCTCACGAAAAAAATATTGGAGCGGCTGCCCTCGGTTATCTTGCCTTCGCCGTTGACAAGAATCGACTCGTAGGCGTCGGCTTCTAACTGCTGATTGTGAGCGTTTTGACGCATCTCGGCGTGATATATTTTGGCGTTCGGCATCTGCCGCGTGTCGTGCAGCAGGACGCAGTGGACGCCCTCGGCATACATCTGCGGGGTGGGGTAGACCGACGCCACGAAGCCGCCCTGGAAGAGTCCGTCGGGCGAGAGGCAGAGGCGTATCTCGTTGTTGGGCAGCTGGTTGCAGATGCAGAGCCATTCGATGAGCGATGGCAGGCGGTCGAAGCAGTCGGGCAGCGGACGGCCGGCCGAGCGGATGCTGGCGGCGTAGCGGCTGAGGTGGTCGGGCAGGAAGACGGGGCGGCCGTTTTCGACCCTGAACATCTCGTAGATTTCGCCGTCGACGCCGGTTTCGGTCTGCTCGCTGAGCGGTGCGATGGCGCCGTTGCGGATTATGCTGTTTCCGATGTAGAACATGTGTCTGAGAATGAGTTGTTTGCTTAACTATTGATGACGCCCGAGCCGATCACTTCGTCGCCGTCGTACCACGATGCGAACTGTCCGGCCGTGATTCCGCGCTGCGGCGTGTCGAAGACCAGATAGAGGCCGTTGGCGCGCATCACGACCGTGCCCTGCTGCAATGGCTGGCGGTAGCGTATGCGCAGGCTGAACCGCTCTGACTGGCCCACTTGCAGCGCGCGGTCGGGACGAATCCAGTGCACCTCGTCGGGGCGGACGCGGAGGACGCTACGGTAGAGCCCCGGGTGCTCGGCGCCCATGCCGACGTAGATCTGGTTGTGCTCGATGTTGGTGCCGATGATGAACAGCGGCTGCTCGAATCCGCCTATGTTGAGGCCCTTGCGCTGCCCGATGGTGTAGAAATGCGCGCCCTTGTGCGTGCCTACCTTGCGGCCGAAGCGCGGGTGAAAGGCGTATGGCTCAGAGAGTTCGAGCAGCTGATCGTCGGTGACGTCGGGCGCGAAGGCCGGCGACCAGTCGCGGGCGAAGAGCGGGCAGTCGGGCGGAATCTCGAAGACTTTGCCCTCTTTGGCGGCGAGCTTCTGCTGCAGGAAGACGGGCAGGTCGACTTTGCCCACAAAGCAGATGCCCTGAGAATCTTTCTTGTGCGCCGTCACAAGGTTGAGTTCCGTGGCTATGCGGCGCACCTCGGGCTTCACGATGTCGCCAATCGGGAAGAGGGCTTTGGATAGTTGGTCCTGAGACAGTTGGCACAGGAAATAGCTCTGGTCCTTGTTGTCGTCGGTGCCGGCCAGCAGGCGGTAGACGGGTCGGCCGTCGACCTCGGTCACGTCCTTGCGGCAGTAGTGCCCGGTGGCCACGTAGTCGGCGCCGAGCTCTAGGGCTTTGCGCAGAAAGCTGTCGAACTTTATCTCGCGGTTGCAGAGCACGTCGGGGTTGGGCGTGCGGCCTTTTTCGTATTCGGCAAACATGTAATCGACCACGCGGGCGCGATATTCGTCGCTCAGGTCGACCATGTGGAACGGGATTCCGAGTTTGCGTGCCACGGCTTCGGCGTCGAATTTGTCGTCGAGCCACGGGCACTCGGCCTTGAGGACGCCCGTGGTGTCGGTCCAGTTGCGCATGAAGAGGCCAATCACCTCATAGCCTTGCTGTTGCAGCACATAGGCCGCCACGCTCGAATCCACGCCGCCCGAAAGTCCGACTACTACTTTTTTCATTTTCTGCGAGTTTTGATAGTCTGTTTTCACCTGAGGTCGACCACTTGCACTTGCGGGTTGGCCGCTTTGTCGAAACTGAAGTCGGAGGCTTTGGCCGTGGCGTTTGCATTGAGCGACAGTACTTTGATCGTGTAGGTATTGCCGTCCTTTCCCTGCTGCACGAGCGTGCGTATCTGCATCTTGCTGCGGTCAATCGTCAGGCGGATGCGCGAGTAGGGCTTGCTGCGGTCTTCGGGGTAGAGGTCGATCTCGCACACGGGAACGCCCTCTTCGGTCCTGTCGCCCAGATATTTGAACTTGAAGCCGTGGCTGTAGATGTTGAATATTTTGGCCGGGTTGAGGCTCTCTTCGTCGTCCTCGTCGGGTGCCGACAGGTTGACCTCGTTGGCCTCCTTGAGCCAGACGGCTTGCGTGGTGCCGTCGAAATAGGTGACGGCGTTCATCAGCGTCAGCCGGTATTTTTCGCCGCTCACAAGTATGTTGCCGTCATATTTTTCGGTGATGTGCTCCTGCTGATTGTTGAGCGTGAAGCTGAAGCGCGCCTCGAATGTCTTGAGTTTCTGGTTGGCGGCCGACACCTTGTCGAGCGTTTCCTTGGCCTTGCGTGCCGACTCGTCGGGAGTGGTCTGTGCGCCGGCGTCCATTGCGAGGAGCAGTGCCGTGATTAATAATAGTCTGGTTTTCATTGTGTTCTGATGTTTTCTGTATTCAATCTACTGTTGTCCGTTTTTCGACAGCCCGAGTTGTTGCAAAATCCGTTCCAAATCCATTTCGGTTTGCACCAGCACGTTTCGGGGCTTGCTGCCCTCGGCCGGTCCCACTATGCCGGCGTGCTCCAGCTGGTCCATCAGCTTGCCGGCGCGGTTGTAGCCGAGCGAGAAGCGCCGCTGGACGTTCGATGTGGAACCCATCTGCGTCGACACGACCATCTGTGCCACCTCGGCAAAGAGGCTGTCGTATCGACCCACCTCCACTGCGCCGCCGCCCTCACCCTGGGCTGCGCTGGTGGCTTCGGGCAGTTCGAATGGCATGGGGTAGCCGCGCTGCTCGCTGATGAAGTCGTTGATGCGCTCCACCTCGGGCGTGTCCACAAAGGCGCACTGCACGCGGATGGTCTCGTTGCCCTGCGTAATCAGCATGTCGCCGCGGCCTATCAGGTGCTGCGCTCCGGGCGAGTCGAGGATGGTGCGCGAGTCGACCATGCTCGACACCTTGAAGGCCACGCGCGTCGGGAAGTTGGCCTTGATGACGCCCGTGATGATGTTGGTCGACGGGCGCTGCGTGGCCAGAATCATGTGGATGCCCACGGCGCGCGCCTTCTGGGCTATGCGGGCAATCGGCATTTCGACTTCCTTGCCGGCGGTCATTATCAGGTCGGCAAACTCGTCGATGACGACGACGATGTAGGGCAGGAAGTGATGTCCGTGCTCGGGGTTCATCTGCCGGTTGATGAATTTGGTGTTGTATTCCTTGATGTTGCGCGCGCTCACCTTCTTGAGCAGCGCATAGCGGTCGTCCATCTCGATGGTCAGCGAGTTGAGCGTGTCCTTGACGCGGTCGACATTGGTGATGATGGCCTCGTCGCCATTGTTGGGTACCACTGCAAGGAAGTGATTCTTAAGCCTTTCGTAGACGCTGAATTCGACCATCTTGGGGTCGATGAGCACTATCTTGAGCTGCGAAGGGTGCATCTTGTAGAGCAGCGATGTGATAATCGCGTTCAGTCCTACCGACTTGCCCTGACCCGTGGCGCCGGCCACCAGCATGTGCGGCGTCTTGGCCAGGTCCATGACGAAGGTCTCGTTCGAAATGGTCTTGCCCAGGGCAATCGGCAGTTCGTATTTCGAATTCTGGAATTTGGACGATTTGATGACCGAGTGCATGCTGACTATTTTGGCCTTCGAGTTGGGCACTTCGATGCCGATGGTTCCCATGCCGGGCATGGGCGCTATGATGCGGATGCCGAGTGCGGCAAGGCTGAGGGCGATGTCGTTTTCGAGGCTTTGGATGCGCGAGATCTTGATGCCGGGCGCCGGCACCAGCTCGTAGAGCGTCACCGTGGGGCCCACGGTCGCCTTGATGGATTCGATGCGTATCTTGAAGTCTTCGAGCGTCTTGATGATTCGGTTCTTGTTGTCGCACAGTTCAGTCTGCGACACCTCGTCGTCGTTGTTCGGATATTCCTTCAGCAGGTCGATGGTCGGGAAGCGGTACGACGAGAGGTCGAGCGTGGGATCGTAGGGCGGCAGGTCCTCGGGGTTGGCGGGCGTCTCTTCGGTGTCGCCTCCCTGCTCGATGGTGAATTCGGCTTCGTCGGGCTCGGCCTCGGTGGGGCGGCGTATTTCCATGCCGTCGGTGTTTTCGACCTGCGGCTCGGCTGTGGCGTCGGGGTCGACGTCGACGGTGCGGTTGGTCTCGAAGCCGTCGATGTCTTCGGTCACTTTGCGCTCGACGGTCGGGCTGACTTTGGGCTCGTCGGGCTCGGGGTCGGATATTTCGGCATCGGCCTTGGCCAGCTTCGAGAAGTTGGGCAGCGATATGCGTCCGTGCGAAATGTCGGTTATGAAGCGCCGGACGGTCTCCTGGAATCCGGGCCGCATCACCGACAGATAGATGGTGAGCAGGATGACGAGCAGCAGCAGCGTCCCGAAGATGCCGATGCTCGACATCAGCCAGCGCGCCATGTAGTAGCCGTGAGCGCCGCCCACCAGCGGGTATATCTTGTCGGAAAAGCCGTAGAAAGTGAAGCCGAGCGTCACGCTGCCCCACACGGTGATGACGAACGTGTGCCACACGAACCGCCACAGGCTGACCGGCCGCACGCCAAGCAGATGAAGACCCACGATGACTTGCAGCAGCGGCACCGAAAAAGCCATCAGCCCGACGCCCTGCGTGATGTAGAGGTCCGATATCCAGGCTCCGAATTTGCCCAGCTTGTTGCTCACGCGCACGTCGGGATTGGTCAGCAGCTCGGTCAGCGGCAGGTCGAAGATGCTGCGGTCGGCGCCGCCGCTCCAGAAGAACGAGACGAAGGCCACCGTGTGTGCCAGGCCGATGGCTATCAGCAGCAGTCCGGATATGAAGAGGATGCGGTTGCCCTGCAGGGGCGCTTCGGTCGAGGTGCTTGCGGCTTTGGATGCCTTGGTTGATTTGGCCATAAATGTTATGCTTTTTTCTGTGAAAATGCCCACAAAATTACACTAAAAATCCGGACTTTGTCGAGGCTTGCCACGCTTTGTGGTCTGCCTTGCGCGTCGGCGGCTTTCAATTGTCGGGCGGCAGCTGCATTCTGATGCGCCATTCTTTGGGATAATAGTTGTTGACGCGACTGCCGGCCACCTTGACCCAGCCCAGGAGCGCCCCTTCGTATCCGACGGCGTTCCAGCCCTGCGCGGTCGGGACGGCGGCCGTCCATTCGCCGTGCAGGTAGCCGAGCGCCTCGCGTCTGCCGAGCCATGCGACGGGGTAGGCCGTGGGGTCGAAGTGGGTCGAGAGGGCCAGGGCGGCGTCGGGCACAAACTCCTTGCGCATTGGCCGGCCAAGGGGCAATCCGCGCAGCAGTGTGGGCACGTTCTCGGCAATGTGCGTCATCAGTTGGGCTGACTCGGCGGGCATGGCGCAGAGGCAGTCGGCATCGGCACAGAGCTCGAAGGCCTCGGGCGCGGTCACAAGGTGCGCGGGCCACGAGAGGCGCGGCGCGTTGCGGCTTTTCTTGCTGCGCGATGGCGTGATGCGCGGGCGGCCGTCGGTCTTGAAGGCGGCGCACACGAAGAAGCCTTCGCCGCGCGCCCGGTGCGGGTGGAAGGCATAGCCGCATCCGCCGTCGAAGGGCAAGGGCGTGATGCCCCACGAGGGGTCGGGATGCAGGTCGACGAACTCGACTCCGGCACGGGCGGCCAGCCACTCCATGTTGCGCTCGTTCTCGTCGGGGTTGAAGGTGCAGGTCGAGTAGACGAGCAGTCCGCCCTCGGCCAGCGCGTCCCATGCGTCGGCCAGTATTCTGCGCTGACGCTGAGCGCATTGCGCGGCATTGTCGACCGACCATTCGGCTATGGCCGCAGGGTCTTTGCGGAACATGCCTTCGCCCGAGCACGGAGCGTCCACCAGCATCACGTCGAAGAGCGGCCCCATCTGCCCGAATGCCGACGGCTCGGCGCAAGTGACTGCGTTGCAGGCGTATCCCCACTTCACGATGTTCTCGCGCAGAATCCACGCCCGGCTGCGCACAATCTCGTTGGACACCACCGTGGCCTCGCCGCCCAGGGCCGAGGTCAGCAGCGTCGACTTGCCGCCGGGGGCCGCACACAGGTCGAGCACGGCGGGGCGGTGCGGCAGGCGGTCGGCCACGAGGCTGATGATGTGGGCGATGAACATGCTCGAGGCTTCCTGCGGATAGTAGTGCCCGGCGTGGAAGAGCGGGTCGAGCGTGTAGACGGGGCGGCTGCCCACGTACCACGCGCCGCCGCACCATGGCACGGCGTCGGTGCAGTCGGCGGGCGGCCGGGAGCTCTTGGCCGGATTGACGCGGACCGACTGGTGCGGCGGTCGGCCTATGGCTTCGATGAAGCTGGCGGCATCGGGCATCTGGCGGCCGATGCGCTCCACAAACGGTGCCGGGAGGGCGGTGTGTGCTGATGTCACTGTTCGGCTCTGAAATAAAGTTTGTAAAAGTTCATGTCGCGCTGCTCGTCGTATCCCTTTTCGAGATACTGGCGGCTGCCGTGTATGTAGACATGGAAATTCTTGTCGAGCTTGAGCACGCTCTTGAAGTTGCGCTTCTCGCCCTTGACGGCGTCCTTCGATATTTCGAACTGCATCGGGAGCGACTGCGGCAGGTCGTTCTTGGCCTCGAACTCGGCCTTGTAGTCGTTGAAGGCTTCGGCCACTTCGGGCTGCGCGAGCACGGCCTGCTCAAAGGCGCGGCTGTCGAACTCCGACTCTTTGGTGAAGTAGTCTATCGAGCGGTTCATCAGGTCTATCTGCTCGGCGCGCGGCACGTTGTTGTCTTCGTTGAAGACGTCGGTCACGAAGTTGCGGCACATCTGCAGATAGTTGTTGGTGTAGAAGAACTTGTCTTCGCGCGGGCAGACGTTGAGGAAGTCCTGCATCCAAAATTTGGCGTCCTGGCCGCGGTTGATGTTGTCGACGGCGCAGACCCTGAAACCCTCGTCGCGCTCGATGTCGAAAATGATGCAGCCCTTGTCGAGCTTGCGCAGGTTGATGCCCTCCTGCGTGCCGAGCTCGAAGTTGTCGCCCTGCATGAAGACCTTGAGAAACACCTCCTTGTTCTCCGACTTGAAGATGCCCAGCGCGCGGCACGTCTGGCCGTCGACCACGCAGTCGTCGAACAGCGCCATGTAGAACTCGCCCCGGCGTATGTTGGGATGATTGGAGTTGAAGTGCAGGAAGCCGGCTATCTCGACCGAGGCGTCGTAGAAGGCCGACGGGTCGTCGAAGACGCGGCAGGCCGCCCTGAAGACGCTGTTGTCCACCGGCTCGCCATCGGCCTGCGTCACCAGATTGTAGTAGGCCTCGGTGCGGAACGGCTTGAAAAAGTACTGTTTCAGAATGTCGGGCACCTCCTCGGCAAACGCCGACGTGTCGAGCACCGAGCGCGAAAAGCTGACGTCCTCGCCCTCGCTCTTGCTGCCGATGCGGTGCACCACCAGCGCGCTGATGGTGGCTTTGCTGTTTTCTATCATTTGTGTCGATGTGTTTTTTTTCGTTCAGTGCGGTCGGTCCGCAGGCGCAAAGATATGCAAAATAGGCCGCAGAATGCTCCGTTGCGCCGGCCGGCATCGCCCTCAAAAAAAAACGGACGTGCGGCACCGACCCTGATTGCCGATGCCGCATGTCCTTTGTCAAAAAAAGTCCGGACCCTTGCCGGGACGTCTTATTTCTGATGCTCCAGCGCCAGAGTCTTGGTGCACGGGTCGCACACTTCGGACGGGCCGAAGTACTGGATGGGACCCGGATAGACGTAGTCGGTCTCGATGGCCCACTTGTCGCGGTTGGCGGCGAAGAACTTGAACGGACCGCCGTCGAGCTTGACGAGAGCCTTCTGGATTACGGGCTTCATCTTGCCGTTGCGCTTCTCCATGTTCATCATGGCGGTGATGGGGATGCCGCCTGCAAGCCATTCGGCAGCGGGCTTGGTGGTGTTGCGCACCGAGCTCATGTAGCCGGTCTTGCCGCTTGCTATGAGCAGCGCAGCCACGCGGCCGAGCGAGTAGCAGTAGTCGGCGTCGAAGTTCGACGGAGCGGCGCAGCGGCCTTCGTAGCCGAAGAAGTGGTGCTGCGTGGCGAACTTGCCGGCGAACTTGCCCTCTTTCTTCCACGCTGCCAGTTTCTTGGCAACCATGTCGGCCAGCAGCTGCTCGGTCTCGATGAGCGACACCTGTACGTTGCCGTGCGGGTCGCGCTCGAGTGCGAGCTGACGCGAGACGCCTGCGGGGAGGCTCTCGAAGATGGCGGCGTTGGCGGCCGAGAGGTGCTTGACCACGTAGTCGATTTTCTGGTCGTCGGCCACCTTGTCGAACTCGGCCTGATTCTCGGCCAGCATGTCATTGAGTTCGGCAATCAGCTTCTTGATGGCCGGGATGAACTCGATGAGGCCTTCGGGAACGAGCACCGTGCCGAAGTTGAGACCCTTGGCAGCGCGTGCGGCCACGGCTTCGGCAATGTAGGTCACGATGTCGTCGAGCGTCTGCTGCTTGGCCTCCACTTCCTCGCCGATGAGGGTGATGTTGGGCTGCGTCTGCAGCGCGCATTCGAGCGTCACGTGGCTGGCCGAGCGGCCCATGAGTTTGATGAAGTGCCAGTATTTCTTGGCCGAGTTGGCGTCGCGCTCTATGTTGCCGATGACTTCGGAGTAGACCTTGGTGGCGGTGTCGAAGCCGAACGAGGTCTCGATCATCTCGTTCTTCAGGTCGCCGTCGATGGTCTTGGGGCAGCCGATGACCTGGATGCCG
>CALYZD010000049.1 GCA_945607565.1 uncultured Bacteroidales bacterium | reverse complement strand
TTGTTCAGATTCAGTCTAATAATCTTCATATCAGTCTATTTGTGGCAATTGTTTAAAAGTGTTGCAAGTTTTTTGCGCGATTATATTTCAATTGTTTATTTCATTTTGTACTTTTGTGCCATTGAAATTATGCCGATAATTCTCTTGTATGTAGCGATTAAACGGCTGTAATTCAGAACGAATCGATTATTAACTAAAATAAAAAAGCTTTGAAGATCAGAAAAATCCTGGTTTCCCAGCCAAAGCCGACAGATGCCAAATCGCCGTATTTTGATTTGGCGGAAGCTAATAATGTAAAAATAGATTTTCGCCCGTTCATTCATGTCGAAGGTGTAGATGCCAAAGAATTTCGCCGTCAGAAGATTGACATTTTGGCCCATACAGCGGTCATTTTCACCAGCCGCACGGCTATCGACCACTTTTTCCCACTTTGCGAAGAATTAAGAATCGCTATCCCTGACACCATGAAATATTTCTGCGTTTCGGAGTCGATAGCGTTTTATTTGCAGAAATATATCGTCTACCGCAAGCGCAAAATATTCCACTCCACCGGCAAGTTCGCCGACCTTGTGGACATCCTAAAGAAGCACAAAGAGGAAAAGTTTTTGGTGCCGCTGAGCGACATTCACAAGCAGGAAATTCCTGATTTGCTGACAAAAGGCAAATTCACGTTCACTAAAGCCATCATCTACAACACGGTCAGCAGCGACTTGAGCGACATCGATGCCAAAGACTACGACGTGCTGGTGTTTTTCAGCCCTTCGGGGATTGCATCGCTGCTGAAAAACTTCCCGAACTTCGAGCAGAACGACATCAAGATAGCTTCGTTCGGTCCCACCACGGCGCAGGCAGTCAAGGACGCCGGTTTGCGCCTCGACATTCAGGCGCCCATGCCTCAGGCTCCGTCGATGACAATGGCCTTGGAACAATATATAAAAAAGTATAACAAAGGTCAGAAATAATCAGGCATATTAGATGTTAAACAATACGAAGCCGGCACGTTTCATTTGAGCGTGGTCGGCTTTGCTTTTTCTGTCAGGGCCAAGCAATCGCGCCGAATGAGTTTTTTATGAAGTCGGAGTTGGTTATCTTTGCCCGCACACTCAATCAAGGTCGATGGCGGAAAACAGAAATACATTCGGTAAGAACGAAAAATTATGTAGCGACAAGATAATCAGCGACTTGTTTGCGCGCGGCGAGTCTTTTGTCAAATATCCGCTCCGAGTCGTTTATCTGTCCGATGCTCCCGTTTCTGACGGAGGCTGTCGCATTTTGGTGAGCGTATCGAAAAGAAAATTCAAGCGAGCTGTCAAGCGAAATCGTGTCAAGCGACTGATACGTGAGGCTTACAGGCTTAATAAACAGATACTTGCCGAAGCGGTCGGCGACGATGTCGCTAAGGTGGTCATCGCGTTTATGCATATCAACGACGGTTTGCCGACATTTGCCCAAATCGAAAAAGCCATGGTGAAATCGCTGGCGCAAATTTCGGATAACATTCTAAATTCCAAGTGTTTATAGGGTTTAATCATGGGCCAGCGAAGGTCTTTTAAGAAAATCGTCAGTGATTTTGCTGTGGCGTTGCCGATTGCATTGGTGCGGTTTTATCAGCTTTTTATTTCGCCGATGTTGCCGCAGTCGTGTCGGTTCACGCCCACTTGCTCCGCTTATTCGATCGAAGCGTTCAAAAAACACGGACTTTTCAAAGGTTTTTATCTGACGGTCAGACGTCTGTCGCGGTGCCATCCGTTGGGCGGCCACGGCTATGATCCTGTGCCCTGATCGAAACCGTAAAACTCATTGCCATGGACGAAAAAAAAGCATTGCTGAAGTGCGCCGACTGGTGTTCGCGACAGGAGCGTTGCATCTCGGAGGTCCGCGACAAACTTGTTCGCATGGGCGTTGATTCGCAGGATGTTGGCTCCATAATCGAGCGTCTGGTCGAAGAAAAATATATCGACGAAAAGCGATATATATCATTCTATATCAATGACAAATTCCGGTTCAACGGTTGGGGCAGAATCAAGATACGCTATCAACTGGCGAGCAAGGGCCTGAACGCCGACGATGTCGAAGATGCGATATGCCGAATGGACGAGGAGGAGTACGAATCGGCGTTGTATGACTTGCTGGCATCCAAAAAGAAAACGATGCGCAATAAAGATGTTTGGCAGCAGAAGATGTCTCTTGTACGCTATGCTTATTCGCGAGGCTTTGAATATGAGTGCATTAAGCGTGTCTTGGCGCGTCTGAACATCCGGCCGGCTGACGATTCGGACGATATCGGTTGAAAACGCGGCCGGCTGTGCGCAATGTCGCCTCCGACTGCTGTGCCGACGAGAAAAAATGCTAACTTCACGGCACACAAAAGCGCGAATGACCGATGTCTGAAAAAATTAAGTCTTACACAGATTCTCCCAACATACTTTTCTCCGACATTTTGTCGGTGGCCAATTCGACGGTTGATTTCCGTCTGTCGCTGAGGCGGATAAGCAATATTTTCGCACAGGCATTCGACTGCGCGTCGGTGCGCATCGGGTTTGACGGCGAATGGTTTTGCTGCGACGACTTTTTTGTGACCGACAACAGCCGCCGCCTTGTGCTGAAGCTGAACAGCGGAAGCTGTCTGCAGTTCGAGTTTTTCTTTGCAAGGGGCGGAGAATCAGCGCGTTTTCTTGAGTGCATCAACAACGGCGACATGGATGTGGCGCAGAATCTTGTGGCCGGAATAATGACGCAGGTGATTCTCGACAAGGTGTCGTTCGACCATCGCGAGCGTCAAAAGGAACTGGCCGGAATCAACCGTGCGACCCGCCTGCTCGAAGCTGTGCCTACAATCGAAGATTCGCTGCAAGAAATGTGCAGCTTTTTGCCCGAAGCGTGGCAATATCCCGAATACACGGTGATTCGAATCAATTATGAGGGTAAGGTTTTCGCATCGGCCGATTTCCTCGAAACGCCATGGCGCATGACCGAAGTCTTTTATTTGCCTGACGATCGTCGTGGAAGCATCGACGTCTTCTACACCCGCGAGTTCCCGACGGCCGACGAGGGCCCGTTCTTGAAGGAAGAGCGCAATCTGCTGATAAACATAGCAAACATAATTGCCGGTTCGGCATCGAAACAGATATATAATCGGCTGCAAGTCAAGACGTCGGAGCGTCTCAAGGAGTTGAGCGCGATCAACCGCGTGTCGAGCATCATAGGCAAGGAGCTGCCGCTGAAGGAGACTTTGCAGAAAATAGCTTACACTCTGCCTCACTCGCTGCAGCACTCGCAGTTCGCCTGTGCCCGCCTGGTGTTCGAAAGCCGCGAGTATCGCAGCGACGGTTTTGTGGAAACCGAATGGTTTTTGAAAGAAAATTTCGTGACATTAAACAATAAAAACGGCTACATACAGGTTTGCTACACGCAGGAATTTCCGGTTGCGTATGATGGTCCGTTTCTGAAAGAAGAATGCCAACTGCTGGCAAATCTGGCTAGGCTCGTTTGCGGGTTTATCAACAATTTCAAGGGCCGCGAGCTGCTGAACAAATCGGTCAAGACGGCCAACACGGCTGTTTCGGAGGACTTCAGAAAGGCCATGACGCGCAGGGACAAGCAGCCTTTGCAGCTGTTTTTCAACAAACAAATTCTTGACAGATATATTTATCTCGACATGATGAAATACAAGATCAAGAATATTCTGTTTGTCGCGACGCTTTATGACGCCTTCACGCTCGAAAACGACGACAGCTTTTTCGAACAGTTCATGGGCGAAATCTACCAGTACAGCCTTTTCTCGCTGCCCCGAATCACCGGCGTGACGTCGGCTTCGGAGGCCTTGGAACTGATGGAAAGCACACGTTTCGACTTGGCGATTCTGATGGTCGGGCTTGACACGCAGATAACTCTTGACCTGAGTTGCGACATCAAGAATCGTCAGCGAGATCTGCCTGTGTATCTGCTTCTTAACAAGAACAATAATATCAAATATTTTGAGCAGAAAGCCGCCGAGATGCCGTCAATCGACAAGCTGTTTGTTTGGAACGGCAACTCGCAGATCTTGTTTTCGATTGTCAAGTCAATCGAAGACAACGCGAATGTCGAGAATGACACAAAGGTCGGTCTTGTGCGTGTGATTCTGCTGATTGAAGATTCGCCGTATTATTATTCAAAATATCTGCAATTCTTGTTCTCGATTGTTTTCGGTCAGGTGCAGCAGTTGCTCAACGAGGAGGAGCGCAACGAAATCAACAAGATAAGCAAGATGCGCTCGCGCCCCAAAGTGCTGCACGCGCGCAACTACGAGGACGCGATGTACGTGTATGAGAAATACAAGGATAACTTGCTGTGTGTCATATCGGATGTCGAGTTCGACAAGGCCGGCAAGCTGGACAATCAGGCCGGTTTTTCGTTTGTCAAGTATGTTCGCGGACAGATGCCGGCTTTGCCTATAATTATACAGTCGGCCGAGTTGAGTAACAAGCAAATAGCTGAAAGTCTTGGGGTTTCGTTTATCAACAAGGACTCGGAAAATCTGCAGACCGAGTTGAAGAATTTTCTTACCAATCAGCTTGGCTTCGGCGATTTCGTGTTCTACGGCCACAGTGGCAAGCCGCTTGCCATCGTTCGGTCGCTCAGGGAATTCGAGACGGTGCTCAGGAATATTCCTGCCGAATTTTTGGAGATTAACACATCCGAAAATCAGTGCTCGTTGTGGTTGATGTCGCGCGGCGAAATTCAACTGGCCAAAACCATCAATCCTATTCATATTGCTGATTATGAGAATTTTGAAATATTCCGAAAGGATATAATTGACATAATCGAACATTATCGCGAAGAAAAACGCCGGGGCAAAATCGTTGACCTTGAGGCTGTTCGCTGTCCAGATGAGAAGAACGTCATTTCGCTGGCTCCCGGTTCGCTGGGGGGTAAGGGCAGAGGCCTCGCTTTCATCAGTATGCTGATTAACAATCTTGATAATTCATCATTCGCGCAAGAGATAAATCTCAGGATACCGGTTACAGCCATTGTAGGAACTGACGAATTCGATGCGTTTATTTCGCGAAATCACCTAAGCGATGTCATTTTCGATCCTGACATTTCGTATACTGACCTTCGCACCCGTTTTGCCGAATCGCGACTGAGCGATGGCTTGATGCAGCGTCTGGCAAAGTTCCTGCAACACATCAAGTCGCCACTTGCCGTGCGTTCGTCAAGTCTGTCGGAAGATTCTGTCAATCAGCCGTTTGCTGGAGTGTTTGATACCTATATCGTCCCCAACAACCTTTCGGCGGCCGAAAACCTCGAAAAACTGTCGATGGCAATCAAAATGGTCTATGCGTCAATCTATTCCGAGAGTTCTCGGACCTATTTCACGACGATAAGGCATAACATCGAGGACGAAAAAATGGCCGTTGTCCTTCAGGCTTTGGTCGGGAGCGAGCACGACGGGTACTACTATCCGCACATCAGCGGAACTTCGCAATCCTACAACTATTATCCGGTGGCGCACATGAAGCCCGACGAGGGCTTCGCTGTGGCCGCAGTCGGGCTGGGCTATTATGTGGTCGGCGGCCAGAAGTCGTTCAGGTTTTCGCCGGTCTATCCCAACGTCGACATCATGTCGGTCAATGATATGGTCAAGGGAACTCAGGTGGAGTTTTATGCGGTCGATTTGAATCGCAAAGATATTGACTATCTGCGCGATGGCGAGAACGCTCCGCTGGCGACACTCGACATATCTGAGGCCGAAAAGCATGGCACGCTCAAGCACTGCGCGTCGGTCTACAACCCGCAGAACGACACTTTGGATGCTGGTCTGTCATCTTACGGGCCAAGGGTCGTCAACTTTGCGGATATACTGAAGTATGATTATATACCATTGCCGACATTGATTTCCAAACTGCTAAATGTATGCAAGGAAGCATTGGGTTCGCCGGTTGAGCTGGAGTGGGCGGTCGATCTTGAGCCGGCTGCCAATGGTCTGCCATCGTTCTATCTGTTGCAAATCAAGCCGATAGTGACGGAACTTTCGGGGAGTTCGGTCGTGGTCGAAAAGCCCGCCCGCGAAACTTCCATTTTGTACACCGAGTCGAGTCTTGGAAACGGAGTGCTCGAAAACATATCAGATATCATATATGTTGACCCGGATTTGTTCGACAAGATGCGCACGGTAGAGATGGTGAAGGAGATCGAGCATCTTAACACCCAGATGCTCAATTCCGACAAGCATTACGTGCTCATCGGTCCGGGCCGTTGGGGGACGCGCGACAGGTTTCTGGGCATACCGGTCACGTGGTCGCAGATTTCGAATGCATCTGTGATAGTGGAGATTAGCCTGCCCAATTTCCCGTTGGACTCTTCGCTCGGCTCGCACTTTTTCCACAACGTCACGTCGATGAACATCGGTTATCTGTCGATTCAGAATTCGTCGTTGATCGATTTCATCAATTGGGAGAATATTTCGAAGCAAAAGATTGTGAATCAGACTACTTTTTTCAAACACATCAGTTTCGAAAAACCGCTGACGATACGGATGAACGGCAAAGAACGCAGTGCTGTGATTGAAATGAACACTTGAAGAAGTTTGGTATATGATAAAGATTGGAATAATAGATGACCATGTGATATCGGCAGAGGCGCTCGGACATTATCTGAATGCCAATTCTGATTTCGAAGCGTCTGTAATACTGCACGATAGGCTTGCTCTGATAGATCATCTGAAGCGTGACGGCATCAACGTTTTGGTGATATGCATAAACGAGATTGGTTTCGAAATTCTTAATCTGATTCGTCATATTTCTTTGTCGTATGACCGTGTGCGACAGTTGGTTGTGGCGCGAATAACCGACGACACCGCTGTCCTCAAGTGCATCAAGGCTGGTGCAAAGGGCTTTCTGGCCAAAGATTCGGACTGTTCGGAGTTGACAGAAGCCATCTACACTCTGAGAAACGGGTACGATTTTTATAGCTCGTCGGTGGCGCATCTGCTTCTGAATAAATACATTGCATCGATGAAGGGCGATGAGCGACCGGCGGCACCCGGCCTCGAAACTCTCAGCAGCCGCCAGATCGAGATTCTGAAGCTGTGGGGCAACAGCCTTAGCAATCAGGAAATTGCGGACAAACTCTATCTGAGTGTCCGAACCGTAGAATCGCACAAGACGCATATCATGCAAAAACTGAATTTGAAAACAACTATCGACATGATAAAGTTCGGGATAAAGAATAATCTGATCGAGATTTGAGTAAAACTTGTTTATGGCATCGTTTTTGCTGCGACCCATTTTGATTGACACTATTGATGGATATGGTAATTTGTAAGCGACATTCGAAGGAAATCCAAATATTTTTTTTGATAATATTCATATTTTTTTCTGATTGCGTTTGGGCTCAGTTGCCAGATTATTCTCATAGAACTGATTCGCCAGCCATCAAATCTCACACCGATACGTTGCTGAATTTTGCTGAAACCGACAGGCTGCTTCGAGTGTGGAACGCAATAAAAGACAGTGTCGATGCGTCGTTGCCGTTCAATGTGAACAATGTCAAGTTCAGCACGCACCGTTTTTTTGTGGTCTATAAAACGCCTGATTCTGAACCTATTGAATATCGTCCGGCAATGACTCCCCAATGCCGGCTCGAGCAGTATCGCCGCAAATTGAGGCAACTCGATTCGTCGGATTCGGCGCAGAGCATTTTCAGGTCCGACGGCCACACTCTGCAGGGAATCCGAAGATCGCTGGCTGTAAGGCAGCCCTCGCTCGTCCGGTTCACCTGGGACGAAATTCCTGAGCCCGACAAGGCTATCAAGGAAGGGCGGCGGCTGCGGACGTCCGAAAACTCGCGCGACATTGCCCGGCTTTTCGAGAAGCGCAACAACATCGAGGTTTTCGTTGCCACGAAAGTCGTGGAGGCCTCGCCGTGGACGCTGAGCGGTTCGGAGAATATCCAGATTTCGCAGCTGTTTGTAAACAATTGGGCCAAAGGCGGTAACAATAGCATGTCCTTGTCGAGCGACTTTCGTTTCGCGGTCAAATATGTGAAGGACAATGTGGCTTGGGAAAATTCCGGGACATCGAAATTGGGCGCGACCTACACCTCGTCGCTCGGAATGCGCACCAACGACGACGTGTTTGACTTGGCATCGAAATATGGTTATAAGGCATCGGAAAGATGGTATTATTCGGTAAAAAACACTTTCAAAACTCAGCTTTTTGGCAAGTATAGCAATTCCGATACGGCAAAAGTAAACCCGTTGTCCAAGTTCCTGTCGCCGGCTTACATCCAGTTCATTTTCGGTATGGATTACAAGAGGAACAACCTCAGTGTGCTCCTGTCGCCGTTTACTTCGGCAATAACATTGGTCATGGATACGGCCAACATCGATCAGACAAAATTCGGCGTGGCCGAAAACAAGCGCGCCGATATCGTGAACGGTCTGTCGATTACATGGACTTGGCGGAAGCAGTTCACGCGTGAGATTAGTTATAATTCCGATTTTGAATTCTTCTATCAATATTATAAAAAAGACGGCCAGAAACGTTTCGACTGGGAAAACGTCTTGGAGCTGAAGGTCAATAGGTTCCTAACGACGCGCCTATTGTTGGAAATCAGGTATTTCGAAAACGAAAGTTCAAAATTTCAGATTAAAGAGAACTATAACATAGCATTTACATATTCGTTCTGATGGTTATGGCACGGATTTTGCATGTTGCAAATCGCGATTTTTCATAATTTTAGAGTTTTATTTGGTTAAGATAAAAAGGCTGCAGTGCTTGGCGTTGCGGCCTTTTTTGATTTCGTAGCGTTGGCGCGGTCGAACTTCGCATGATATTTTCTGTCAAAAAATTAGGTCGATTGTTTATAAAAACATAGATTTGTTTGTTTTGAATAAATTTATATCGTTCTTATGAAAAGAGTCGCAGCATTTATCTTTGCGTTATGTCCGTTATTGCTTGAAGCACAGCTCGAAATGACCCAGGTAGGCACTTGGGCGAATGTGAAGAGTTTTTCGGTTAACGATGCCGAAGATCACATGATTATGACCATGGTCGACGTTTCGGGAAGCACAACGCGCGAGCGACTTTATGAAGTCTTCAAAAGTTCAGGAGTCTGGCAGACGCCTATTCCCGTCGACAATCTGAATGACTATCAGGACGGTACGGCTAACATCGGTGGTGTCTTCATGACCTCGGATGAGCATCGGATCTATTATCATGCGAATTTTGCAAACGGAATCGGCGGTTACGACATATATTATTCTGATTTGGGGCCGATGGGGTGGGGCGAGCCAAAGTTGCTAGATAACACGATCAATACGGAGGCCGACGAATATAATCCGACTCTGAGCCCGGGCGAAGAGATAATATATTTCTGTAAGCATCAGGTGCTTAGCGATGCGAAACTCGAAAAGAAAGAAGGCGACAGACTGAGCATCTTTTTGTCGGCGCGGCAGGCCAATGGCAAATGGATGGCCTCGCAGCCGGTGGCCAAGGAGCTGAACGTCGGCTACGTGGAGAGCATCGGTTTGGCCGACGATGGGGTCACGCTTTTTTATGCAAGCCGCGAAGACCGCAAGTCGGACGCTAAAATTCACTTCGCCCTCAAGTCTATTGCCGAGACTTGGACCTTGCCCGACCAGCTGTTTGGTGACGATGACGTTTCCGACCTTTCGCCGCGATGTGTGGGCGGAAAATTCTATTGCGTGCGTCAGGTTTCGAAGAAGCAATTGTCAGTTGGCAAGATTTACAAAGCCGATCTGCCTGCCAAGTGCGTGCTGAAGCCGATGTTCACCGAGTCGGGGACCGTCAAGCTTTTGAACACCGATAGGCCGGTCAGGGCGTCGCTGGTCGTGTTCAACCCCACGTCGCTAAAGATAATCGGTCGTTACGAAAGCGACTCTAAAGATGGCGGCTATAAGATAACATCAAGCACGTCAAACGATTACATTGTCGATGTCCGGAGCCCCGGGTACTCATTTGCAAGCTATATGCTTGATTATGCGAGAGATGTCAAGCAATACATTCCTCAGAAAATCGAACTTTTTGATACGATCAGGCTCGTCATGTCGGTTTTCGACAGCGAGATTTTCCGACCGCTCAACAGCAAGGTCATTGCGGTCAGAATCAACGACAAACAGGTTTTCAGATCGAAGGAATTGTCGGCCGGCTATTACGAGTTTGCCTTGCCTTTGGGCAGCGACTATAACATAATCGCGACTTCGGCCAATTTCGAGGAAAACAAATTCGTCTTCAAGCTGGCCGGCGACATAGTCTTTTCGCGGTTCGAGCGCAATTTGCTGCTGACACCCAAGAAACGCAAGATATTGCTCAAAGTCGTTGATGCCGAAAGCGGTGAGCCACTGGTGGCTACGGCAGTTTTCAATAACCTGAAGCGCGAAGAAAAAGTCACGCTCAAATCGACTGACGCCGAGTCGGCTCTGGAGCTTCGCGACGGCGACAGTTACGACCTGACGGTCTCGAACGTGGTCGGTTATTCGTTCCACAATAGGCTTGTCGACCTGAAGACGATGGCTGGCAACGAAATTGTGGTCGAGCTGATTCCGCTCAAGGCCAACACGGCTATCCGCCTCAATAACATTAACTTCGACACCGGCTCGGCCGAAATATCGGAAATCTCGTTCCCCGAATTGGACCGCGTGGTCAAGTTGATGCGCGAAAATCCGAGCCTCAGAATCGAAATTGCGGCTCACACCGACAACGTCGGCAGTGCGGCATATAACAAAAAGCTGTCGGAGAAACGTGCAGAGTCGATAATTAATTATCTCATAGAGAATAACATATCGCGCGATTTGCTCGAACCCAAAGGCTACGGATTTTCGATGCCGCTGGTTCCGAACACCTCGGAGGAAAACAGGGCGGTCAACCGTCGTGTCGAATTCAAGGTGAAGGGTGATCAGGAATGATTGTTGTTGAAAAGAAAATTATCCGGAAATGAAAAACATAATTATCTCATTTGTAATGTCTTGTTTGGCCTTTGCCGTGTCTGCGCAGCAAAAGTTGAAATATGATGATATTTTCTATCGTTTGCCCGACTACTCGCTTAGTCAGTCGTATTCTTATCTGCTTGATTATCAGAGACAGAATCCATATTTTCCGAACACGTATATTCAGCTTGGAATAATCTGCGAGCAAAAAATGGTGCTGTCGGATCCGTTGCGTGACTTCGAGACGGCGCAGTTTTGGGCCGAGGACGCGAAATTGTTTTTCGGCAATTTCAAAGTCTTTTATAAGGAAAACGACGCGCGGAGCAATTCGGACTATTATGCAAATCTGAAAATCGCGTCGGCCAACAAGAAGCTGACCGATGCCGAAGTGATGGCCTTTGTGGATAAGCATTTGGAGAAATGCAAGGATTTTGCAGATACTACAAAGTTGATTTACAGTGCATTGACATTGTCGAAGTGCCACTACAATAACTGCATCAAAACTTTCAAAGAAATCTGCAATGATTATGAGTCGTTGAACGATGCTTTGCTTCGTCAGGACGAAAAGTTGTCGTCAAAACTCGATTATTTGAAGTTGGAAATAGACTCGTGCATAAATGAATTCGGGACTTATAGGTCGCTGCTAAGCAAGTATCACATAGGCAATTACAGGCAGCGATACGAGTTGCGCGAAATAGAAATGTTCCGTTTGGATGGTCTGACGAACTCGGATTTTTACGAAAATCAATTCAGCGTCTGGGATTATAGCAAGTGGGTCGACGACTACAATCGTGTGTTTCAGGCAGATATATTGCCGCTGCGCAACAGGGTTGAACAGATTCAGCAGCAATTTGACGCCGGGAAAGCAGAATTCTTGAAAGGAAGTTCGTTGCAAATTGTTGACAATGAGGTGTATGATGACTTGTTTGTCTTTCAGCTGGGCAAGTACGACAACAATTCGTTGATACGCGATCTGTTCAAATATCTGGATAGTCGCAGGCTCTTGTTCGCAGCCGGCAATGATGCCCTTTGCGCCGCGTCGGACAGCTCGACATCGGTGGCCAATGCGAAGATGAGATATTTTTACAGACTGTCGCAACTGCATACTCAGGCATTGTCTGATCTTCAGGTGGTTAAACAATCCGTCACGAAAGAGAAAGTCGCACATTTCGCACAGTTTTTCTGGAAATATTATCGTGGTGTCAATGGCTTGTCTGCCTTTTATGGTTCTGAAAATAAGGTGCTTGACGAGGCGATGGACCGTTATCTGAGCAATTTTGCAACATATCTGTCTAATAATAAAGCATTTGTGTCGATGCCGATAATGAGCGCGCCGAGCAAGTTTGGCGCGGTTCCGCTTTGGATGGTCGGCGAAGAGGAAAAAGCCGGCCTGAAGACCCAGAACCTGACATCTGTAATCGCCTACGACGGTTCGGGTCGCGTGGCTTATGCCGGCGGCACAAAGGCTACGGCGAAGAAGTCCCCTTTTGTGGCGCGCATCGACGAAAACGGCGCAGTGGCGTGGATTTCGGAGGTCAAGAAAGCGTCCGAAATCAAGTCGCTCAAAGCCGTCGACGATGGCTGCATAGCTATTGTCCGCGAACAGGAGCAGCAGTATCTGGTCCGGTTCAATAGTCTTGGACGCGAAACGATGCGCAGCACGCTGACCAATTCGAATGAGCCTCAGCATCTCAGCTTCAACGAGATAGATAATAAGTACATGCTCGCGTTCGGCGACTCGACGGGGCACGTCAATGTCTGCATGGCCGATTCTGCCGGCAACTTCATGTGGGAAACGCCGCTGACCGTGCGTGGCGAGTTGGCCGGAATTGAAAGCGAATCGCTGGCGTTTGTGAACTGTATGGACGGCTCGGTGTGCGTCGAGAAGTTTGATGGCGAAAAGATACTGAAGACCAGTGTTTTGACGGAGGCCGGAGTCGGAATGAAGATTGTGAAGCTGTTTCAGGTTTCGCGCGAGTGCATAATTGTGTTCTTGCAAAATGCTGACAATGAGCTCGAAATGATGAATGTCTCGTCCGATTGTGAAGTCTTGTACAAAACGCAGTCTGACGCAAAAGCCGAGTGACGGAATGCAGCTGGCGAAGCCCGACGAGATGTTTGGAGTGGTTGAGTTTCAGGAGACTGCCGATGGTTCGTCGACATTGTATCTGCCTTTGCTGGACGAGCATTATCATTCGGTTCACGGCGCACTGACGGAATCTATGCACGTGTTTATCAATGCCGGCTTGTTGACATTGGAAACCGACGAAATAAGTGTGCTCGAAGTCGGCATGGGCACGGGCTTGAATGTGTTGCTGACGATTCTGAGCCGGCGCCCGGGGCAGAAAATCCGGTATCATGCCATTGAGAAATATCCGATTCCAGTGGAGTTGAGTTCAAAATTGGCTTGCCGGGACGATAATGAGCGGCGAATCTTGGACAAGATCCATGCTTTGCCATGGGAAAAACCGCAAAATCTGGATGAGAATTTCGAGTTGCTGAAAACTTGTGCGGATATTCACACAGCGGAGCTGCAACGATATGATTTAGTGTATTTTGATGCCTTTGCGCCCGAAAAGCAGCCCGACATGTGGAGCCCATCCGTATTCAGGAAAATATACGAGGCGATGAATGGCGGTGGTGTGTTAGTGACCTATTGTTCAAAGGGATCGGCAAAGCAGACGATGCGTGATGCGGGATTCTGCGTGAAGCGTCTTGCCGGCCCGCCACATAAGCATCACATGGTGCGAGCCACAAAAAACGGATTATTTTGTGATGGCGACTTGGAAAAGTGACTGCAAAAATCCGTATCTTTTGGCGTTTATTGTGCAGTCGAATAATATTAACCGTATGTCAAGGTATGGGAAATTTTGATGAATATCTGAACCATTTAAAAGAGTTAGCACTAAGAAACAAAAATCTTGATGCAGCGCTCAAAGAGCTCTTGAGCAAATATGAGAGCATGGATACCGATACTCAGTATCAGGCTCTTATCAAAGAATTTGGTCTCGATGATTCTATGCGAAAGAATCAGGCCGATGTGGTCAGATTCAAAATGGCGTCGATGATCTACGTGTCGGTTCTTGGCTTCGAGAAGTTGAGCAAAGTACCTGACGCTCAGTCTCAAATAGACGATTTGGACGAAATATACATATTGATATCCGATATTGCGGCAAAATACAATCTCTGTAAGATTCCGACAATAGGCGACAACATGCTGCTGGCCGGTGGCGTTCTGAAGCCGAGCAAGACGAGCCCGATTGACGCAGTCTGTGCGGCTTGCGAGATAATGTACGAAGTCGGAAAACTCAAGGAAACGAGCGACTCGATATGGGACCTGTCGATAGGAATCCACACCGGTCCGGCCTTGGGGCGGTTTGCCGGCAAACGTCAGATTCCCTACACTCTGAGCGGCAACAATGCGCTGATTGCGTCGCGCCTTGGCAGTGCGGCCGAGGCCGGTCATACGATCATCTCGATGATGACCTACGAACTTGTGAAGGAATTTTTCGATATGCAGAAAATAGGCATCATGCCGGTAAAATACAACGGCGTGATGGACACATATCTGCTCAATGGCATCGAAAAGAGCCTCAAAGTCGGCGACAGTCCGATAGAATGGGGACCGAAATTCAAGCTGATTTACAGGCGGATGCAATTCCTGGATATTCAGGAGGAGGTGCTTGATATGCTCGAAACCAAGTTGCCCAAAAACTTGTATTATCACAATGTCAAACACACGATTGACGTGACGACCGAGGTCGAACTGATAGGGTGGGCCGAGGGGCTTTCGGAGGAAGACGTGCAGTTGCTCAAGGTCGCCGGCTTGTTCCACGACACCGGGCACATCATGAAATACAGCGGCCATGAGGAGTGCAGTTGCGAGATTGCGGCCGACATGTTGCCGAAGTTCAATTACGCGCCCGAGGAGATTGAAAAAATCAGGCGGATAATAATGGCGACCAAGTTGCCGCACGTGCCCGCCGATAAGCTTGAGGCTGTGATTCAGGACAGCGACCTGGATTATTTGGGCAGGAGCGATTTCATTCCGGTTTCCAATCTGCTCTATCAGGAGCTGAAGGAACGCAACATGATAGGCACAATCGACGAATGGAACAAAATGCAGTTGGCGTTTATCGGTAAACATCAGTATTTCACGCAGACAGCAACCAGCCTGCGCGAGGTGAACAAGCAAAATCAGATTGAACGCATCGAGCAATTGCTGAACAAAAGCGAGTCGGAAGCGGCCGATTAGCCTGAAATGAAATGCGCTGCAAGAGTGTGAATTTGTATCTTAAATTCATACTTTTGCGGCGTTTGAATTTTTAATGAAATCCGGATGGCTCTAAAGCAGAATCAGATAAATATAAAAAACCGGCGCGCGACTTTCGACTACGAAATTGTGGAGCGTTATGTGGCCGGAATCCAGTTGGCCGGAACAGAAATAAAGTCGATCAGAAACGGGCACGCAAGTCTGGTGGACTCGTTTTGTTATTTCAGTCGCAACGAATTATGGGTCAAAGGTATGCGCGTGTCCGAATATTTTTATGGGACGTTCAACAACCACCAGCCCGACCGTGAGAGGAAATTGCTTTTGCAGCGAAAGGAGTTGGCTAAGCTGGAGCGTAAGTTGAAGGAAAACGGACTGACAATCATTCCGTTGCGACTTTTTATCAACGAGCGCGGCTTTGCGAAACTCGAAATAGCTCTTGCCCGTGGCAAAAAACAATATGACAAGCGCGAAACGCTGAAGGCGAAAGATTCGCAGCGGGATTTGGATCGCGTCAGAAAACGATTTTGATATAAAAGACAGACAATCAGTGTGAAGCAGAATAGCAAAATGACTCTGCCGAAGTGTTTGAAGAGGTTGAGATTCGTGGCTGCGGCCACGTTGATGTGCGTTGCGCAGGCAGTTTTTTCGCAAAATAATTCTGCGGCAGAATATGACACGCCGCAGAAAGGCGAAGGTCTTGATGCCTTTTTGCTTCGCAACGGCCGAAATCTGAACGAGCACAAAGAAGATTTTATCAAGCTGAACAGCAATAGGTTCGGTGCCAACGGCGCGCTTCTTCTGGGCGTCCGATACCGTCTGCCGCTCAAGGTAGAGCAGGTGACAATGCCGATTTTCGGGGCCGATTCGGTGGTGACGGTGCAGGACCATGCCTTGCGTGGCGCCACCTACTATCTTGTCAGCGGACACGGCGGGCCCGACCCCGGCGCAATCGGCGAAATGAATGGCCACAAACTGCACGAGGACGAGTATGCTTACGACATAATGCTTCGTCTGGCGCGCAACGTGGTGGCTCATGGCGGGAAGGTCCACATCATAATTCAGGACCCTGACGATGGCATTCGCAGCGAGGAATATCTGCCATGCGATTCGCACGAAACGTGCATGGGCGAGCCTATTCCGCTTGGCCAGCTCGACAGGCTGAAGCAGCGCTCGCAGGCAATCAACAAGCTGTATGCCACCGAACGCAAGGGCTATTGCCGGTCGATATTCATGCACGTCGACAGTCGCAGCCAAAACAAAAAGATCGATATTTTTTTCTATCACTACATGAAGAGCAAATACGGCGAGCGACTTGCACGCGTTCTTCATTCGGTACTTGACGCCAAATATCGCGAGCACCAACCGTCGCGAGGCTTCGAAGGTACTGTGAGTGAGCGCGACCTGTATGTGCTGAAAGCGACGAATCCGCCAGCCGTCTTCCTTGAGCTCGGCAACATCCAAAACTGGCGCGACCAGAAACGATTCATTCTCGAAAGCAATCGTCAGGCAATAGCCAACTGGCTGACTGAGGGCTTGATAACTGATTATGAGAATAATTGACTAGTGTGTTTGAAGGAATTTTATAACAAAACAAAATATGGAAAATCAGAAAAAATCACCAGCGACGATATGTGTGCAAGGCGGCTGGCAGCCTAAAAAAGGTGAGCCCCGTCAGTTGCCAATCTATCAATCGACAACTTTCAAATACGAAACAACGGCGCAAATGGCCGATCTGTTCGACCTGAAAGAGTCGGGCTACTTCTACACGCGCCTGCAAAACCCGACCAACGATAGTGTCGCCTCCAAAATTGCGGCCCTCGAAGGCGGCGTGGCTTGCATCCTGACATCTTCGGGTCAGGCGGCAAACTTCTATGCAATTTTCAACATCTGCGAGGCCGGTGACCACTTTGTGAGCGCTTCGACCATCTATGGTGGCACCTACAATTTGTTTGGCGTGACAATGAAAAAACTTGGCATCGAAGTCACGTTTGTGGATGCTGATGCCGACGAAGAGGAAATCTCTAAAGCCTTCCGTCCCAACACGAAAGCTCTGTTCGGTGAGACGATTACCAACCCAGGAGTCACCGTGCTCGACCTTGAAAAATTTGCGCGCGTCGCCCACAAGCACGGCGTCCCGTTCATTGTCGACAACACTTTCCCGACCCCGATCAACTGCCGCCCGTTCGACTTTGGTGCGGATATCGTAACTCATTCAACCACAAAGTATATGGACGGTCACGCGGCTCAGGTTGGCGGTGCTATTGTGGATAGTGGAAATTTTGACTGGGATGCTCATGCCGACAAATTTCCCGGGCTGACAGCTCCAGATCCATCGTATCACGGCCTGGTTTATAGCAAGTCGTTCGGCAAAGGTGCTTACATTACAAAGGCTACTGTTCAGGTTATGAGGGATTTAGGTTCAATTCCTTCGCCTCAAAACTCTTTCCTGCTCAATTTGGGTTTGGAAACGCTGCATCTGAGAGTTCAACGTCATTGTGAGAACGCTCAAAAAGTTGCAGAATATTTGTCAGTTCATCCCGAAGTGGCTTGGGTCGATTACAGTGGGCTTTCAACTGACAAATATCATTCTTTGGCGCAGCGGCAGTTCCGCAACGGGCAGTCATGCGGCGTCCTGGCGTTTGGAATCAAAGGCGGGCGCGAACGGTCCATCAAGTTCATGGACAATCTGAAACTCATCAGCATAGTGACGCACGTTGCCGATGCACGTTCGTGTGTGTTGCATCCGGCAAGTCATACGCATCGTCAATTGTCTGACGAACAACTGATTGCTGCCGGCGTGCGTCCCGATCTGATTCGTCTTTCAGTCGGCATCGAAGACATCGACGACATTTTGAATGATATTGATCAGGCAATGAAGTCGTTATAATTGAAAATCATTGACTAAAAAAAGAGCCGGAGGCGACGTTGCTTCCGGCTCTTTTTATTTGATTGGAGTGTTCCGATTTATTTTACATCGTACCCGAATTGCTTGAGAATCCGATCTTTATCGCGCCAGTCTTTGGTCACTTTCACGAACAATTGCAAAAACACCTTTTTGTCCAGAAATCGTTCTATATCACGACGAGCAATTGTGCCAAGTTTTTTGAGCGCCACGCCCTGGTGTCCGATAATGATGCCTTTCTGCGACTCGCGAGCTACGTGAATGACGGCTCTAATATCCACTCTGTCAGCAGATTCCTTGAATTCTTCGACCTCGACTTCGACCGAATACGGAATTTCTTTTTTGTAGTAAAGCAGTATCTTTTCGCGGATTATTTCGTTGACAAAAAAGCGCTCCGACTTGTCGGTCAGAGTGTCCTTGTCGTAATACGGCTCGGCCTCAGGCAGCAACTCCACGATTCTGTTTATGATTGATTGGGTATTGAACGAATGCAGTGCAGACACCGGTATTATTTCTGCTGACGGTATTTCATCATGCCAAAAAGAAACAAGTTGTTCGAGTTTTTGCTGATCTATCAGGTCGATTTTATTGATGATAAGCAGAATCGGTATTTCCAATTTCTCAACCGACTTTAGGAAATCATTGTGTTTGTCAGATTTTTCTATGGTATCAGTCACATAAATCAGAACATCTGCGTCGGTCAGAGCCTCTTTAGAGTACTCAAGCATCGCTTCCTGCAATTTGTAGTTCGGCTTAAGCACTCCGGGCGTGTCCGAAAACACGATCTGATAATCATCACCATTGACAATGCCCATTATTCTGTGCCTTGTCGTCTGAGCTTTTGACGTTATGATAGACAATTTTTCTCCGACCAAAAGGTTGCTGAGCGTTGATTTTCCGACGTTGGGATTGCCAACAATATTTACGAATCCGGCTTTGTGCATTTGTGATTTCATTTCAGATTTTGCAAAGATACAATTATTTGTGTGAGCACGGACATTCAAAATTCGCATAGGAATGAAGCCAGAAGCGAAGAGCGTGAGGTGAATTGTTTTGGCCTTTTGTCAGATGCTATGCGATATATTGTCAGATTCTCAAATAGTTAGGTTATGATCCGGAAATTAAATCAAGACGATTGAGATTTCTGAGATTTTTTTTTGTCTGAAAATTTGGCGTTGAATGGATGAAAGATATATCTTTGCACCCGCTTTCCGAAAGGGGAGTTGCTCAAACGAGGGCGAAAGCGCAGACGGATAAAGTTCCGGGCGGGCAGAAGCGCGAAGCGATGTCCGAAAAACTCTGAAAAAGATTTGGAGATGTCGGGATAAAAGATTT
>CALYZD010000048.1 GCA_945607565.1 uncultured Bacteroidales bacterium | reverse complement strand
CTCTGCTCGCTCGGTTCGCCCCCCTGCAAGATTGCCTGATTGTCGCGATTGATTTCGTCCGTCGTTTTGAGGATGGGCACGGCATGGCAGCGGCACAGCGGATGCCAACCCGTGAACTTGAAATCCTTGGGATAGCTGCCTGCAAGGTCGTCGCAGATGTCGGTAAAAGGGTGGGGCTTCCCGTCAGAGCCAAGCAGAGTGTGGTTGTTGCTCAGAACAATTCTTATCCCGACAACAAAGTCAAGCTGCTGCCACCGCTCATGGTCTGCGGTTCTGTAGGCGATGTTGGTCTCTGTGGCGGCGAGGCGGCGGGCGTTCTTATAGCTGCTTCGATAGACCCCACGCCCGGGGTGGAACAATGCCGCCCGCTGCGTGGGCGCGGAGATTGAAACGTTGATGGAGCGCGCAAAACTTTACACGAACGGCACGATTGTTAGCCCGCAGCGCTCCGATTGTGAACGCTTTTTTGAATAAATTTGCGCCTGTCATGAACAGCAAATCCGGTCACATACAATCGGCAGCCATTGTCGGGGCGGGCAATGTGGGCACCGCACTTGCCGTGGCTCTGCGGCGCGCTGGCGTCGAGGTGAGGGCGGTGTGGAGCCGATGCGCGGCCAATGCCGAGGCTCTGGCGCGGCGCGTGGAAGCCGTGGCCGCGGCCGACCTCCGTTCGATGTCGGAGCGCGCCGACGTGTGCATCATTGCCGTGAGCGACAACGCGATAGCCGGCGTGGCGCAGCGGCTGGCTCAGGGCCCGGCGACAGTCGTCCACACCTCGGGCGGCACTTCGATCGACGTGCTGCGACGCTTCGAGCACCGGGGCGTCGTCTACCCGTTCCAGACGTTCAGCAAGGGCGTCAACATCGGTTTCGGTCGTGTGCCCGTCATGGTCGAGGCCGGATGCGCCGACGACGAACGGCGGCTGCTCGACTTGGCCGACCGATTGTCGGCCAAGACGATGCTGGCAGGCAGCGAGCAGCGGCTGGCGCTCCATGTGGCGGCGGTGCTGTCGGCCAACTTCTCGAACCACCTGATTGCGCTCGCATCAGAATACCTTGACAGTCACGGCATTGACCCCACCCTGCTCCATCCGCTGCTGCGCCAGACCGTCGACAAGGCGTGCACCATGCCGCCCCTGGCCGCGCAGACCGGCCCCGCCGCAAGGCACGACACGGCCACCATCGGTCGGCACCTCGAAGCCATCAGTGGCACCGAACTGGCTGACATCTATCAGCTGCTGACCGAAAGCATCATCAGGCATCATCCAATCAAGAATCAGAAACATTAACACACATATCGCTATGAGAAACTTCAAGGAAGATCTGACAAAGATAAAGGCATTCGCGTTTGACGTCGACGGCGTGCTGTCGCATCAGGTGGTGCCGATGTTCCCCAACGGCGAGCCGATGCGCATGGCCAACATCAAGGACGGCTACGTGCTGCAGCTGGCGGCCAAACTCGGCTATCGCATCGCCATCATCACGGGCGGACGGTCGGTGGCCGTCAGGGTGCGATACGAGGCGCTGGGAATCAGCGACATATATATGGGATGTTCCGAAAAGATGTCGGCCTTGAAAGACTGGATGGGCAGACACGGCCTTGCGGCCGACGAGATTGCCTACATGGGCGACGACATGCCGGACATCCCTGTGCTGCAGGCTGTTGGCATGCCCACCTGCCCGGCCGATGCGGCCGACGACGTCAAGCCGCTGTGCCGCTACGTCTCGCCGTTCACGGGCGGCAACGGCTGCGTGCGCGACATAATGGAGCAAGTGCTGCGGGCGCAGAACCAATGGGGCGCCGACCACACATGGTGAACGGCCGACGAGCATCAGCAAAAGAATCTGGCAATCAAGAAAAAACGCATCAGACAATGGCATACCTCAGACTGATCAGATACAAGAACCTGCTAATCATCGCATTATTTCAGATACTGCTGCGCTACTGGCTGATTCTGCCCATCCTTGAGCGGCACTCGATAGCGCCGGCCCTGAGCCACCTGCAGTTTGCGCTTGTGGTGCTGGCCACCCTCATGCTGGCTGCGGCGGGGAACGTCATCAACGACTATTTCGACATCCGCATCGACACCATCAACCGCCCCGACAAGGTCATCATAGGCCGCGCAATCGAGCGCCGCTCCGCGCTGATGCTGCACGTAATCCTGACGCTGACAGGCGTTTTCGTGGGGCTCTACATCGCGTTCGCCTTCCGGAAGGAGAGCTACGCGCTGCTGTTCATCGGGGTGCCGTTCCTGCTCTGGTACTATTCGACATATTTCAAGCGCCAGATGCTTTCGGGCAACATCATCGTGGCCCTGCTGACGGCGCTGGTCGCCTACCTTGTGGTTTCGGTCGAGTTTGCCGCGCTCGAAATGCAGACGGGGCGGCAGATAATCGAAACCGAGGCGTGCTCGCGAGCCTGGTTCTACACCACCGGATTTGCCGCTTTCGCGTTCATTTCCACACTGTTGCGCGAAATAATCAAGGACATGGAAGACACGCGCGGCGACCGCGAGGCCGGCTGCCGGACGATGCCCATCGAGATAGGCGCCACCAACTGCAAGATAATAGTGACGCTGCTGACGGCCTTCATGCTCATCGTGCTGTGGACGTCGTTCGGCATGTTTTCGTGGCTGCAGCGGGTGCCCTACGCCGCGCCCTATTTTGCACTGATGCTCACCATGCCAAGCATCTACGTGGCCTACGCCACATTCAAGGCGCAGGACGCCAGGCAGTTTCACCACGCCAGCAGCGTCTGCAAACTGATGATGCTCTTTGGCATCCTCTTCATACTGCTGCTCGGCAGTTCGATCTGACGCCGACGGGGCCGCTGCGGCGCGGAGGCGGTTCCGCAACAAAAAACCGCAAAAAGAAATTTTTCGTTGCGATGTAACCAATGCGAACCATGCCCGAATATAGGCAGGATCACATCAAAAAATCACAGCCATGAAACAACTAAAACTGACATTTGTCATCGCAATGCTGACACACTTGTTGGCAAATGCCGTGACGGTTCCGAAAGGAACATTCTATTTCGACAACAGCAAGACCAACTGGGAGCAAGTTCGATTCCTGTACGGAAACTTAGCCGAAAACGTGACGCACATCATCAGTCTGACGCCCGAAGCCGACAACATTTTCCGCCTCGAAACGGCGGCCGAGGCCACCGGCCAGACCCACTACTTTTTCAGCAACACCACCCTGCCCGACGGCGACTGGCAGCAGAGCGTGACGACCGTCAAAGACCTGATTGCGGGCGAGCGCGGCGAGATGCGCACCCAGACGTTCAAGGACGCCGACAACGTGACGATGAGAGTGGGCGCCACATTCACGCCAAGCTCCGGAGAACTCTACACGTCAGGCAGTTGGGTGGGCGGACAGATGACGTCGTGCACGCTGCCGGCCATCTACATCAACACCGAAAACAATGCGCCCATCACCTCGAAAGACGAATATCTGTCGGCCACGTTCTACGTGGAAGCCAACGGGACCGAGGGCTGCGACGACATTGCCGACAAGGACGCGCCGCTCGAGATGCAGATTCGCGGCCGAGGCAACTACACGTGGACCGGATTCGACAAAAAGCCGTATCGCATCAAGCTGGCATCGGGACAGAAAATGCTGGGAATGAACAAGTCGAAGCACTTTGTGCTGCTGGCCGGCGCCGACGACGACATGGGATTCCTGCGCAACCCCGTGGGCTTCGAACTGTCGCGCCGCCTCGGCGTGGCATGGACGCCCGACTGGCGTCCCACCGAGCTGATAATCAACGGCGAATATCTCGGACTCTACTTCCTGACCGAAAACATCCGCGTCGACAAAGACCGCGTCAGCATCAGCGAGCAGGACGACAATTCGGACGCCGACGTGACGGGCGGCTGGCTGGTGGAGGTCGACAACTACGACACCGACCCACACATCTCGGTCGCGATGCCTGATAAAAATCAGGATATGTGGGTGACGTATCATTCGCCCGAAATCCTGTCGGCGGGTCAGGAAAATTATCTGCAACAGCAGTTCGAGGCCATCCGCGACGCCATCTACACCACCGACCGCACGTCGACCGCGTGGGAAGCCCTTGTCGACATCTACGCCATGGCCAAAGTCTATGTGGCGCGCGAGATAATGCAGGACGAGGAGGGCTTCCACGGCAGCTTCTACCTATACAAGGACAGCGGCGCCGCCACACGATGGATGGCCGGCCCGGTGTGGGATTTCGGCAACGCGTTCCGCAACCCGACGACCGACTTCACGTGGGATCGGCCCAACTTCGAGTGCTTCCTGATTGACCAGATATATCAGTTCCCACGCTTCCGGGAAGCGGTCAGGAACGTGTTTGGCGACTTCTATCGCAACCAGTACCCGACGCTCGGCACCTACGTCGACGACACTGCAGACCTGATGGCCGAAGCCGCCACCGCCGACCACGAGCGCTGGCCGCAGTACGGCACTGCCGACATGACCGGCAAGGCAAGCGAGATGAAAAGCAAACTGAATCAGAAAATAGCGTGGCTGGCCGAGCAGTGGGGCACCGACGGCACCATGAGCCTGACCGGCATCAGCGCACCCGACGCGCCCACGGAGGTCTACGACATCATGGGACGTCGCATTGCCCGACCACAGAGCGGCCTGCGCGGCATCTACATCATCCGCCAGGGCAACAAGGTGACCAAGAGGGCGTTCTGAGGACGCACCTGACGCGCGCCGCCGCACACGCACGAAAAAACGCGGTCTGTGTCGAGCGGAGAAATCCGCTGCCGACATAGACCGCGCCGTTTTTTTGGGGCGAGCCATGACAATGCCACGCTACGACTGCCGGGCGGCCGAGGTGGTGGTGTCGGCATTGTAGCCGCCCTTTTCCAACTGCAACGCTTCGGCGCGCCGAATGATGTCGCGCTCAGAAAAAACGCCGGAGACGCCCAGCGCCACCACATAACGGCCATAACCGAAATTCACTTCCGAGAGCTCGCCCCAAAAATTGCGGATGGCCGCGCCGGCTGTGCCGTAGATGGTACGCAGATTGCTGCTGTCGAGGCTGCCTCGGTACAAGACATTGTATATTCTTTCGCCCTGGCTTTCGGACAACAAATCAAAAATCGAGTAAGACCAGCAGCCCCTTTCCTTGTTGTCGAAATACAGCGCCGATTGCCAGTGTCCCACCATTTTTTTCGCCCACAAGGCATAATTCCGTTCCCTCGCATAGCTCCAAGTCAGTTTTTCCATGTAGTATCCGAGAAATTCTTCGTCTTCCTCCATCTTGTCGGAGACGGTGTAGAACGAATTGTAGAACTCGTCATACATTGTCAGGCCTTCCGATTTCCCGATTTCGCCGATGAACTCAAACATATCATTATCCTTGTTCTTAGTGCTTTGCGCCATGTAGATGTATTCTCCGGCCTCGTCGGTGAAGATGTAATAGCTCCTTTTGGCATTCTTGGTTATGAACGATGCCACAAAACCGCTAAGTTTCTGATATGCAACCTTCTCGAAAGGAACTTTGATTTCATCTTCGTAATTGCCCGTGGCCAATATCTTGTCGGCGATTTCGCTGCATAAATATACAGCATCTTCGTTCTGGGCGGTGAACGACGACATGATGCCGGCCCGAACCATCTGCACCGTGTCTTTGCACCGGACCACCTGGAGCGTGACGTTGTCGCCATAGATGTTGTCCTTGTAGACAACGGATGCCAGCGACCGGCAGCCCTTCGATTGCAGAAACGATAGCGTCACGCCGCGAGGCATGTCAATTTTCCGGCCTTCGGAATAGCGGATGCCGGCTTTGTTTAGCGTCAGCATGCCGATTGAATTCAGATAGAACATGTCGCTTTCGGGAAATTTGCCGATGACGTCCATGATGCAACGCGGCACATCGGGCGTGTTCGCCTCAATCCGGTGCTTTTCGTCGACGCTGTCTCTGAAGACCGGCACTCGCGACAGCGAATCCAATTCGGCATAGTCGACCACAGCCACATCTTTGATATTGAAGCTGCTGTCGAGCCGGGCCATGTAGGCCTCCACAGCAGCCGAGTCGGCAAGCGCGCCGCTGACAATCCTATACCATGTGCCGTCGTCAGTTTCCTCGGGGATGACGTATCCGCCCAACCCCATCTTTGTCAGACGCTTCGCAATCTTTTCGGCCTGAAAGAAACTTCGCTCTTTCTTAATCTCGACGGTGAACGGCGTGGCCTCGGAAAATGTTTCCACCACCACCTCGTCGGCTTGTCTGCCGCAAGACGAGCAGCCGGCCAAGCACTGTGCCACGACCAACGATGCAAGTAAAATCTTATAGTTCATAACGCTACAGGAATTAATGTTATTTCATACAATATTACACTTTTTGCGGATTTGTCAGCCTGACCATCAGGCTTTTTTCTGTGCCGAAAGTCGGCATACAGAAAGCCCCGCAGCCTGGCCCGCTTCGTGGCGAGGCGGGAAGGCTGCGGGGACAACCACTTTACCAGAATATCTTTACCGTCAGAGCGATATGCGATAGAGGGCAAACGTCTGTGCGCCGATGGTGTCGGTCAGGGTGGAGCCGGTCATTTCCACGTCGGTGGTCACGGGCACGACCACAAAGGGCGCGTCGAGGGTGTTGTCGAGGTCGGGATTGTCGCTGTGGAGCGTGGTGCGCGTCACCTTGCCGAAGGTCAGCTTACGGCCTTGGAGACTGACGCTGACGGGCTGCGGCGTGTCCGATGTGTTGGCAATCTTGACGATGTAGGCGCGCGAGTCGGCATCCCACACGGCCGAGGCAAAGAGTCCGTTCTGGCCGTCGGCGCCGCACACGGCCTTGCCGTTCATGGTCAGCTGGGCGACGTTGGTGCCCTTGTTGTGGGCGTAGAGCTGCTGCACGTAGTAGCTGGCCGTGCGCACCGAGCGCGTGTTGTCGAACCAAATCATGTCGGGGCGCCACTGCCAGCCGTCGACGTGCGCAAAGAGCGGCGCGTAGGTGGCCATGTGGACCACGTCGGCGTTGCGCTCAAGGCCGGTCATGAAGGCGGCTTCGAGGAGCGAGGCGTGGAAGTGGTTCCACTTCTTGCCCTTGCCGTGGCAGGCATATTCGCCGGCAAACACCTTGGGGCCCTTGCGGTCGTAGGCGTCGTAACGCGCGCCCTGGGCCAGGAACCACGCCTCGGGACGATAGAAATGCTCGTCGACAAGGTCGGCCTTGAGGCGGCGCATCTCGGGCCAGAGGTAGTCGAATTGCTTGCCCTCGGAGTCGGGGCCCGACGTGCCAACTATCTTGATGTCGGGATATTTGGCGCGGATGGCCTTGACGAACGGTTCGAGGCGCTCGGGATATTCGCTGCCCCACTGCTCGTTGCCGATGCCGATGAGCTTGAGGCCGAAGGGTGCCGGGTGGCCCATTTCGGCGCGCAGGCGTCCCCACTCGGTCTGCTCGCTGCCGTTGGCGAATTCAATCAGGTCGAGTGCGTCCTGGATGTAGGGTTCGAGCTGGTCGACGGGCACGTGAGCCTTGGGGTCCTTGTTCTGGAACTGGCAGGCCAGGCCGCAGCTGAGCACCGGAAGCGGCTCGGCGCCAATCTCTTCGGACAGAAGGAAGAATTCGTAGAACCCGAGGCCGTAGCTCTGATAATAGTCAGGATAGAAGCGGTGCGGGAAGGTGTAGTGCCAGCGGTTCTCGTTGAGCGGGCGGTTCTCGACGGGCCCGACCGACTTTTTCCAGTCGTAGCGCGATTCGAGGTCGGTGCCCTCGACGATGCAGCCGCCGGGGAATCGGAACACGCCGGGCTTGATGTCGGCCAGAGCCTGCACGAGGTCGGCACGCAGACCGCCCTTGCGGCCCTTCCATGTGTCGGCGGGGAAGAGCGAAACGTGCTCGAGGTCAACGGCCTGCGACGATGCCAGGAAGATGCGCAGCTTGGCCCGTGTGCAGGTGCGTCGGGGCGAGAGCTGGGCTTCGTGGCGCGTCCATGTGCCGGACACGGTGATGTCCTGCGAGGCCAGCACCTGCGATTCGCCGCCCGATGCTGGGTCCACTATTTCGACGCGGATCTTGCTGTCGGCAGCCACGGCGCGCGCCCACACCGAGAAGTCGTAGGTCTTGCCCTGCACCACCGACATTCCGAAGAAGCCTTCGTTCTGCAGGCCGGTGCGCTTGTGGGCGTGGCCGGGGTCGGTGAGGCGGACGTAGTGCGGATTGCGCTCGAAGGGAGCCTCGTCGGTGCGGACCTCGACGCCGCCGAACGCCTCCCAGCCCATCAGGCTCTGCGGGAATTCGAACGAGCGGTTCTTGACCATCTCGGCATAGAGTCCGCCGTCGGCCGCGTAGTTGATGTCTTCGAAAAAGAGGCCGTACATGGTCGGCTGGATTGCGGCCCCGGTCTTCTTGGTGTTGAGCACCATGTTGTTCTGTGCGCCCACGGTAGCGGCGGCGGCCAGCAGCGAGCACACAATCGAGTTTCTTAAATTCATTTGCACATCGTTTTTGGTTAATTTCTGTTTCTGATTGGCCACGTCGGGGGGCGGCGTCACTCCACGCGCTTGCCCCAGATGCTGAAGCCCTGGTCGGTGAGGCCGGTCATCAGCACGGTCCGGCGCTGCAGCTCCCAGTCGTGGCCCACAAATGTAATCAAATTCGTAATCCGCCTATCGGGCAGCTGCAGGTCGAATGTCTGCGTGGGCGTGCAGAAGTTGCGGATGTCGTTGCGGGTTATCTTGAGCCGCTGCGAGCGAGCCTGTTCGCAGGCCTGCAGGCCGCCCTCGCCCCAGAGCACCTGTCCGGCTTCGAGTCCGCGCTCGAGGCACGGCGGCTCAATGCTGATGATCTCCCAGAGGCCTTCGAGGTCGGCGGGGCCGAGGGTGCGCTGTGCCGATGCCGCATAGCGTTGGGGCGACACCGCGGGCCAGCCGTCGGCCGTGAAGAAGAGGCGGCGCAAGTGCAAGTCCATCATCATGTTGTGGGGCGACAGCCGCCCTTGGTGGCACATGAACCAGTGTCCGTCGGCGTCGGCAAAGACGCCGCAGTGCCCTGTGCCCGCCCAGCCGCTGTGGCCGTCGAAGCGGTAGGGTGCGGTGAGGATGGGCAGATTGTTGGTGGTGTCGGCCATGTCGGTGCCAAAGTAGTCGTAGAACGGGCCGCTGGGCGAGTCGGAGCGGCCGACGCGGACGTTGTAGGTGGTCATCAGCGGCTCGTAGGACACGAAGAGGAAATATTTGCCCAGTGCGGGGTTGTAGATGACTTCGGGCGCCTCAAGGTTGTCTTTGGCATAGTCGGCGCGGCGGGCAATCAGGTGGCCGAGGTCGCCTTCCTTCATGGCCAGGCCCGTTTCGGGGTTGAGGCGGAGGCAATAGGTGCCGCCGAAGAAGCTGCCGTAGTGCATCCACCAGTCGCCGGTCTTGGCGTCGACCACCACGGTGGGGTCAATGGCGTTCATTGCCGTGGAGTCGGACGTGCGCACCACGCAGCCCTTCTGCCGCCACGGCCCTGTGGGCGACTCCGACTCGGCCAGCCCGATATACGAAGTCTTGCGCCCGAAGGCCGACACGCAATAGTAGAGGCGGAAGATGCCGTCGTACTCGGCGATGTAGGGCGCCCAGATGTTGGTGGCGCCGTGCCCGCCCGAGGCCTGGAGCACCCAGCGACGCGCCTCGGCGGGGATCGAGTCGAAGGCCCAGCCCAGGAACTCCCAGTTGACGAGGTCGGTCGAGCGGCGCATCTGGATGAATCCCAACGGAACGCCGGCCGAGCGGGCCTCGTCGCGGTTCTCGCCGAGGATGGCGTCGGTCGAGTACATATAATAATAGTCGCCCACGCGCTTGCACGACGGGTCGTGGACGTTGTAGGTCCCCCACTCTTTCCAATGGCTCATGGGCACGAGCGGAGCATAGTCGTCGGCCCAAGGGTTGGCGGCCGGGGTCGGTTCAAATGGCGATGCGCATCCTGCCAGAAGCAGGACGCACACCGTCAGCTGTGAAATTCTTGTCATCATGGCTTTGCGTTGTTACTTGACGGCCACCGTCACCACCGACTTGGCCGGCAGTCGCAGCGTCACCACGTTGTCTTTGAGTCGGGCGCCGTCGAAGGCCTTGAGGTCTATCACTTCGGGCTCGTCGAACGAATTGTAGTCGTTGATGCGTGCCGAGGTCACTATCTGCGCGCCGGCTATCTTGGTGGCCTTGCGCCCGCGGATGCTGCAGCGGACTTCGATGTCCTTGTCGAGGTCCATGTTGACCATCGATATGTGCATCACGCCATCGGCATCGACCGACGACGATACGCTCATCTGGTCGATGGTGGTGGAGCCGGCCTTGTAGGTGCCGCAGCGCACTTCGGTGGGCAGCATGGTGGCGTCGTGGTGGACTTTGTACATGTCGAAGATGTGGTAGGTGGGTGTCAGAATCATCTTTTCGCCCTCGGTGAGTATCAGTGCCTGAAGCACGTTGACAATCTGCGCGAGGTTGGCCATCCTGACGCGGTCGCAATGCTTGTGGAAGATGTTGAGCGTCACGCCGGCAATCAGGGCGTCGCGCAGGGTGTTCTGCTGATAGAGGAAGCCGGGGTTAGTGCCGGGCAGGCTGTTGTACCACGCACCCCACTCGTCGACCACCAAAGCCACGCGCTTGTCGGGGTCATACTTGTCGATGATGGTGCTGTGGCGGGTCACGAGCTCGTCCATGCGCATGGCCTTTTTCATGCTGACGGCATATTCGGCGTCGTCAAACTCGGTCGACGAGCCTTTGCGATCCCAGCCGCCGGGGTGGACGTAGTAGTGCAGCGAGATGCCCCACATCATGCGGGCGGGAATCATGCGCATGAGGGTTTCGGTCCAGTTGTAGTCGTCCACATTGGCACCGCCGGCCACCTTGTAGAGGTGATTGTCGCCATAGTCGCGGCAGAAGGTCTGGTAGCGGCGGTAGTGGTTGGCATAAACGTCGGGGAACATGTTGCCGCCGCAGCCCCAGTTCTCGTTGCCCACGGCTATGAACTTGACGTTCCAAGGCTTTTCGCGACCGTTGGAGCGGCGCAGGTTGGCCATGGGGCTCTCGCCGTCCATCGTCATGTATTCGACCCATTTCGACATCTCCTCGACCGTGCCGCTGCCCACGTTGCCGCAGATATAGGGCTCGGTGCCAAGCAGTTCGCACATGTCCAGAAACTCGTGCGTGCCGAACGAGTTGTCCTCAACCACTCCGCCCCAGTGCGTGTTGACCATCTTGGCGCGGCTTTCCTTGGGGCCGATGCCGTCCATCCAGTGATATTCGTCGGCAAAGCATCCGCCCGGCCAGCGGAGGTTGGGAATCTTTATGTTGCGCAGAGCGTCGATGACGTCGTTGCGGACGCCCTTGGTGTTCGGAATTTTCGAATCTTCGCCCACATAGAGGCCGTCGTAGATGCATCGACCCAGATGCTCCGAGAACTGACCGTAGATGTGTCGGCTGATGACGTCGCGCCCCTGGTCGGCGTTGACCACCACCTCGGCCGTCTGCGCGCCGGCAGCTGCGGCCATGGCCATCGAAGCCAAAACTGATAGATATTTTCTGACCATATTCACTTATTTTTTATTGTTGATTTAACTTATTTTTACACGAACAAAAGTATGCCGACTGCCCTCAACGCTGGTGGATAATAATCCACTAAAGGTGGACAAAGGAACAAACGTGGGCTTTTGGGGCAAATCGGGACACATATTCGGACGCAGAAAATATCTTTGCAGCCGAAAACAATTATTAAAGAACGTTGACCAAAAAAATCACATCCAAAGCCATGACACAGCCAGCCATCCGCCTGCTCGCCGCCCTTGCCTGCCTTGCCGCCGCAGCCACGGCCGCCGCCTCGACCTTCGACGAGAGCTACACCCGAGGCACCCTCACGATGGACGACGGGCTCAACTGCAACTTTGTGGACCACATGTTCAAAGACGAGCAGGGATTCGTCTGGATAGCCACGGGCGGCGGCGGCCTTGCGCGCTTCGACGGCTACGACGTGATAAACTACGACATCAACACCACGCCCGGCCTCAAGAGCAACTTCGTCCACCGGATGTGCACCGACACCCACGGCCGCATGTGGGTGGCCTCCGAGGGCGGCATCGACGTCATCGACCTGGCGCAGAACACCAACTGCCGCCTCGCCGGCAACACCGACCGCATCTTGGCGCCCATGCACTCGCCCGCCCACCTCGTGATGCGCGACGCCTCAGGCAACATCTGGTTTGCCGGCGGACAGCTGCTGGTCTGCATCGGCTTCGACAGCGACGGCAGCGTCGGGCGCACAAGCATCACGCAGGCCGCCGCCGGACAGCAGTTCACCACCATGGCCATCATTGGCGGCAGGACGTGGGTGGCCACCGAAGGCCGCATCTTCGAGGCGCGACCCGACGGCACCCGGATAGCCCTGACGCCCACCGGCATCGACGTGCTGCCGCAGCTCGGCACCGTCATCTACAACATCTATCAGAAAGACAACGAGATATGGATAGGCACCAGCAGAGGGCTGGCGCGCCACGGCATCAACAGCGACAACAGCAAACTCTACGTCCACAGCGACACCGACACGCGCTCCATCTCGCAGAACTTCATAACCGACATCAGCGAAATGAGCACCGGCCAGATGGTGTTCGCCACGCTCAAAGGCCTCAACATCTACGACCCCATCACCGACACCTTCGAGCGCCTGACGCAGGACGACTCGAAGCCCAACTCGCTCAGCTGCAACTTCGTCAACTGTCTGCTGCGCGACGGCGAGACGCTCTGGGTGGGCACCGAGGTGTGCGGCATCGACCGCTTCACGCCGTGTAGCCTGACAATCAGGAACTTCAGCCACTCGACCACGCAGCCGGCATCCATCTCGCCCAACCCCGTCAACTCCGTCATTCAGGACAAGGACGGCAACCTGTGGGTGGGGACGGTCGAGGGCGGCCTCAACATGCAGCCGCACGGACGGCAGGAGTTCCGCCACTTCACCACCGACAACGGACTGATACACAACTCGGTGAGCGCACTCGCCATCGACGCCGACAACCGGCTGTGGATAGGCACGTGGGGCGGCGGCGTCTGCGTGATGGACCTGGGCACGCAGCGCATCGTCGACCGCATCACGCCCGAGACGCATCCGCAGCAGATGCGCAACGAGTTTGTGGGCGGACTGCAATACGACCCGATCAACGACGGCGTGTGGATAACGACCATCAACGACATCTGCTTCTGGTCCGACCGGAAACTGACCAACCCCATCCCCGAAAGCTACACCGCGCAGATGGCCGGCTCGCTCGGCATCGGCATCGACCGCAGCCGGCAGCTGTGGATTGGCACCTCCAACGGCCTGCTGATTGTGGACCTGCAGAGCATGAAAGACGCCGCCCGCCCCAAATACCGGCACCTCAAATACAAGCTCGACAACCAGCAGTCCAAGCTCGTGGAGCGCGTCACCTGCATCTGCCCCGCGCGCGACGGCAGCGTCTGGATTGGCAGCGACGGCTTCGGATTCTACCGCTACGACGGCCGGACGTTCGTCAACTACAACACCCACAACGGCCTGAGCAACAACAGCGTGCGCGGCATTGCCGAAGATGCCGACGGCAACCTGTGGATTGGCACCGACAACGGCCTCTCGCTCTTCGACACAAAGATTGGCACATTCAGCGTCTTCAAGAAAAGCAACGGCCTGCCATCCAACTCGTTCTACTGGAACGCGGCCGCCTCGGTCGACAACGGCCGCGCCATAGCCCTCGGCACCACCTGCGGACTGAGCATAGTCAGCGGTGTGAGCCGCGACGGCAACCAAGGCAGCAACCGCCTGACATTCACCCGACTGACAGTGCTCAACGAGATTGTCCGCCCCGACAACAGCATCATCGACCGCGACATCGCCACGGCCACTGACATCTACATCCACGAAAAATACAAGTCGTTCTCCATCGAATTTTCGGCACTCAACTACACCGAGCCCAACTCCATCAGCTACCGCTACCGCCTGCGCAACTTCGACGACTGGAACGAAGTGTCGGCCCGCAAGCGCGTGGCCACCTACACCAACATCACGCCCGGCGACTACGTGTTCGAAGTCCAATACTCGTGCGGCGGCAACCAGTGGTCGGAGCCGGCAACCGTCAGCGTCCACATCGAGCCGTTCTTCTACAAGACCATCTGGTTCTTCGCGCTGCTCTTCACGATACTGATTGTCGTCATGTGGCAATATTACAACATCCGCACCCGAGCGCTCAACGAACAGAAAAAGCTGCTGCACCTGCAGGTGGAGGAGCGCACACGCCGCCTGAGCGAACAAACCGCGCTGCTCGAAAACAAGACGGCCGAGCTCGAGTCGCAGAACAAGCTGCTGATGGCTCAGAACCAGAAGATTACGCAGCAGAAAGAGACGCTTCTGCGGATGTCGAACAAGATTCAGAAACTCACCGTCGACAAGCTGGCGTTCTTCACCAACATATCGCACGAATTCCGCACGCCCATCACGCTCATAACAGGGCCGATCGAGCGCGCGCTGCGACTGAGCACCGACCCCAAAGTAATTGAGCAGCTGCAGTTTGTGGAGCGCAGTTCGAAGCAGCTGCTTCAGCTCGTCAACCAGCTGATGGACTTCCGCAAAATAGAGTCGGGCAACATGGAAATCCACCGCAACAGCTGCAACATACGCGAGCTCGTGCTCGCCACCGCCAAGCCCTTTGCCGTGTTCGCCGGCGAGCGCAACGTCAGCCTCAAGTGCTTTGTCCGCCGGCTCTACAGCCCCATCATGATCGACATCGACAACATCAACAAGGTGATAACCAACCTGTTGTCTAACGCCATCAAGTTCACGCCCGACAACGGGACGGTCAGCGTCTACGTGACGCCCATCATCGACGACGGCCTCGGCAGGTGGAGGAGCGCACACGCCGCCTGAGCGAACAAACCGCGCTGCTCGAAAACAAGACGGCCGAGCTCGAGTCGCAGAACAAGCTGCTGATGGCTCAGAACCAGAAGATTACGCAGCAGAAAGAGACGCTTCTGCGGATGTCGAACAAGATTCAGAAACTCACCGTCGACAAGCTGGCGTTCTTCACCAACATATCGCACGAATTCCGCACGCCCATCACGCTCATAACAGGGCCGATCGAGCGCGCGCTGCGACTGAGCACCGACCCCAAAGTAATTGAGCAGCTGCAGTTTGTGGAGCGCAGTTCGAAGCAGCTGCTTCAGCTCGTCAACCAGCTGATGGACTTCCGCAAAATAGAGTCGGGCAACATGGAAATCCACCGCAACAGCTGCAACATACGCGAGCTCGTGCTCGCCACCGCCAAGCCCTTTGCCGTGTTCGCCGGCGAGCGCAACGTCAGCCTCAAGTGCTTTGTCCGCCGGCTCTACAGCCCCATCATGATCGACATCGACAACATCAACAAGGTGATAACCAACCTGTTGTCTAACGCCATCAAGTTCACGCCCGACAACGGGACGGTCAGCGTCTACGTGACGCCCATCATCGACGACGGCCTCGAAAAGCTCTACATCAGCGTGCGCGACAGCGGCATCGGCATTCCCGAAAAAGACATCGAGAACATCTTCAACCGCTTCTATCAGTCTTATAATCAGATTAAATACCCCGTCTACGGGCAGAGCGGCACCGGCATCGGGCTCTACCTGTGCAAGCGCATCGTCGAGCTGCACGACGGCACCATCGAGGCGCGCAACTACCGGCAGGGCTGCGCCTTCAGGATAAAACTGCCGCTCATCGAGGCCGACGAGGCGACCGACCAGGCCGCCGCGCCCGCCACGCCCATGCCCGACGAGCCCGCGCCCGCGCCCGAGAGCCGGAAGGACCTGACAATAATGGTGGTGGAAGACAATCCGGACATGAGGGCCTACCTGCGCTCGATTCTGTGCGAGCAGTACAACGTGGTGGAGGCCGCCAACGGCCGCAACGCCCTCAACGTCATGGCCGGCTGCGAGGTCAACTTCATCATCTGCGACCTGATGATGCCCGTGATGGACGGCCTCGAGTTTGCCGGCCGCATCAAGGAGAACATCGCCTTCTCGCACATCCCCATCATCATACTCACGGCGCAGATGTCGGACAGCTATCGCACTGACAGCTACCGCATTGGCGTCGAATCGTACATCTGCAAGCCGTTCGACGAGAAGATGCTCCTCGCGCGCATAGCCGGCATACTTGCCATGCGCAAGAACTATCAGCAGAAATTCTCGTTCTCGATGAACGTGGACGAACTCAACATCGAGCGCGAGTCGAGCGACGACAAGTTCATCCGCCAGGTCATGGAATGCGTCAAGGCCAACTATGCCAACGCCGAGTTCGAGGTCAACGACATCATCAAGGAAATGCACTGCAGCAAGAGCCTGCTTAACAAGAAGATGAACAGCCTCATCGGGCAGACCACCGGGCAGTTCATACGCAACTACCGGCTCTCCACGGCGCGCGAACTGATAGCGCAGTGCAAGGAGACCAAGGCCATGAACGTGTCGCAGATTGCCTACGAGGTCGGCTTCAACGACCCCAAATACTTTACGCGGTGCTTCACCAAGCACTTCGGCGTCAACCCCAGCGTGCTCCTCTATGGCGAAGCCGCCCCGGCCGACGACGAGCCCGCCACCGACGACGAGCCCGACGACAAGTGAGCCGCCCGCGCGTCACTGCTGCCGGCCGTGCTCGCGCTCCATATATTCGGTCGGCGTCATGCCATAGAGCTCGCGGAAGACGGTGGCGAAATATGTGGTGCTGCAAAATCCCGTCAGCTCCGAGATTTCCGAAATGTTGTGGCGCTTCTCGGCCAGCAGCTTGGCCGCCTGCCGCAGACGCGTGTTGCGGATGAAGTCGCGCGTCGACTGATTGGTCAGCTCCTTGAGCTTGCGGTGCAGATGCACGCGGCTGATGCCGACCTCCTGCGCTATGAAGGCGACGTTCAGATTCTCGTCGGCCAGGTGCGAATTGATGACGTTCATGATGCGCTCCATCAGCCTGTCGTCCGGCGACTTGACGCCGAGCTTGGCCATCTTGTCGTCCTGCGTCTGGCGGCCGCTGAAGTTGTTGCGCAGCGCCTCGCGGTTGCGTATCAGGTTCGCGACCGTGGTGCGCAGCACCTCGATGCTGAAAGGCTTCTTGATGTAGGCGTCGGCGCCGATGCTCAGGCCGCTGATGTTGTCGGCCTCAGACGTTTTGGCCGTCAGCAGCACCACCGGCACGTGGTTGACGTTGACGTTGTGCTTTATCTTCCTGCACAGTTCGAGGCCGTCCATCTCGGGCATCATTATATCGCTGATTATCAAGTCCGGAGCCTTCTTCAGCACCGCAGCGTAGGCGTCCTTGCCGTTCTCGAAGTCGCGCACGGCGAACTCGCTGCCCAGCTCGGCGCAGACGTAGTTGCGAATCTCCTCGTCGTCTTCGGCAAACACAATCGTGAAACGCTTCCGGGCCTTGGGCTCCGGCACCAGAGTGGCGTCGTCATCAGCCTCGGCCACAGGCGTTTGCGGCGTCACCTCGGCTACCTCCACGTCCTCGGCTTCGGGCTCCTCGTCGGCCAGTTCCGACGGCTGCAGGTGCGCGTTGCCCAGCGGAATCCTGACCACAAAGAGGCTGCCGCCGCCGTCGTTGTTGGTGGCGCGGATGCTGCCGTGATGCTGCTCCACAAGCTGGCGCGTCAGGTGCAGGCCGATGCCCGAACCCACTATGCCGGCGTCGTTCTGGTTGAGCTGGTAGAACCGCTCGAAAATCAGTTCGGTCTTGTCGGCCGGAATGCCCACGCCGTTGTCGCTGACGCTGATGACGGCATGGCCGGCTTCGGTGCTCAGCCTCAGGCAGATGCGTCCTCCGCGCGGCGTGAATTTGAACGCGTTCGACAGCAGGTTGAAGACAATCTTGTCGAAATTGGCCGGGTCAATCCACACAATCGTCTTGTCCTCAGCGTGTTCGTAGCTCAGCTCAATCTGTTTGGCCTCGGCCTGATATTCGAAATCGGTACATATTTCGGTCAGCAGCGCAACCAGGTCGGTGGGACAGAAGCGGAGTTTCATCTGACCTTTGTCAATCTTTCGTATATCCATCAGCTGGTTGACGAGCTGCAGAAGCCGGTTGGCGTTGTGATTGATGGTGCTGTAGTATTTGCGCCGCTCGGGGTTGGAGTCGGTGGCAAGCAGCCGCTGCAACGGGCTTATTATCAGTGTCATCGGCGTGCGAATCTCGTGCGCTATGTTGACAAAGAACTGCAGTTTGGCCTCGTTGATTTCCTCGGCGTGACGGTACTCAATCATCAGCTGCCGCACCTGATAGCGCTGCCGGACGAGCGCCATCACAACAGAGCCTATCAGGATGATTATCAGGAAATAGACTATCTGCGCCGTCACCGAAGCGTACCAGGGCGGGTGCACCACGACCACAAACGTCTTGGGCGCCGAAAAGGTGTCGCCCACGCAGGCGCGCACGCTGAAGTCGTAGCGGCCGGGCTTCAGGTTGCTGTACGAGGCCCGGAACACGCCGTTGCCGAGCGTCATTTCGGCATCGCCATTGATTGACACACAGAACGTTGTGCGCTCGTAATTGATATAGTCGAACGACGAGAATTCGATGCTGAAGGTGTTGTCGGTCGATGCCAGATTGAACTCGGCCGACTGCTGCACCGACTGCTCGGTGATGACGAACTGCTCCGACTTGTCGCCGGGGCGAATGGGCTGGCCTTGTATGTAGAAATCAACCACTTCGACGGTGGGCACGTTTGCCGTGCTGCGGATGTCGGCCGGCACGAAGTGGGTGATGCCGTTCATGCCGCCGAAGAAGAGTTCGCCGCGCCGCGTCACGAAGCTCGAACCCTGCGAAAACTCGTAGCCCTGAATGCCGTCTTGCAGGTGGTAACTGACAAAGGTGTCGCTGGCGCGGTCGAATCGGCAAAGCCCGTGGTTGGTGCTTATCCACAAATCTCCCGTAGCGGGGTCGGCCTCGATGGAGCATATCCGGTTGCTCGGCAGGCCGTTGTCGATGGTGTAGCTGCGCTTGACGCCGGTGCTGTCGAGCACGAATATTCCGTTCTGGCAGCCGGCCCAGATGTCGCCGTTGCCGTCGCGATGGAGCGCGCTCACCACATCGCCGTCGAGCACGCGGTTGCGCCCGAAAGCCTCCAGAAAACTGCGCTTGCCGATGTCGAGGCAGCCCAGGCCGTCGAACGTGCCGAAGTAGAGGCGGTTGTCGGGCGTGTAGAGCAGGCAGTTGACCCAGCGATTGCACAACACGTTCATATCCAGCGTGTAATCGAGCCCGCTCTTGGCCATCGGCATGGGCGTGGAGGTGCGCGTGCGCGGGTCGAAGCAGAAGAGGCCCGACCCCATGGTGGCCACCCAGATGTTGCCGGCGGCGTCTTCGGCAAAGTCGTAGATGTGCTTGGCGGCCTCGCCGTTGCGGTCGTAGAGGTCGACCTTGGTGCAAATGCCTGATTTGTAGTCAAATTCCATCATTCCGCTCAGATACGAACCGACCCAGAGCCGGTTGCGCGAGTCGTTCATCATCGACATCACCACATCCGGAATGCGCCCGGGCGACGATGGATAGTGCACCGAACGGCCGTCGGGCTCGATGCAGTAGATGCCGTCGTTGTCGGTGCCGACCCACGTGCGGCC
>CALYZD010000047.1 GCA_945607565.1 uncultured Bacteroidales bacterium | reverse complement strand
GCCGCGCCGCCCGGGCCACACCGAGGCCACGCTGCGCATCAGCCGCGAGAGCATCAGCCGCGAGAGCATCGGCCGGCCTACCACAATCAGCGTCACCGAAGTCAGCACCAGCAGCATGCCCAACACTATGCGCGCGCTTATCCGCTCGCCGAACACGCACACGCCCACCGCAAGTGCCGTGACGGGTTCGAGCGCGCCGATGATGGCCGTGAACGTGCTGCCGATGTGATGGATGGCCACGCCGATGCAGAAGAGCGACACCACCGTGGGCAGCAGGGCCATGAGCGCGGCGTCGGCCCACTGCAGGGGCGTGGCCAGAGGCTGGAGAGCCCGGAGCATGTCGAGCCGCGCCACGTATATCATCGACCCGAAGGCCAGCGCCCAGAACGTCAGCCGGTCGACCTCGATGCCCGACACGCGCCGCCACTGCCGCACGGCCACCATGTAGAGCGCGTAGGACAGCGACGAGACCATGACCAGCGCAAAGCCCGCTCCGTTGAGCGTGACGCCGCCCTCGCCGCGATAGAGCAACGCGATGCCGCACAGGGCCATGGCGATGCAGCCGTAGGTGAAGAGCGTGGCCTTTTCGTGGAAAAAGAGGGTCATGATGAGCGACACCAGAAGCGGATAGACGAACAGGATGGTGCAGGCTATGCCGGCGTCCATATACAGAAAGCTCAGATAGAGCGTCAGCGACGAGAGCGAGAAGAGCACGCCGAGCACCATCAGCGGCAGCACATCGGCGCGCGATATGGCCAGCCGCCGGCCGCGCGCCAGAGTGAGCGCGCCGAGCATCAGGATGGCAAGCACATAGCGGTAGAAAAGCACCGAGTCGGGACCGATGCCGGCCGAATAGAGCGGCAGGGCAAAGAGCGGGTTGAGCCCGTAGGACACCGAGGCGACCACGCCGCAGGCCGCCCCCTTGAAGTAAGCATTCATCTGTATGGTTCAATCTTTTTTCATATCCGGGCGGCAAAGATAGCGCAATCCGGCAGCACGCAAAAAACCGCCCACCACACAGTGTGCGCGATGGGCGGAGGCACCGTCGGCGCGCGTGTCGCGTCAATTCTTCTCTCAACCTGAAATTTCGTCGACAAACGGCTGCGGCTCGTCTGCTGCGGATGTGTGTGTGCGATCCCTGCAAACCTGAGGGCGAAAATAACGATAAAACGCGGATAAGTGTCGTACCGACACTTTAAATGCCATTATTATCCGCCCCGACGCGCCGTCCATTGGCCCGCAGGCACTATCTTTATCCCCACGTAACCAAACATCTTCAGCAATATGAAACCGACACACATCATGGGGGCTGCGATGGCACTGATGCTGCTGGGCTCGTGCCGGCCGGCCGAATATGCCGACGCCCGCAGCCGCATCGACCTCTCGGGCGAATGGCAGACCGACCTCGGCATGGCCATCCTGCCCGGCACCACCGACGAGAACGGCCTTGGCGACGGCCTCCCCGACAGCACCGGCACCGGCCGTCTGGCACGGCTCAAGCCCTTCGAGGGCATCGTCCGCTACCGGCGCACCGTCAGCATACCCGACAGCCTGCGCGGACAGCATCTGGAGCTGATAATGGAAAAGACCAAGCCCTCGACGCTCTGGATTGACGGCGACAGCATCGGGCACATCGGGCATCTGCACGCGCCGCACGTCTACGACGTCAGCCGCAGCCTGACGCCCGGCGAGCACACCGTCTGCATCGACATCGACAACCGTCCGCAGGCCGTGCCCCAAGGCATCCACGGCTCGCACGCCTGGACCGACCACACCCAGACCAACTGGAACGGCATCCTCGGCCGCTTCTGCATCGAAGCCTCGGCGCCCACGCGCATCAGCCGCCTCAGGGCACGCGGAGTGGCCGAGCGCCGCTCGGTGAGCCTCGGCATTGACCTGACCGCCGACCGCAGCCGCACGGCACGCCTGAAGGTGGAGGCCCACAGCTGGAACACGCCCGACGACAGCCGCCACGACGCCGCCCCATGGGACACCACGCTGACGCTCGCCGCCGGCACCAGCCACATCGACGTCGAATATCCGCTGGGAGCCGACGCGCGCCTGTGGAGCGAATTCGACCCGACGCTCTATCGCGTCTGCGTCAGCCTCGGCACCGACAGCACCGCCGACAGCCGCATCCTCGACATCGGCCTGCGCACCATGCGCGCCCGGGGCACACAGTTCAGCATCAACGGCCTGACCACCTTCCTGCGCGGCAAGCACGACGCCTGCGTCTTCCCGCTCACGGGCTACGCGCCCATGGACGTCGAGGCATGGCGCAAGGTCTACCGCACGGCCAAGGACTACGGCATCAACCACTACCGCTTCCACTCGTGGACGCCGCCCGAAGCCGCCTTTGAGGCCGCCGACATCGAGGGCATCTACCTGCAGCCCGAAACGCCCTATTGGGGCACGCTGGGCATCGACACCGTGCTCAACGACTTCCTGCTGCGCGAGGGACTGACCATAATCGACGCCTTCGGGCATCACGCCTCGTTCACCATGATGGCCTTGGGCAACGAGCTCAACGGCGACCTGGCCGTGATGCAGCAGATGGTGGCCGAGCTCCGCCGGGCCGACCCCGACCGCCTCTACTCGTTCGGGTCCAACAACAATCTGGGCACGGCCGGGCAGGTCGAGGGCGAAGACTACTTCGTGACCTGCCGCGTGGGCGCCGACACCGACTCGACCTACTCGACGCACGTGCGCTCGTCGTTCTCGTTTGCCGACGCCTACAAGGGCGGAATCCTCAACAACACCTACCCCGGCACGCGCCGCAACTACGCGGGCGCCATCGGCCGGTGCACGGTGCCTGTGGTCAGCCACGAGAGCTGCCAGTTCCAGATCTACCCCGACTACGACGAGATGGCGCTCTACACCGGCGTGCTCTATCCGTTCAACCTCGGCATCTTCCGCGACCGCCTGCGACAGGCCGGCATGGCCGACCAGGCCGACGCCTTCCACCTGGCCTCGGGAGCGCTGTCGATGGACTGCTACAAGGCCGACATCGAGATGTGCCTGCGCACGCCCGGCTTCGGCGGCTTCCAGATGCTCGACCTGCAGGACTATCCCGGCCAGGGCACAGCACTGGTGGGAGTGCTCGACGCCTTCATGCAGAGCAAGGGCATCATCACGCCCGACGAGTTCAGGCAGTTCTGCAACCGAGTGGTGCCCATGGCCGAGTTCGACAGCTACTGCATCGGCACCGACCGCCCCTTTGAGGCCGACGTGGTGGTGGCCAACTATTCCGAGTCGGCACGCAGCCAGCCGCTGACGTGGAGCATCACCTCGCCCGACTCGCTCACCGTCTTCGCCTCGGGCACGCTGCAGGCCGACGTGGCGCAGGGCACCGTGGGACGCATGGGCAGCATCAGCGCCGACATCAGCACCGACAAGGCACGCCGCCTGAGCCTCAACCTGACCACCGGCCGCTACTGCAACCACTACGACCTATGGGCCTATCCGCCCGTGACGCCGCAGCTGCCGGCCTCCGTCAGCCTCGCCACGCAGCTGACGCCGGCCGTGCTCGACAGCCTCGAAGCCGGAGCCACCGTGCTCTTCGTGCCGCGCCATGCCGACATCGGGCAGTGCAGCGTGGGCGGACTCTTCACGCCCGACTACTGGAACTACGCCATGTTCAAAGGGATAAGCGAATGGCTGCACCGCGAGGTGTCGCCCGGGACGCTGTCGGTGCTGGTCAACCCGGCCCACCCCATCTTTGCCGAGTTCCCGACACAGATGCAGTCCAACTGGCAGTGGTGGCCCGTGGCGCGCAACAGCCGCCCGCTCGTGCTCGACAAGGCGCCGGCCGAGTGCCGCCCCATAGTGCAGGTGGTCGACAACTTCGAGCGCAACCACAAGCTGGGCATACTCACCGAATTTGCCGTGGGACGCGGCCGCATCATGCTGTGCACCTGCGACCTCGACGCCATAGCCGACAAGCCAGAGGGCCGGCAGTTTGCCCATGCCATCTACGCCTACATGGCGTCGGAGGACTTTGCGCCGCAGTGCGCCATATCGCGCGCCGAGCTCTGCGGCCTCGTCAGCGACAAGACCGAGAGCCGCAACATTGTGGGCGAGAAGAACATAACCGACTACGAATAGCCGCCTCCACCGCCCGAAAACGCACAAGGCGGATGCCGCACCGGGAGAGCCCCGGGTGGCATCCGCCCCTTTTTTTTCTGTTTTCGGCGCGCCGTCAGTGCTGGCGACACAGGGCACCGGCCAGCGCCATGCCGGCCCACACGGCGCACAGGCCCAGCGCCACGCTGCCTGCGGCATAGGCCGCCGCGGCCGTCATCTGCCCCGACGCCATCATCTGCTGCGTCTGCTGCGAGAAGGTCGAGAACGTGGTGAAGCCTCCGCAGAAGCCCGTGACAAGCAACGCACGCACCTCGGGCGTCAGCCACGCCTGACGCTGAGCCAGGCCCGCAAGCAGGCCTATCAGGAAGCAGCCGACCACGTTGGCCGCCAGTGTGCCCGCCCACGCGCGCGCAAACGCAAGGCCCACGGCATAGCGCAGCACGCTGCCCGCGCCGCCGCCCAGGGCCACCATCAGAATAGTCTTTAACATAACAAGTCCGATATTTTTCCGATTAAAAAAAACACGGCCTCAAAGATGCACAAATGCGCCGAAAAATGATGACGGATGTCGTTTTGTTTGATATATTCGACGCCCGAACAAACAACCAATAATCAGACGAAAATCATGAACAGAATTGTTTTGCTGGCCGTGACGCTGCTGCTGGGCGTGGCGGGCCGGGCGCAGGCACAGAGCACGGACGTGCTTTATCTGAAAAACGGGAGCGTCATCCGCGGGCAGATTCTCGAATTCGTCGCGGGCGGAACGGTCAGAATCGAGACCGCCGACGGCAGCGTGTTCGTCTTCGAAGCCGACCAAGTCGAAAAAATGACAAAAAGCACAAACGGCGGCACCCTCCGGCAGTCGGGCGGCAAGTCGGTCAACGGCTTCAGGGTGATTGCCGGCACTGGCATCATGGCCAACGACTACGGCGACTGCATCCTGAGCGAAGCCGACATCGCGCTGGGCGGACGCATGGCCGGCGGCCACCTGTTTGTGGGCGGCGGCGTGGGCATCAACTCCTACCTCTACTCCGACGACATCACCGACAACGAAAACAATCTGATTGCCTTCGGCGTGGTCAGATACAACGTGCTGAGCCGCCTCGCGTCGCCGTTTGTCGAGGCGCGGCCGGGCTACGCTTCGGGCGACCTGGAGGGATTCTATTTCGGCGCCGACGTGGGCTGTTTCTTCCGCCTGGGCCGCCGGCTGGGCCTTGCCGCAAGCATGTGCTTTGTCAGCCAGACATTCGAAGACGACTACGGATACTTCGTGTTTTCCGAAACCACCAACAGCGTCGGCTTCAAAGTGGGGCTCGAATTTTAGCCGGCGTGTGTTCTGCCCCTCTGTGCCGGCAACATTAATTAACAAGCTTTGTCTGTCCGTTAACGCTTGTGGGATTATCTTTGCCGCCGAACAACAACAACACAACACACATGATGAAAAAGTACTTAGCTACGGCAGCGCTGCTGTCGGTGGCCGCTGCCAGCCTTGTGGCTCAGAACACCGACCAGGTAATCCTCAAAAGCGGAGAAAAGATTGACGGAAAAGTGCTCGAACTCGTTTCGGGACAGAACGTGAAAGTGCGCACGACCGACGGCACGGTCTACGTCTACGACAGCGCGTCGGTGGAGCGCGTCAGCTTCGGCGACGCACAAGCCGACACCCAGTCGCCCGCCGCGGCCGGCAACGGCTTTGCCATGAAGTTCAACACCGGCTACTACGCCACCGACAACGACCACCTCGGCATGTTCGAAGTGGGCATAGCTGGCGGCGTGCGCCTGCTGCAGGGCGGCCGGCTGTTTGTGGGCGCAGGCGTGGCCGGCAACTGGTACAACGACTTCGGCGACGACTACGAATATGACCACTACTACGGCGGCGGCTGTTGGGAGAAGCACGACGGCGACATCGACTGCATCTCGGCCGTGCCCGTGTTTGCCGTGGTCAGCTACGAGTTCGGCAGCAGCCGCTTTGCGCCCTACGTCGAGGCGCGGCCGGGCTACAGCTTCGGCACGGCCGAGGGCGGCTACATGTCGGCGGCTGCCGGCTGCCGCTTCCTGTTCGGGCAGAAATACCGCGCCACGGCCGGCTTCGGCATAGTGAGCCAGGACGCCAGCGTCAACCGCTACGTCTACAACGGATGGCACGACGACGTGCTGCAGCACTTCAGAGGCTTCGTGTCGCTCGGCGTGCGCCTCGGCATCGAATTCTGACCGACGCGGCCGCAAGGCCACCGCACACGCCACACGCCACGCACCCCACCGGCACACAGCGGCCGCCGGGGTGCGTGAGCTGTTTTCGGGCGGAGGGAGCCACGCGCGCGGAAAGCCCTGCACGTTAACCATTTTTAGATAAATTGTAAACAGCGGCTCACTACAACCAATGCAATAAATCCATAATTTTGCCACCTCATTTTATCATGGTTATATGCAAAAGATTAGAAACGTGGCCATTATAGCTCACGTCGACCACGGAAAGACGACACTGGTCGACAAGATGCTGCTGGCCGGCAAATTATTCCGCGACAATCAGAAAGTAGGCGAGCTGATGATGGACAACAACGAGCTCGAACGCGAACGAGGCATCACCATTCTTGCCAAGAACGTCGCCGTCAACTGGGGCGAATACAAGATAAACATCATCGACACTCCGGGCCACTCCGACTTCGGCGGCGAAGTGGAGCGCGTGCTCAACATGGCCGACGGCGTGCTGCTGCTGGTCGACGCCTTCGAAGGGCCGATGCCGCAGACACGTTTCGTATTGCAGAAAGCCATCCAGATGGGCCTCAAGCCCATTGTGGTCATCAACAAGGTCGACAAGCCCAACTGCCGCCCCGAGGAGGTGCACGAAGCCGTGTTCGACCTCATGTTCGCGCTCGAAGCCACCGAAGAGCAGCTCGACTTCCCGACCATCTACGGCTCGGCCAAGGAGAACTGGATGAGCACCGACTGGCGCCAGCGCACCGACAACATCAACGCCGTCTTCGAGGCCATCATCAGATACATACCCGAGCCCCCGGTCAATGAGGGCACGCCGCAGCTGCTCATCACCTCGCTCGAATATTCGAACTACACGGGCCGCATCGCCATCGGCCGCGTCCACCGGGGCACACTGCGCGCCGGCATGGACATCAGCCTCTGCAAGCGCGACGGCTCCATCAAGCGCAGCCGCATCAAGGAGCTCTACCTCTACAGCGGCATGAACAAGGCCAAGGTCGACGAAGTGCCCTGCGGCGACATCTGCGCCATAGTCGGAGTGGACGGCTTTGAGATAGGCGACACCATTGCCGACGCCCTGGAGCCCGAAGCGCTCGACCCCATCGCAGTCGACGAGCCGACCATGAGCATGCTCTTCACCATCAACAATTCGCCCTTCTTCGGCAAGGACGGCAAGTTCGTCACCTCGCGCCACATCAAGGAGCGCCTCGAACGCGAGCTCGAAAAGAACCTCGCGCTGCGCGTGGAGCCCACCGAAAGCGCCGACGCGTGGAACGTCTACGGACGCGGCGTGCTGCACCTGTCGGTGCTCATCGAGACCATGCGCCGCGAGGGCTATGAGCTGCAGGTGGGCCAGCCTCAGGTCATCATCAAGGAGATTGGCGGCGAGAAGTGCGAGCCCGTCGAAGGCCTGACCATCGACCTGCCCGAAGACTGCTCGGGCAAGGCCATCGAGATGGTGACGCAGCGCAAGGGCGAGCTCGTGAGCATGGAGCGCAAGGGCGACCGCGTGCATCTGGAGTTCAAGATACCGTCGCGAGGCATCATCGGCCTGCGCAGCAACCTGATGACGGCCACCGCCGGTGAAGCCGTGATGGCGCATCTGCTGCTGGGCTTCGAACCGTGGAAAGGCCCCATCGACAAGCGCACCAACGGCTCGCTCATAGCCATGGAAAGCGGCACGGCATTCGCCTACGCACTCGACAAGCTGCAGGACCACGGCAAGTTCTTCATCAACCCGCAGGACGAGGTCTACGCCGGGCAGGTGGTGGGCGAGAACACGCGCGAGGGCGACATCGTCATCAACGTCACCAAGAGCAAGAAGCTGACCAACATGCGCTCCAAGAGCTCGGACGACGCCGTGCACCTGGCACCGCCCGTCATCTTCAGCCTCGAAGAGGCGCTCGAATACATCCAGAGCGACGAATATGTGGAGGTAACTCCGCACTTCATGCGCCTACGCAAGATTCTGCTCAGCGAGGTCGACCGCAAGCGGCAGAGCAAGCGCGAGGAATGACATCTGAGGACACAGAATATCCATATTTCCAACTCCATCGGGGCAACCGGCCGACACGCGGACGCAGGTTGCCCCGATCTGCGCATCGGCATGACGGAATAATTTCGTATCTATGCAGACCGAGCATCAATCAATAACCAAAACAGCCACACCATGCAATTCTCAGCTTTCGGACTTCACAGCACCATCCTGCGCGGGCTCGACGAGATGAACTTCCGCCGCCCCACCGACATCCAGTACAAGGCCATCCGCCCCATCCTTGCCGGCGACGACGTGCTGGCCATAGCCCAGACGGGCACGGGCAAGACGGCCGCCTTCGCCATCCCGATAATCCAGAAGCTGGTGACGCGCAGGCGCACGGCCGGCCGCGGCATACGCTGCGTGGTGATGGAGCCCACACACGAACTGGCCCACCAGACCTGCGAAGTGTTCAGAGCCATCGGGCGGCACACGGGCGTCAAAGCACTGGCGCTCTACGGCGGCTCGCAGCAGGACCCGCAGATAGAGGCGCTCCGCGAAGGCGTGGACGTGCTGGTGGCCACCCCCGGCCGCCTGTTCGACATGGTGGCGCAGGGACACGCCGTCATCGACGGCATCGAGACGCTCGTGCTCGACGAGGCCGACCACATGCTCGACCTCGGCTTCATCCGCGACATACGCGACCTGATGAAGCGCATCCCGCGCCGCCGGCAGACGCTCTTCTTCTCGGCCACGATAGACGCCGACATAAAGCGCGTGGCCTACTCGCTGACCGTCAGGCCCATCAACATACGCATCTCGCCCAAAAACATGGTGTCGCGCAACGTGACGCACTCCGTCCTGCACATCACCATGGACGAGAAGCGCGCCTTCCTCGAACGCATCTACAAGGAGCACGACGACTGCCGCATCCTCGTGTTCGTGCGGACCAAGGTGCGCGCCGAGCGCGTGACCAAAGCCATGGCGCGCGTGGGCATCGAGGCCGCCAGCATCCACGGCGACAAGACCAACGCCGAACGCGCCTCGGCACTCGAGAGCTTCCGCTCGGGGCGGGTCAGAATGCTGATAGCCACCGACATCAGCGCGCGCGGCATCGACATACCGGCCGTGGGCTTTGTGGTCAACTATGACCTGCCCGACATGCCCGAGAACTACGTGCACCGCGTGGGACGCACCGGCCGCGGAATGGACAAGGGATACGCCGTGTCGTTCTGCGCGCCCGAAGATGAGCCCGAACTCGAAAGCATAGAGCAGTATCTGGGCGGCCGCATCGACGAGGTCAGGCTGACGCGTGAGGAATATGAAAGCACGCTCGACTTCTCGGCCGAGAACGACAACGACTGGCAGGCCCTGCTCGACAACGAGGAGCGCGACAGCCGCCAGCGCCGCAAACCACGCCGCAGATAGCCACCATGGACCGCCTGACCGACCTTGTGATGCACCCCGACGCCCGGACGGTGATGGCGCTGATGGCCGCCCTTGCCGTGTGCGTGGTGGCGGCGGCATGGGGCATCCGCGCGCGATGGGACAACATGCGGCAGCGACGCCGGATGCGCCGGGCCACCGAGCACGGCCTGAAGATGGAGGCCGAAGCCGCACGCACGCTGCGCGACCTCGGCTTCGAAGTGATTGATTACCAGTTCGAATACACCCACCGCTACCGCATCGACAACCGAGACTTCGACGTCAGGCTGCGGCCCGACTACATCGTGACGCGCGGCGGCAGGACCTACGTGGTCGACGTCAAGACGGGAGCGCAGGCGCGCATTGGCAGCAGCGAGACCCGCCGGCAGCTGCTCGAATACTACACCACCTTCGAGTGCGACGGCGTGCTGATGCTCGACATGGACCGCCGCCGTCTGCACAGCTTCGACTTTGCGCCGCAGGCCCGCGCCCGCCGGCGTGCCCGCCACACGCTGACGGCCGTGGCGTGCGTGGCCGGACTGGCCGGCATGTTCGTGCCCCACAGCATGGCCAGGCCCGCAGGCGCCGCCATTCTGCTGCTGACGCTCGCCGTCATCGTCATCAGAAAACGATGATTTCGGCACGCGCTCACGACCCTCAGCCGCACGGCTTGCAACTTTTTCACCTTCGCGGCTTACGTTTTAACGGTTGTTGGCTGATTTTGCAAACGAATTGTAACGCAAGACGGTTAACAACTTCGAATCCGACAGCGGATTTAGCTAAATAGTTCTAAAACGAAACCTCATCGCCCGCTGGCACAGACTTCGGCGCGCGGCGCGTAACGCCCAGTTTGGCAGCGCATTACCCTCCCAAAACCTCATCGGCGCGGACGGGCGGCGGCTTTTTTTAACCAAGCGGGCCGGCGGCTTAACATCTTTACACCGTAAATCGCTGTATGTTTGCAATGTAACGAAACGGAAAACAAATTTAATTGTCAGAAAGATGAAAGCAATTAACGTAATCAAATCAGTGGCTGTAGCAGCCATGGTTTGCGTATCGGTGGCAGCCAGCGCCGATTCGAAGACAAAAGTTTACATGAACTCCTACCTCCGCCCCAGCATGGCCGTGGTTTCGGTGGTTCCGGGCACCGAGAGCGAGGTCTACAAGATGGAGGTGACCGATGCCGAAGGCAGCATGGTCTACCTGACCAAACGCATGTCGGACGTTGATGCCAATCAGTTTCTGCTCGACATCCGCAACCTCAAGGACGGCGACTACAAGATGACGTTCTACTCCAAAGACGGCAGCACGGTGTCGCACGCCTTCAGGGTCGACGGCAAGAAAGTGGTCCGCTGAGAGCGGCGAGAAGGGACTGTTCTTATCACCATTTAGGCTTTGCATTAAAGTTTATAAATACAGTTCAGACGTGGCAGCCTGCCGAGTGCGGGCTGCCGTTTTTTTTTGCACATTTGCGGCCATAAAAAACTGACTTATGCCATATTTGGGAGAAACCATCGCTTTGGGCGTGGCCGTGTCGTGGACAGTCACCGCCATGTGCATCGAATATGCCAGCCGCCGCATCGGCTCTCTGGCGGTCAACCTGCTGAGGCTGGTGCTGGCGTTCGTCATGAGCGGGCTGCTGATGCTGGCCGCCACGGGCAGCTTCGTGCCGCCGGCCACCGACGCCGACACGTGGCTGTGGCTGTCGGTGTCGGGCGCCATCGGGTTCCTCTTCGGCGACTTCTGCCTGTTCTACTCCTACGTGGTCATGGGCTCGCGCTTCGGGCAGCTCTTCATGACACTGGCGCCCATAGCCGCCGCGGCCGCCGGCTACGCGGTGCTGGGCGAGCGCATCGGCCCGGCGGCGCTGGCCGGCATGGCGCTGACCATAGGCGGCATCGGGATGTCGGTGATGAGCCGCAGCGGCCACGACCGGCGCCTGCACTTCAAACTGCCGGTGCGCGGCGTGCTGCTGGGCATCGGCGCGGGTGTGGGCCAGGGCGTGGGGCTGGTCTTCAGCAAGCTGGGCATGATGCACTATTCGGCATCGCTCACCGCCTCAGGCATCGACCCCGACAGCTGGATTGTGCCATTCGGCGCTTCGCAGATGCGCATGGCCGTGGCCATTGTCGGGTTCACGGCCGTGCTGGCGCTCACCGGCCGCCTCGGCTCGCTCCGCCGCGGCCTGACCGACCGCAGGGCGGCGGTGTCGATAGTGCTGGGCACCGTTTTCGGGCCCTTTCTGGGCGTGGCCTTCTCGCTGATGGCGGTCCGCTACACGTCGAGCGGCGTGGCCTCCACCATCATGGCGCTGACGCCCGTCATCATCCTTGCGCCGGCGGCGGCCATGGGGCAGCGCGTGACGGCGGCAGAGGCTGCGGGCGCCGTGGTGAGCGTGGCCGGCGTGGCGCTTTTCTTCGTCTGACTACGAGCCGGCAATGGCCATGCCGCGCCGCAACGCCCGCATGTTGACGTCTATCAGGTCGTGATGGCGCGGCGGCAGCACGTGGCGCAGGCTCTCGGCCACCCTTGCCGGGTCGACCACCTGCGTGCGGCCTATCAGCACCCCGAGCATCACCATGGTGGCGGCGCGGGCGCTTCCGGCAGCCTTGGCCTCGGCCGCCGCATCCACCGACAGCACGTCGACCCCGGGGCGCGCCACGGCCGCATCGGCCACCGAACTGTCGCACACGAGCAGGCCGCCGCTGCGCACGCTGCCCGCAAACTTACTGACCGACTGGCGGTTGAGCAGTATGGCCGCGTCGAAGGTGCTGACAATGGGCGAACTGATGGCGTCGCGGCTGACGATGACCGTGGCGTTGGCCGTGCCGCCGCGCTGCTCGGGCCCGTATGACGGCATCCACGACACCTCGCGGCCGCCGTAGAGCGCGGCAAAGGCGAGGACCTTGCCGGCCGAGAGCACTCCCTGCCCTCCGAAGCCGGCTATCAGCGTTTCTATCGTTCTCTGGTTCTGCATGATTTCCGTTCAGAATTTGTTGGTAAGACATTCGGCCATAATCTCGACCACCGCCGTGCCCCGCCCCGCGAGCGAGCACTCGAACGCCTCGCGGATGGCCTGCTTGGCGGTGCGTATGTGGCGCGGCGTGTCGACCCGGCGGCGGGCCATGAAGCCGACCCCGGACAGGCGGCGCAGCAGGCGGCAGATGTCGAGCGGATAGCCGTGCAGACGGGCGTCGCGGCCCTGCGGCGTGGTGGAGGTGCGCATCCCCAGCGGCGTGGTGGGAGCCATCTGCCCGCCGGTCATGCCGTAGATGCTGTTGTTGACGTAGATGATGGCGATGTTCTCGCCTCGGTTGCAGGCGTGGATGGTCTCGGCCGTGCCGATGGCCGCGAGGTCGCCGTCGCCCTGATAGGTGAAGACGAGCCGCGACGGGTTGAGGCGCTTGACGGCCGTGGCCACCGCCGGCGCGCGTCCGTGCGAGGCCTGAATCCAGTCGATGTCGATATAGTTGTAGATGAAGACGCTGCAGCCCACCGAGCCTATGCCGATGGCGTCGGCCTGGAGGCCCATCTCGTCGAGCACCTCGGCCACGAGGCGGTGGACGGTGGCGTGGTTGCAGCCGGGGCAGTAGTGCATGTGGGCGTCGGTCAGCAGCGGCGTGCGGCGGTGCACCACCCTGCCCTCGCGGCGTATCGTGTCTGTTGATGTCCGTTTCATTTGCGATTGGTTTTGTTCCATTGACTGAGTGCCGCTTCGAGAATCTCGTCGGGCGAAAAGACCACTCCGCCCAGCCGGCCGTAGTGCTCCACCGGCACGCGTCCGCCTGCGGCAAGGCGCACGTCCTCCACCATCTGCCCCGCGTTGAGCTCGACCACCAGCACCGACGTCACCTGGCCGACCAGCCGTGCTATGGCCTGCGTGGGGAACGGCCACAGTGTGACGGGACGCAGCAGCCCCAGCCTGACGCCCCTCTGGCGTGCGAGGTCGACCGTCTTGCGGTAGATGCGGGCCGCGCTGCCGAAGGCCACGAGGAGCATCTCGGCATCGTCGGTGAGGTAGGCTTCGGAGCGCGTCTCGGCGGCCTCGATGCGGGCGTAGCGCTCCTGCAGCGCGAGGCTCTTGCGCTCCATGACGGCCTGGTCGAGCTCGAGCGACGTGAGCACGTTGCGGCTGCGCGAGGCGGGCTTGCCCACGGCCGCCCACGGGTATCGTTCGGCAATCTCGGCGTCGGTCAGGCGTCGGCGCCATGGCGGCAGCGTCACCTTTTCCATCATCTGGCCTATGGCGCCGTCGGCCAGAATCATGGCCGGCACGCGGTAGGCGAACGCGAGGTCGAAGGCCAGCGACACGAAGTCGGCCATGTCCTGCACGCCGGCCGGGGCGAGGACAATCAGGCGGTAGTCGCCGTGGCCGCCCCCTTTGACGGCCTGAAAGTAGTCGGCCTGCGAGGGCTGTATGGTCCCGAGGCCGGGCCCGCCGCGCATCACGTTGACGATGAGCGCCGGCAGTTCGGCTCCGGCCAGATACGAAATGCCTTCCTGCTTCAGGCTGATGCCGGGGCCCGACGACGAGGTCATCACGCGCCGGCCGCACGCCGCCCCGCCATAGACCATGTTGATGGCCGCCGGCTCGCTCTCGGCCTGCATCACCACCATGCCCGTGGTCTCCCACGGTGCCTCGGCCATGAGCGTCTCGAGCACTTCGGACTGCGGCGTGATGGGGTAGCCGAAATAGCCGTCGCAGCCATAGCGGATGGCGGCCAGGGCCAGAGCCTCGTTGCCTTTGAGGAGGTCTGCTGTCTGTTCTGTCATCTTTTCCATTCCCTTTCCCTTTCAAGCTATTTGCGATAGCACGTGATGCACCCGTCGGGGCAGACGGTGGCGCAGGTGCCGCAGCCGATGCAGTCGCGCGGGCGCACCTGCGTCGAGTGGCGGTATCCGCGCAGATTGGCCTCCGCGCTCAGAGCCAGAGTCTGCGCCGGGCACCAGCCGACGCACAGCCCGCAGCCCTTGCAGCGCTCGGCGTCGATGTCGACCGCGCCGCACCGCACCGTGGCTCTGACGGCGCCGAGCAGCGCCTTGTGGAGCGGGTGGATGCATTTTCCGATAGTCTGATTCATGATGTCTGTGTTCTTTGCTGTTCGAGTCTTGACGGATGCAAAGAAACGGCCGGCCGGCGGCACTGTCAAATCAAAGGGATTCCGCAGGGCGGCAAAGTGGGCTGGGGCGGGCGTTTTGGGGCGAATGCGGCCTATGCGTGGCGAAAAGCCGTCGCGCCGGCCTCGGGTCTAAAACCGCCCCTTGGTCAGCCAGAACGCGAAGAAGCGGCAGGCTATGGGCACGTGCGCGGCCAGTGTGGGCATCAGCCCGAAGTTGCGCTTCATGATGACGAAGCGCTCGCGCAGGCCCGGCACTATGTTCTGCTTGGTGATGCCGCCGTCGAGGAAGCGCGACAGGGTCAGATGGGTGTTGCAGATGCGCTGCGAGCGTCGCAGGATGTCGAGGCACCAGCCGTAGTCGGCCGAAAACCGGAACGCGGTGTCGTAGGGGCGGCACAGTGTGCGCCTGGCCACGAACGACTGGTGGCTCACCAGCATTCCTCGGCTGAAGCTGCGCCAGGTCAGCCGCTCGGGCGGCGCAAGGCGGCGTCGGCCGATGAGCTCGCCCTGCATGTCGGTCATCACCGTGTCGCCGTAGTAGACGTCGGCGTCGGGCTCGGCGGCCATCATGCGGCTGACGGTGTCGGAGGCGAAAATCTCGTCGCCTGCGTTGACGAACCACAGATAGTCGCCCGTGGCGGCGGCCATGCCCTTGTTCATGGCGTCGTAGAGGCCGCTGTCGCGCTCGCTTATCATGTAGCTGATGCCGCTCATGTGGCGCTGGATGATCTGGAGCGTGCCGTCGGTCGAGGCGCCGTCGATGACGATGTATTCGATGCGGTCGTAGTCCTGCCGCTCGATGCTTTCGATGGTTCGCTCGAGGGTGGCGGCGGCGTTGTAGGTGATGGTGATGATGGAGACGAGCGGGCGGTAGTGGGTCATTTCTGGAGCACCGATTGATAGACGTTGATATACTGCTGCGCCACGTTTTCTTCGGAGAACGACTCGATGGCGTGCCGGCGCGAGGCCTGGCGCAGGTCGCCGCCGGCGTCGAAGAAGAGGACCTGATAGAGCCCGTTGGCCAGGCTGAGCGAGTTCTTGGGCTCGGCCAGGAAGCCCGTGCGGCCGTGCTCCACCATTTCGGGCACGCCGCCAATCTCGAAGCCCACCACCGGCGTGCCGCACGAGAGGCTTTCGACCACCGTGTTGGGCAGGTTGTCCTGCAGCGACGGCAGCACGAAGACGTCGGCCGCATTGTAGATTTCGACCAGCCGCGACGGGTCGCTCACAAAGCTGAGCGAGTGGAAGTTGAACGACAGCATGCTCTTGGAGTCGGCGCTGAGCTTGCCGAAGACCACCAGCTCTATGCGGTCGGCCAGGGCCGGGAAGCTGTCCTTCATTATCCGCAGAGCCTCAATCAGGTAGCGGAAGCCCTTGCGGACGTCGAGCAGATTGGCCGCGCCGAACATGATGAGTTTCTTGTCGAGCGGCAGGCCCAGCTTGCGGCGGCACTCGTTGCGGTCGAGCGGGTGATAGAAGCGCGTGTCGATGGAGTTGGGTATGTTGAAGACGGGCTTGTATTGCAGCAGCGTGCTGCTCGAGGCCATGGAGCGGAGCCAGCGGCTGCAGGCCACGGCCGTCAGGTTGGCCTTGGAGTAGATGGCGCGCTTGCGGGCAAGGATGGCCGCCGAGATGTCGGAGGCGTGAGGCTTGCGCAGGAACGGACAGTGCCCGCAGTGCTCGTTGAATTCGAGGCAGCTGCCGGCATAGTGGCATCCGCCCGTGAAGGCCCACATGTCGTGCAGCGTCCAGACCACGGGCTTGCCGAGGGCAAAGAGCTCGGCAAGCCCGTCGAGCGACAGGTAGCCCTGGTTGATCCAGTGCAGGTGGATGATGTCGGCCTGCTGCACCTCGGGGTGCCGCGCCAGGCTGCGCCCCACGTTGGCCGGCGAAAAGTTGTAGCGCAGCGAGTTCTCCTTCTCGTAGGGCAGAAAGGTCAGACGCTCCCACGCAAAGCGGGCAAAGTTGGCGGCCTCGTAGAGCCGGCCGGCGCCCACAGCCACTTCGTTGTCTTCGCTTCGACGCTTGTCCTGGGTCAGGAAGTGCGAGTCGACCCCCGACCGCATCAGGGCACGGTGGATGCGCAGTGCCGCCACGGCCGCTCCGCCGCCCGCATCGCTCTTGTTGATATGAACTACTCTCACGCTGATTGCCGTTTTTTGGTTGTTTCGTTTGGTCTGCTAATATAATCTTAATTTCGGCTCATTGGCTATCGGCCGAATGCAATCGTCCGTTGCCGGCACCGCAGCCTCGCCGCCGACCCGGGCCGGGCCGCTGTTGTTTTTTGCCGGATTAATGCCGGACTTAACACCGCCTAACGTTTCTGTAACAGCCGGCTGCGGCCTGCCGGCGCGGGGCGGCTACCTTTGCGCATCCGGACTTTTCCGGAGACCGAAAACCTTTTATTCTTGACTTTTAAAAACAAAAAAATGGAGATTGAACGATGACTTACAAGAAAGCTATCAGAACGACACTTGCCGTGCTGGCCGCCACCCTCTGCATGGCCGCATCGGCGCAGGACCCCAACTTCAGGATTTATCTTTGCTTCGGGCAGTCGAACATGGAGGGCAACGCCCCCGTGGAGCCGCAGGACCGCCTGGGCGTCAGCGACCGCTTTGTGGCCATGGCCACCACCGACTGCGCCGACCTGGGCCGCCGTCGCGGCGAATGGTACACCGCCGTGCCGCCCCTGTGCCGCTGCCACACCGGCCTGACCCCGGCCGACTATTTCGGCCGCACCATGGTCGAGAGCCTGCCGGCCGAATGCCGCGTGGGCATCATCAACGTGGCCGTGGGCGGATGCCGCATCGAACTCTTTGTGCCCGACAGCGCGGCCGCCTACGTGGCCAACGCTCCGCAGTGGATGAAGGGCATGCTGGCCGAATACGACAACGACCCTCTGGGGCGCCTCGTGGAATGCGCGCTCAAGGCCAGGCGCGAGGGCGTCATCAGCGGCATACTGATGCACCAGGGCGAGTCGAACACGGGCGACCCGCTGTGGACGGCCAAGGTGCGCGCCGTCTACAACCATCTGATTGACACCCTGCAGCTCGACCCGCGCCGCGTGCCGCTGCTGGCCGGCGAGGTGGTGGGAGCCGAAAGCGGCGGCAAGTGCCGCAGCATGAACGCCACCATAGCGTCGCTGCCCGAAGTCATTCCCAACTGCTACGTCATCCCGTCGGCCGGATGCCCCGCCGCACCCGACAGCCTCCACTTCAACGCCGAAGGCTACCGCATTCTGGGACGTCGCTACGCGGCCCAGGCGCTGTCGGCCATGAACATGAGCGTGGCGCCGCGCCGGCCCACAACGGCCTGCAACCCGCTCATCTACGCCGACGTGCCCGACATGTCGATGACGCGCGTGGGCGACACCTACTACATGAGCAGCACCACCATGCACATGAGCCCCGGCGTGCCGCTGATGAAGTCGACCGACCTGACCAACTGGCAGCTGACAGGCTACTGCTACGACCGCCTCTGCGAAAACGACGCCATGAACCTCGACAACGGACAGAACACCTACGGGCGCGGCTCGTGGGCCAGCTGCATCCGCTACCACAACGGGCTCTACTACGTCAGCACCTTCGCACAGACGTCGAACCGCACCTACATCTACTCCACCCCCGACATCGAGCATCCGCAGTGGACCGTCCGCTCGTTCGAGCCCGCCTACCACGACCACTCGCTCTTCTTCGACGACGACGGCAAGGCCTACCTCATCTACGGCAACGGCCGCCTCTTCATAGCCGAGCTCAACGACGACCTCTCGGGCATCCGCGAGGGCACCAACCGCGTGCTCATCGACAACGCCAGCGCACCGGCCGGCGAGGTGGGCCTGGGCGCCGAAGGCTCGCAGCTGTTCAAGATCAACGGCAAATACTATCTCTTCAACATAGCCTGGCCCAAGGGCGGAATGCGCACCGTGCTCGTCCACCGCGCCGACAGCATCGGCGGGCCCTACGAGGGACGAGTGGCCTTCCAGGACCTCGGCGTGGCTCAGGGCGGACTGATCGACACGCCCGACGGACGCTGGTTCGCCTACCTCTTCCGCGACTTCGGCGCAGTGGGACGCACGCCCTACCTGGTGCCCGTGGAGTGGCGCGACGGCTGGCCCGTGATTGGCGGCGACGACGGACGCGTGCCCGAGCGCCTGATGCTGCCCCGCGGCAACGAACTGCTGCCCGGCATAGTGGCCTCCGACGAGTTTGACCGCGCCAAGGGCGACCCTGCCCTGCCCCTTGCCTGGCAGTGGAACCACAACCCCGACAACCGCCTGTGGCAAGTGTCCAAAGGCCGCCTGCGCCTAACCACCGGCCGCATCGACACAAACATCCTGCAGGCCCGCAACACACTGACGCAGCGCACCTTCGGCCCCACATGCACCGGCGAGACGTGCATCGACGCCTCAGGGCTCAAAGACGGCGACTTCGCCGGCCTCGTCCTGCTGCAGAAAGACTACGGCGCAGTGGGCGTGCGCGTCGAGGGCGGACGGCGATATGTGGTGATGCAAAATGCTTCGGGCGGAACGATGGTGGAGCAGGCCCGCATAGCCACCACGGCCGCGCGCGTCCTCCTGAAAGCCTGCTGCAACTTCGAGAATCGCACCGACACGGCCACCTTCAGCTTCAGCACCGACGACGGCCGCACCTGGACGCCCATCGGCGGCACGCTGCGCATGGCCTACACCATCCCGCAGTTCATCGGCTACCGCTTCGGACTCTTCTGCTACGCCACCAAGACCGCAGGCGGCCATGCCGACTTCGACTATTTCCGCATAGGCCGATGACAGCATAACGTCACACCGACATCAGCGATGCGACCCCAAAACCTGAGTTGACGGGTCGCATTTTTTGAACTATCTTGCAAGCCTTGCCGCCCGCGTGGCAGCATCAAACCATCATCATCAAAAAACCCAAAAAACTGTTTTGCAAATGATTCTGAAAACCATCACCGCCATGGCCGCCTGCGCGCTGACAGCCGCAGCATCGGCACAGACCGACGACGGCCTCAGCCTGTGGTACGACCGCCCGGCCACCGTCTGGAACGAAGCCCTGCCCATCGGCAACGGGCACGTGGCCGCCATGCTCTACGGCCGCCCCGACGAGGAGTGCCTGCAGCTGAACGAGACGTCGTTCTGGGCCGGCAGCCCTACACGCAACGACAACCCCGACGGCCGCCTCGGCCTCGACTCCATCCGCCGCGCCA
>CALYZD010000046.1 GCA_945607565.1 uncultured Bacteroidales bacterium | reverse complement strand
TTGTATATTTGGCGCGATAATTTTCAGTGCATTAGACCGATGCACCTTAAAGGTTTCTAAATGTTGGCAGAACCCGTATTCAACTTCAAACTCGAAACACCCGGAAAGGCTGCGGCCTCGTTCGCCTGCGGTGGCGAAAAAGTCGACTTCGACTTGACAAACATCAGCAATCCGCTCGGCGACCTGCTTCGCGGCATAGCATCGCTCATCATCGAGCCGGCGCACCTGTGGGGCGAAGACAACTCCTGCCACGTCGAGTGGTACAGCGACCAGTGCTGCTACCGCTGGGTCATCTCGACCGACGCCACACAGCAGGCGCGCATCAGCATCACCCAGACCAACGCCATCTTCGACGACGAAGAAAGCCGGGAGATGATGTCGGCCACGTGCGGCTTCTACGTGTTCTGCCACGCCATCGTGAGCGAGCTCGACCTTTTCGTCAAGCAGATGGGGCTGCTCAACTACGAGCAGAAATGGCAGCGCGACGAGTTCCCGATAACCTACCTGCTCTTCCTCAAAAAGCATCTGATCGACAACAACCAGTGGCGCGCCACACGCCACCTCAACGGCACGCTGAGCGACGAACTGCTGCTCCTGCTGGCCTGAAAACCGGCCTATCGGCGTCGGTACAGGACCGACGAATCGCCGTAGCTCAGGAATCGGAAATCGTTCCCGAGCGCATAGTCGTAGATGCGGCGCCAGTCAGCCCCCACAAAGGCGCCGATGAGCAGCAGCAGAGTGCTGTGAGGCTGGTGGAAATTGGTAATCAGCACATCCACAATCCTGAAATCGTATCCCGGCACAATCATTATCTGCGTCATGCTGTGCAGCGTGCCGCCGCACTCGGCGTCCACGTAGTTGCGCAGAGCCTGCAGAGCCTCGGCGCGTCCGTAGTGCTGCGGCAGTTCGTAGGCGTCCCACTGCATCACTCCGCAGTCGATGGGGAGGCCGCACAGCAGCCTGACCCCCAGCCAGTAGAGCGACTCGAGCGTGCGCACCGACGTGGTGCCCACGGCAATGAGCGGGCGGTCGCACTCGATGAGCCTGCCCAGCAGCGCCGACTCGACCACGATGTGCTCGGTGTGCATCACGTGGCTGCCGATGGTGTCGGTCTGGACGGGCTTGAACGTGCCGGCGCCCACGTGGAGCGTCAGGTAGAGGCGCTCGTGACCGGCGCGGCCGAGCTCGTCGAGCAGGGCGTCGGTGAAGTGCAGACCGGCCGTGGGCGCCGCCACCGAGCCCTTGTAGTGCGAATAGACGGTCTGATAGCGGGTGGTGTCGACCTCTTCGGTCTCGCGGTTGAGATAGGGCGGGATGGGCACCACGCCGGCCGTCTCGATGATTTCGGCAAACGACACGGCGGCGTTGTCCCACTCGAAACGGATGCTGCTGGTGTTGCCCGTCTGCCCCACCCGCTCGATGGCGAGCGTCAGCCGACCGCGCGGCGTGACCACCTCGCGGGTCAGCGTGCCCGTCTTCCACTTCTTGGAATTGCCCACAATGCACTTCCACGTGGTGGCCGCAGTGGTCTCAAAGGCCTGCTGCACCTCGGCGGGCACGAGCGGTTCGAGGCAGAAAATCTCGATTTCGGCACCCGTCTCCTTGTGGAACCTGAGGCGGGCGCGGATGACCCTAGTGTCGTTGAAGACGATGGGCGACCCCTGCGGCAGGAAATCGTTGACGGCACGGAAACGGCTCTGGGCTATCTGCCCGTCGCGATAGACGAGCAGCTTTGACGTGTCGCGCTCGGCCAGCGGATATTTAGCTATTCGGTTGTCGGGGAGTTCGTAGTCGTAAGCCTTGATGTTGATGTCGGGTATCGCCATGATGTGTGAGAAATTTTGTGCGGCAAAGATAGTGCAAATGCGCCGACGCGGACCAGCGCGCCCGGCAGGCCGCAAAAAAAATAAGATGCTGCCATCGCGGCGGCATCCTATTTTTTAGAATTGAGGTTAAGTTTGAATTTTGAGTTGTCGCCTTCAGGCCGGCGATTATTTTTGATTGTTGGCGTTGCTTGCAAAAACTCCAGAAAAACGGGTCAGGCTTTTTTGGAGTCACATCTCCGTTGAGATGTCGGTTCTATAAGGTAATGATATGAAAAAAAATTAAATAACAAAAGAATCGGATTAAATATGAATATTTCATCTTTCCTCCCCTTTTGATTACGGATACAAATTTATCCCGCATTTTTCGATTACAAAATGACACTAATCATACAAATCGTATTTTTCTCAAAAATAACCACTCAAAGATAGGGGTCTTGTTTCGATTCATAGCCGTTTTGTGCCGTACACCCCCTTTGACGGCGGGGTTGATTAGAAAATGTCGGCCTTTCGTCCCAAAAATCCAGCTCCAACCGGCCTAAAATGCTGTGAATTAGAAAAAAGTGGCGCCTCTGCTACAAAATCATGCATTTTGTCATTATCATAATACAGAAGTATTCGGCGGATAATTTCGCTACATTATGCAAAGCATAGCCGTCGGGCGAGGTCTGACACAACTCATAAAAAAGGCCACTTTTGTTTTAATTTAAAATTTAATCAGTTACTTTTGTGGTGATTTGATACCAAACATCAGAATAAACCTACTTAATGTAACAAAAATATCAGGCAGAGCTTATTCGACAAAAGAAACAAACACGAGTCTTGAAATACTAAATATACTCAGTTATGATTCAAAAACGTTTTCCTAAACCTCAAGGCTTATACGATCCTGCCAACGAGCACGACAACTGCGGCGTTGGTTTCGTGGCCAACATCAAGGGCGAGAAGACCCACGACATTGTGTGCCGCGGCTTGCAGGTGAATATAAACATGACCCACCGAGGTGCAGAAGGTGCCGACGACAAGTCGGGCGATGGTGCCGGCATTTTGATTCAGACGCCGCACGAATTTTTCAAAGCATTGGTGCCCGACCTTCCGGCGGCGGGCAAATATGCGTCGGGCCTGGTGTTTCTGCCCAAGAACGAGTCGGCCGCGCGCAAGTGCGAAGACATCATAAAGAAGTATGTCGAAAGCGAAGGCCTCGAGTTCATCTGCTTCCGCGACGTGCCGGTCGACAGCAGCTGCGTGGGCGAGATAGCGCTGCGCAACGAGCCCTGCATCCGCCAGGTGTTCGTCAAGGCCAATCTGGAGCCCGACAAGTTTGAGCAGAAGCTCTATCTGGTGCGCAAGCAGGCCGAAATCAGCGTGCGCAACAGCAATATAATCGACAAGGAGTCGTACTACATCGTCAGTCTGTCGACCAAGACGTTCCTCTACAAGGGCATGCTGACGCCGTGCCAGCTGGGCGAATACTTCCTTGACCTGAAGGATCCGCGCGTCACCAGCGCCATTGCCGTGGTCCACTCGCGCTTCAGCACCAACACGTTCCCGACGTGGGACCTGGCGCAGCCCTTCCGCATGCTGGCCCACAACGGCGAAATCAACACCATACGCGGCAACCGCCTGTGGATGCAGGCTCGCGAAGGCCTGCTGCAGAGCGACGTCTTCGGCGACGACCTGAAGAAACTGTTCCCGATAGTGGAGCCCAACATGAGCGACTCGGCCTCGCTCGACAACGTGCTCGAGTTCCTCTTCATGACCGGCCGCACGCTGCCGCACGCGCTGACGATGCTGGTGCCCGAGTCGTGGAACAGCAAGAACCCGATTCCCGAAAGCCTCAAGGCCTACTACGAATATCACTCCACCATCATGGAGCCGTGGGACGGCCCGGCGGCACTCGTCTTCACCGACGGCCGCTACGTGGGCGGCACGCTCGACCGCAACGGCCTGCGTCCGTCGCGCTACGTGATTACCAAGAACGACATGATTGTGATGGGCTCGGAGGTGGGCGTGCAGATTTTCCGCCCCGAGGAGATAAAGGAGAAAGGCCGTCTGCGCCCGGGCAAGCTGCTGCTGGTGGACACCCAGCTGGGGACCATAGTGCCCGACGAGGAGACCAAAATGCAGCTGGCGCGTATGCATCCCTACGAGAACTGGCTGAAAAACAACCGCATCAACCTGAGCGACATCGACGCCGAGCTCAAGCTGCCCGACGACGGCATGGGCGAGAAGTTCGAGATGTACAAGAAATCGTTCGGCTACAACAAGGAGGACTTCGAAGTCACCATCAAGCCGATGGCCGTCAACGGCATGGAGCCCATCAGCTCGATGGGCAACGACATGCCGGTGGCCGCCTTCAGCGACAAGCCGCAGTCGCTCTTTGCCTACTTCCGCCAGACGTTCGCGCAGGTCACCAACCCGCCTATCGACTCCATCCGCGAGGGTCTGGTGATGTCGCTCTCGCACAACATCGGCTCGGTGTCGGGCAATCTGCTCAACGAGGAGCCGCTGCAGTGCCGCACCATCAAGTTCGAAAGCCCGATAGTGACCAACATAGACCTGAGCAAGATCAAAGACGGACGCTGCCCGGGCTTCTCGTATGTGACGGTGCCGATGCTCTTCCCCAAGGGCAGCGGCGGCGTGGGCCTGCAGCAGGCTCTGCGCAATATGTGTCTGGCCGCCGAGGCAGCCGTCGACAGCCAGAAGAACTACGTCATCCTGTCGGACCGCGACCTGTCGGCCGACATGCTGCCGGTGCCGTCGCTGCTGGCGGTGGCCGCCATCCATCACCACCTGATCAAGGCCAAGAAGCGCATGCAGATAGGCATCATCGTGGAGACGGGCGAGGCTCGCGAGGTGACGCATTTCGCGCTGCTGCTGGCCTATGGCGCGAGCGTCATCAACCCCTACTTCTGCTTTGCGGCCATCTCGCAGATGGTCAAGGAGGGCAAGATTGCGACCGACTACACCACGGCGCGCGAGAACTACATCCACGCCGTCGACAAGGGTCTGCTCAAGATAATGTCGAAGATGGGCATCAGCACGCTGCTGAGCTACCACGGCGCGCAGATGTTCGAGGCCATCGGCATCAGCGAAGAGGTCATCAACTCGTGCTTCATCGGCACGCCGTCAAAGATAGGCGGCATCGGCTTCGACGAGATTGCCAAGGAGGCCGAGATGTTCCACCAGCGCGCCTTCGGGGCCAAGGACTTCGCCGCCTCGGACGTGTTTGACATCGACGGCAAGTTCAGCTACCGCAAATACGGCGAGAAGCACGGCTGGAACCCCGACACCATTGCGCTGCTGCAGTGGGCCACGTCGCAGAACGACTACGGCAAGTACAAGGAGTTCAGCCGCCAGGTGGAGAACGACAACCGCACGCCGCTCTTCATCAGAGGCTTCCTGAAGTTCAAGGATTCGGTTCCGGTGGACATCAACGAGGTGGAGTCGGAAGAGGAGATAATGAAGCGCTTCGTGACTGGTGCCATGTCGTATGGCTCCATATCCAAGGAGGCTCACGAGGCTCTGGCCCTGGCCATGAACAGCATAGGCGGCCGGAGCAACACTGGCGAAGGCGGCGAGGACGCCGAGCGCTTCCACTCGCCGGCCCGCAGCGCCATCAAGCAGATTGCCAGCGGCCGCTTCGGCGTCACGAACAACTATCTGGTCAACGCCGACGAGCTCCAGATAAAGATTGCGCAGGGTGCCAAGCCGGGCGAGGGCGGACAGCTGCCGGGCTTCAAGGTCAACCACATCATAGCCAAGCTGCGCAACTCGACCCCGGGCATCACGCTCATCTCGCCGCCTCCGCACCACGACATCTATTCGATCGAGGACCTCGCGCAGCTCATCTTCGACCTCAAGTGCACCAACCCCGAGGCCAAGATCAGCGTCAAGCTGGTGTCGGAAAACGGAGTGGGAACGGTGGCTGCCGGCGTGGCCAAGGCTCATGCCGACCTCATCGTCATCTCCGGAACCGAGGGCGGCACGGGTGCAAGCCCCGCCAGCTCCATCAAGAACGCCGGTATGCCTGTCGAGCTCGGACTGGCCGAGACTCAGCAGACGCTGGTGATGAACAATCTGCGCGGCCGCGTCAAAGTGCAGACCGACGGCCAGCTCAAGACGGGCTACGACGTGGTAAAGATGGCCTGCCTCGGCGCCGAGGAGTTCGGATTTGCCACCGGCGCGCTCATCACTTTAGGCTGCGTCATGATGCGCAAGTGCCACCTCAACACCTGCCCGGCCGGCATCGCAACGCAGGACGAGCAGTTGCGCAAGCGCTTCATCGGCAAATATGTCTACGTGGTCAACTACTTCCGCTTCATTGCACGCGAAGTGCGCGAACTGCTGGCACAGATGGGCTTCAAGAACCTCAACGACATTGTGGGCCGCACCGACCTGCTGGAGCAGGACAAGACCGTGGGCAACTGGAAGACGCACGGCATCGACATGAGCCGTCTGCTCCACTTCCCCGAAGAGGGCAAGCGCTACTCGATATACAACACCATGACCCAGCGCCACAAGATTGACGGCGTGATGGACCGCGAGCTCATCCAGCTATCGAAGGCCGCACTGCACAGCAAGCAGAAAATATGGATTTCGAAAGACATCCACAACACCGACCGCACGGTGGGCTCGATGCTCTCGGGCGAAATATCGAAGGCCTATGGCGAAGAGGGTCTGCCCGAAGACACCATCAACGCCACATTCTTCGGCAGCGCCGGCCAGAGCTTCGGAGCGTTCCTGGCCTCGGGCGTGTCGTTCAGGCTCGAAGGCGAGTCGAACGACTACCTCGGCAAGGGCCTCTCGGGAGGCAAGATAGTGGTGGTTCCGCCCATCGGCACCACATTCCGCCCCGAAGACAACATCATCATCGGCAACACGGTGCTCTACGGCGCCACCAAAGGCTTCGTATCCATCAGAGGCGTGGCCGGCGAGCGATTCGCAGTGCGCAACTCGGGCGCCACGGCCGTGGTCGAGGGCGTGGGCGACCACTGCTGCGAATACATGACCGGCGGACGCGTGGTGGTCATCGGCAAGACCGGACGCAACTTCGCCGCAGGCATGAGCGGCGGCATCGCCTACGTGCTCGACGAGAACGGCGACTTCGACTACTACTGCAACAAGGGCCTCGTGGACCTCTGCAAGGTCGACGACACCAACGACATCCTTGAACTCCAGTCCATTCTGAGCAAGCACCTGCTCTACACCAACAGCGCCAAGGTGCGCCACATCCTGGTCAACTGGAACAAGTATCTGGCCATGTTCGTCAAGGTCATTCCGTTCGAGTACAAGAAAGTGCTCGAAGAGCAGAAGATCCGCGAACTCGAGCGCAAGATCAAGGAGACCGAAGACGCGCCGCACATCAACGAGTAGCCGGACCCACACAGTGAGAGAGTTAGAAAACAGAAATTAAGCTAAAAGCAAGAAACCAGCCGAGCCGCCCGCAGCGCGCGGGCGGCGAGGCAAAACATAATTCATCATGGCAGACCCAAGAGGATTTATGAAAGTCGACAGAAAAGAGGGCGGATACCGTCCGCTCGCAGAACGCGTCGACGATTACAGCGAGGTGGAACAGACCTTGAACGAGAACGACCGCATGCTTCAGGCGTCGCGGTGCATGGACTGCGGAGTGCCATTCTGCCACTGGGCTTGTCCGCTGGGCAACAAGACGCCCGAATGGCAGGACGCCGCATACCATGGCGACTGGGATATGGCATATCGCATCCTGCACTCGACCAGCAACTTTCCCGAATTCACCGGACGCATCTGCCCGGCCCTGTGCGAGAAATCGTGCGTCCTGGCCGTGCACGACCAGGCCGTCACCATTCGCGAAAACGAAGCGGCCGTGACCGAACACGCCTTCAGCCTCGGAATAGTCAAACCGATGGTGCCGCCCTCGCGCACCGGCAAGAAAGTGGCCATTGTGGGCGGAGGCCCGGCCGGACTGGCCGCCGCCGACCTGCTCAACCAGGCCGGACACACCGTCACCGTGTTCGAGAAGGACAACGCCGTGGGCGGACTGCTCCGATTCGGCATACCCGACTTCAAGCTGAGCAAAAAAGTGATTGACCGACGCCTCAAAGTGCTCGAGGCCGAGGGCATCACCTTCAAGACAGGCGTCAGAGTGGGCGCCGACCTCAAGATAGACAAGCTCCGCAAAGACTTCGACGCCATCGTCGTCACCATCGGAGCCGGCAAGCCCCGCGACCTGCCCGTCGAGGGACGCGACCTCAAGGGCGTCCACTTCGCGCTCGAGTTCCTGCAGCAGCAGAACCACGTCAACCGTGGCGACAAGGTGGCCGAGGCCGACCGCATTCTGGCCACCGGCAAGCCCGTGCTCGTCATCGGCGGCGGCGACACCGGCAGCGACTGCGTGGGCACGTCCAACAGGCAGAAGGCGCGCTCGGTGATGCAGATCGAAATCATGCCCAAGCCGTCGGAAACGCGGCAGCCCAACAACCCGTGGCCCTACTGGCCCATGGTGCTCAAGACCACATCGTCGCACAAGGAAGGCTGCGACCGCCGCTGGAGCCTGAGCACCAAACGCTTCATCGGCGACAAGGACGGCAACGTCAAGCAGGTGGAGCTGGTTGAGGTGGAATGGAGCAAAGACGCGGCCGGCAAGTGGGTGATGACCGAGAAGCCCAAATCGGCCTTCACCGTCGACGCCGAACTGGTGCTGCTGTGCATGGGCTTCGTGTCGCCCGTGCACGAGGGGCTGGTCAACGACCTCGGCGTGGAGCTCGACGCCCGCGGCAACATCAAGGTCGACGCCTCGGGCGCCACAAGCGTGCCCGGAGTGTTTGCGGCAGGCGACGCGGCCACGGGTGCCAGCCTGGTGGTGCGCGCCATAGCACGCGGCCGCGAGACGGCCAAGGGCGTCCATCAGTATCTGATGCAAGGCAAATAAGAATATCATAACTGGTATAAATCGGGGAGAGCCTCGGTGCCGCACTGGCGCCGGGGCTCTCTCTCTTTGCGGCGGCGCGGCGGCCGGCCACAAAAAAAAGCCCCGCGTCCGGCGGGGCTCGATGGTGCGTGTGCGCGCCAGTCCTTTTTCAGTCGGTGAGCAGCGTAATGTCGTCTATCACGAAATATTTCCAGTAGTCGGCCAGCGGGTTGACGTTCGAGCCGGTCGAGGTCGAACCGACTTTGCCTTCCATGTCGAAGATGATGACGTCGGCGGCGCCAAGGTCGGTCAGGTCCCATTTGGTCCACTCGTTGACCATGGTCAGGCCGGCAGAGGTATGGCGGCGGGGCAAATTTGTTAGTAGGGGTCCACATCAATCTGCACCGTCACGCGGCGATACTGCTCCTCGGCCACGAGTCGGTTGACGGCCTCCATCATCAGGTCTTTGACGTGTCGCGAGTTGCTCTGGCGCTCGACCTTGAGCGTGATGCGCTGCAGGAAGTAGGTGGCTATGCGGTTGACGGGCGGCTCCTGCGGCCCCATGATGCGCCAGCCGAAGATGGCGCGGAGCGTGGCGGCCAGCACGGCGGCGGCGTGGGCGGCCGTCTGCCAGTCCTTGTGCTTGAGGGTGATGTGGACAAGCCGGTAGAAGGGCGGATAGCGATAGAGCTCGCGCTCGGCTATCTGCCTGCGATAGTGCGAGGCGTAGTCGTTGGCCGCCGCGTCCACCACCACGGGGTGCTCCACGTCGGTGGTCTGCAGCAGCACCATGCCCTGCCGGCCCTTGCGCCCGGCGCGCCCGCTGACCTGCGAAATCATCTGGAAGCATCGCTCCGAGGCCCTGAAGTCGGGGTGGTTGAGCATGTTGTCGGCGTTCAGGATTCCTACGGTGCTGACGTTGTCGAAGTCGAGGCCTTTCGAAATCATCTGCGTGCCTATCAGGATGTCGAACTGATGCTGCTCGAACTGGCTGATTATCTGCTCATAGGCCTTGCGGCTGCGGGCGGTGTCGAGGTCCATGCGCACCACGCGGGCGGCTGGAAAGATGGTGCGGACCTCCTCCTCAATCTTTTCGGTGCCGAAGCCTCGCGTCTCGATCTCGGGCGTGCCGCAGGCGGGGCAGACGGTGGGCAGGGCCACGGTGTAGCCGCAATAGTGGCACACCAGCTGGCTCGTGTTCTTGTGGTAGGTCAGGCTGACGTCGCAGTTGCGGCACTTGGGCACCCACGCGCACTGCCGGCACTCGACGTAGGGCGAGAATCCGCGCCTGTTCTGGAACAGGATGACCTGCTCGCCCTGCTGCAGCGCCTTGTCGATGCAGTCTTTCAGGCGCCAGCTGAACATCGATGTCGTCTGCCGGCGCTGGCGGGCCTTGCGCATGTCGATGGGCACGATCTGCGGCAGGCTGATGCCGGCGTAGCGCTGCGTCAGCTCCACCAGCGAGTAGCGGCCGGTGGTGGCGTTGTGGTAGCTCTCGACCGACGGCGTGGCGCTGCCCAGCAACACGTGCGCGCCCTGCTGCAGGCCGAGCATCACGGCGGCGTCGCGGGCGTTGTAGCGCGGGGCGGGGTCGTACTGCTTGTAGGACGTCTCGTGCTCCTCGTCCACTATTATCAGCCCCAGATTGTCGAGCGGCAGCAGCACCGACGAGCGCACGCCCAGCACCACCCGGCAGCCCTCGTCGTGGAGCAGATTGTTCCACACCTCCACGCGCTCGGCGTCGGAGAATTTGGAGTGATAGATGCCGAGGCTTGCCCCGAAGTGCCTCCTCAGGCGCGACGTGATCTGGGTGGTCAGGGCAATCTCGGGCAGCAGGTAGAGGACGCGCCGTCCCTGCGCCAGGTATTTTTCTATCAGATGGATATATATTTCGGTCTTGCCGCTCGACGTGACGCCGTGGAGCAGCACGGGGCGTCCGGCCTCGAACGAGCTGACGATGCTGTCGTAGGCCCGGCGCTGCTGGTCCGACAGCGGATTGGGCGGCAGCGTGCCGGCGTCGTCGGCTTCGAGGCGCGACACGTTGCGGACGTCGACGGCGAGGATGCCCTTGGCGGCCAGCTCGTTCAGGGCCTGTGCCGAGGCGCCATTGTCGGCCGTCAGGTCGGTGCGGCGGAGCGAGGCTCCCTGGCAGGCCTTGCGCATTCCGCCCACGCGCTGGATGAATATCATCAGGGCGTCGAGCTGGCGCGGGGCGCGTTCGAGGCGGTCGAACACGGGAGCCAGTGCGGCGTCGGAACGCATCTCGGGCGCAAGGGCGAAGAACTTGTCGGTTCGGGGGCGGTAGCTGTCGCGCAGCTCCTCGCTGATGAAGATGGCCTGCATGTCGAGCAGTTGCCTGATGACGGGCAGCGCGCTGAAGTCGGTGCAGTAGGCCGAGGCCTCGCTGATGGTGCAGGCCTTCTTGCCCTCCACGAAGTTGAGCAGCTGCTCCTGCCGGGCGGTGAGCGGCCTGTCGGCCTCGAACTGCGAGTTGAACACTATGCGGCTCTCGCTCTCGAGCTTCAGCCCCGAGGGCAGCGCGGCGCGATAGACTTCGCCGAGCGTGCAGACGTAGTAGTCGGCAATCCACTGCCAGAACTGCAGCTGCGCCGGGGTGACTATGGGCGCCTCGTCGACCACGAGGCTGATGTCTTTGGTCTCGTAGCCCTCGGGCGGCGTGTCCGAAAACGAGTGGACGATGCCCGAGTAGGATTTCTTTTTGCCGAACTGCACCACCACCCGCGAGCCCGTGGCGAGCTGCCCGTGCAGATGCGGCGGGACGCTGTAGGTGAAGAGCTTCTGGATGGGCACCGGCAGGATTATGTTGGCATAGAGCGGCATGGCGGCAGAGCGTTTTTTTTGTGTGGGGGTTGACTAACTGATTTCCTCGCGCGACTCGCGATATTCCTTGGGCACCACGCCATACTCCTTCTTGAAGCATTTGGTGAAGTAGGAATGATTCGAGAATCCGACCATATACATCACTTCCGACACCGTCAGCTGGCCCTGGCTCAGATACATGGCGGCCTTTTTGAGGCGGATGCTGCGGATGAATTCGACCGCCGTCAGGCCCGTGATCTGCTTCAGGCGGCGGTAGAGCTGCTTCTCCGAAGTGCCGCAGCGCGTGCAGAGCTCGCTGACGTTGAGGTCGGGGTCGGATATGGAGGCCTCGATCTGCGCGGTCACCTTGCTCAGGAACGCCTCGTCGGGGCCCACGGCGGGTGCGGGCTCGTCGGGCGTCACTATGTCCTGCTGCACCTGTCGTCGCACGCGGGTGCGGCTCTTGACAATCAGGTTGGCCATGCGCTTTTCGAGATGCTGCATGTCGAAGGGCTTGGTCAGGAAGTCGTCGGCCACCTCGAGCAGCGACAGTTCGGTGTGGCTGTCGTCGAGGGCGGTGAGCACCACTATGGGCACGAGGGCCGTGTTGATGTTGGCGCGCAGCCGGCGGCAGAGTTCGTATCCGTCCACGCCGGGCATCATCAGGTCGGTCACCACGATGTCGGGCCGTCGGGCCACGGCCTGGTCGAATGCTTCGGCACCGTCGGCGCACATCACCAGTTCGAATCGGGCGCTCATCTCGTCGGCCATCAGCCGGCGCAGCTCGTCGTTGTCTTCGGCCACTATGGCGAGCGGCTTCTGCTTGAAGTCGGGGAAGGCGGGCATGTCGGGCACGGCGTCGGCCTCGCAGGGCAGCACCACGCGCACGGTGGTGCCGCGTCCGGGCTCCGACTCGATGTCGAGACGGCCCTTGTGCTGGCGCACTATGGCCATGGCCATCGACATGCCGAGGCCGGTACCCTGCTGGTTGATGGCGGCGGAGTGCTGGCTGCGGAAATAGCGTTCGCCGATGCGCGGCAGGTCGGCCGCCGGTATGCCGCAGCCGGTGTCGGTCAGTTCGATACCGAGCTCGTCGCGACCGGGCAGCGGGGCGGCGCGCAGCACCACCGAGCCTCCGCGCGGCGTGAATTTGACGGCGTTGGAAATCAGATTGCTGATGGCCGAGTCCATCTTGACGCGGTCGATGTTGACGTGGCAGTGGCTGCAGTGGCAGTCGATGACGGCGCTGATGCCCTTGTCCTCGAAGAGGTGGCCGAAGCGCGCGAATATCTCGCCGAGGAAGGCGTCGGGCCGCGTGAGCGAGGGCATCAGGGCGTCATTGCCGTCGCGCCCCGAATCGAGCATCTTGTTGATGAGCTGATGCAGCTTCTGCACGTTCTGCTCTATCGACTTCAGCTCGTCGGAGTGATGCCGGTGTGGCGGCGTCTTGGCCATCAGCCTGCCTATGTTGCAGATTATCAGGCTCAGCGGCGTCTTGAACTCGTGCGACATGTTGGCGAAGAAGTCGAGCTTCATGTGCGCCATCTTGAGCGTCTTGGTGCGTTCGAGCTCGGCAATGGCCATCCGCTGGCGCTTGTTGACCGTCAGCACAATCAGCGCCACCAGAATCACGAACGTGGCGGCGTAGGCCGTCTTGGCGGCTGTGGTCAGATACCAGGGCGGCAGCACGGTGACGGTGATGCGGGCTTCGGGCTGCACGGGCCGTCCGCCTACGCCGAGCGTGCAGATGGCTATGGTGTGGTCGCCGTGGTTCAGGTTGCTGAAGACCACCTGATTGTGTCCGGCGGGCAGCGGCACCCATGTGTCGGCGTCGTCGAGGCGGTAGGCGTAGATGGTCTCGTCGACGGCCGAGTAGGCGAAGGCCGAGCATTCAATCCCGAACGTGCCCAGGGCGTGCGGCAGGGTGATGTGCGCCCCGTTGGCCAGTCGGGCGACGAGCGGCACCAGTCCGCCCACCTTCTGCCCCACGGCCACCGGCTGGCTGCCCACAATCAGGTTGGTCACCTGCGGGGCCGATTGAGGCGTGCCGTCGTCGGTGCCGATGTCCATGCCGAACACACCGTCGGTGACGCCCACGTAGAGGCGGCGCTCGGTGCGGCTGACGTAGGCCGAGAGGCAGAATCCGCAGCTGACGGGCGAGCCTGCTGGCTGGTGCGTGCGGCTGTCGATGCGGACCACGGTGCCGGCCGTGCCCACCCAGACGTTGTCGGCGTCGCAGGTCACGAAGCGCACCGGCTGCGTTATCTGCCCCGGCGCCACCTGCCGTGCGGTGCGTGCTCCGCGCGGCAGCACGAGCAGGCCCATATCGGTGCCAATCCAGAGGTTGCCCTGCAGGTCGGCGGTCAGGCAGCGGATGCTGTTGGTGGGCAGAGCGCCGGTGGCGGTGTCAAGCGTCAGCGTCGAGTCGGGGGCTATGCGGCGGATGCCGGCGTTGTCGGTCGAAATCCAGACGGTGTCGGCGTCGGCCACTATGGAGTTGACGATGTTGTCGGGCACGAAGTGTGTGGCGCTCTCGGCCGAATAGTGCTCCACGGGCGTCACGGGGCGGCCGTGCGAGGCCTGCAGGTCGGCCTTGTCGACCACGAAGACTCCGCCCTCGTAGGTGGCTATCCAGAGCCGTCCGCGGCGGTCGGCCACTATGGCGTACATCCATTTCGAATTGTAGGTGCCGGTGCTGTCGGCCAGCGCGTATCCCTCGATGCGGCCGGTGGCGTAGTCGTAGCGGTTGAGGCCGCCGTCGGTGGCTATCCACATCGAGCCGCCGTCGGGGTAGAGGCAGCGCACCTTGTTGTGCAGCAGCTGGCGTCCCTCGCCGGCGTCCATCCTGAACCACTGGCTCTGTCCGGTGGTCCGGTTGTGCATGATGAGGCCGTTGGAGCCGCCGAGCCAGAGGTTGTTGCGGTTGTCGGTGACGATGGCGAAGACCTGGTGGCCGTCGGTGCTGCCGGTCAGGTCTTTGATTGATGCGAAATCGGTGCGACAGTGCGGGTCGACAATGGCGATGCCGTTGTCGGTGCCCAGCCACAGCGTGCGGTCGCGGTCGGCGGCCACGCTCCAGACCACGTCGTTGGGGATGGTGCGCGAGTCGTCGGTGCGGTGGCGGAAGATATCGAAGGTCAGTGAGTTGCGCTGCCTGACGTAGAGGCCGTTGTCGGTGCCCAGCACCAGGTTGCCGTCGACGTCGGCGCACATCGACTTGATGGGCACGCCGGTCAGCATGTAGTTTTTGTTGCGGGCGCCGATGCTGTATCGCATCAGTCCCTGCTCGGTGCCAATCCAGAGCTTGTCGGGGTCGTCGGCGTCGGCCATCACCGACAGCACGAGGTTGATGTCGCCTCCCGTCTCCACCACATCGGTCACTCGGTCGCCGTTCATCAGGCAGAGCTTGTTGTGCGTGCCCACGGCGAGCCTGCCGTCGGGCAGGACGAGTGCGCAGGGCACATAGTCGCCGGGGAAGTGGTTGCCGGCGTCGGCCTTGGTGAAGTGGCGGTGGCGGCCGGTGGCGCGGTCGTAGGCAAAGAGGCCGTGGTTGGTGCATATCCACAGGCGGCTGCCCTGCTCGGCTATGGCCTTGACCGACAGTCCGCGGGCCACGTCCATCCGCACAAAGCGGTCGGCGCGGCGGTCGTAGACGCACCAGCCGCAGTCGGTGCCGACAAGCAGGCTGCCGTCGGCGGTCACGGTCAGCGAGTTGATGCGCGAGTGCGGCAGCGACAGCGTGTCGTCGGGCTGATGTCGGTAGGCGTTCATGCGGTAGCCGTCGTAGCGGTTGAGGCCGCTGCGTGTCCCTATCCACATGTAGCCTTCGGCGTCCTGCGCAAAGCAGTAGACCACCGGGTCGCACAGGCCGCGCGACGAGGGCACTTCCCTGAATGCCATGGGCGCGGCGGCGGCGGCCGGCGGCGCTGCGAGCGTCGCGGCCGCGAGGGCTGCGGCTGATAGGATGGTTTTGAGGAGGTTCATGGCTGTCTTGTGTCGGTTTGGTGGGATGGCGTCGGCGCGTGGCGGCCGCCAGAAAAAGGCATCCCGGCAGACTCCGACGTCGGCGAGCCGCAGCTCGTGCCTGTGTGCCGAAGTTTGTCGGGATTCCGGTCCGCTGCCCGTGTCAGAGAAAAAGGCGGTCTGCCGCCGTCAGGCGGGCAGCAGGGCCTTGTACATTTCGATGGTCTTGTGCAGCCCGTGATAGAGGGCGTCGGCTATCAGGTGATGTCCGATCGAGACCTCCTTGACGTAGGGGATGCACTCGCAGAAGTATTCGAGGTTCTGCAGGTTCAGGTCGTGCCCGGCGTTGATTTGCAGGCCGAGCTTGCGTGCGGTGTCGGCGGCCTCCACAAATGGGCGGATGGCCTCTTCGCGATTGGTAGCGTAGGCCGATGCGTAGGGCTCGGTGTAGAGCTCCACACGGTCGGTGCCGGTCTTGGCTGCCGACTCGACCATGTGCGGGTCGGCGTCCACGAATATCGAGGTGCGGATGCCGGCGTCGTTGAGGCGGCCGATGATGTCCTGCAGAAAGTCGAAATGAGTCCTGGTGTCCCAGCCGGCGTTGCTGGTGATGGCGTCGGGCGCGTCGGGCACCAGCGTCACCTGATGCGGGTGGACCTTGAGGACAAGGTCCATGAATCGTTCCGAAGGATAGCCTTCGATGTTGAACTCGGTCTTGATTATCGGGCGGATGTCGTAGACGTCCGAATAGCGGATGTGACGCTCGTCGGGACGGGGATGGACGGTGATGCCGTCAGCCCCGAATTCCTGGATATCGACGGCTGCCTTCACCACATCGGGCACATTGCCACCGCGCGCGTTGCGTATCGTGGCAATCTTGTTGATGTTTACGCTTAGTTTTGTCATTCTTTATCTGAGTTCGGTTCGTGCATGGCGGTGAGGCTCAGGGCTTTCTGGACCCATCGGGCGCTTCCGCCAAAGCATGGCAAATATAATTTTTATTTTGACTGCCTTGCCACGTGGGGGGCAAGTTTTAATGCGGCGGCGGGCGGCGTCATCTGACAAAACGGAACAGGCGGTCGACCAGCTTGCCGAACAGCGGCGCGTAGATCAGGCGGCTGTGGTAGGCGGCATAGACGCCGAGTGCGGCATAGGCGGTCCACACTATGGCTATTATCTGCGACAGCGTCCAGACGCGGCCCACGGCAATGTAGAGCAGCCCCATGAGCAGCTGCACGCCGAACGACTGCCTCAGGTGGAACGATGCCAGCTCCGACTGAGTGCCGCACACCCGGCTCACCACAAAAGCCACTATCCAGCCCACCCAGTGGACGTAGCAGCCCATGGCTATCAGTTTCGATTCGTTTTCAGCGGATTGGTTCATAATCGTATGGTCTTTTGGGTTTTGCAAGGATGCCGATGTCAGTCTTTGTAGGTCAGCAGGCTGACGTCGGTGCCGTCGAACACGGCGTAGGTGCACTGCTCTATCCACTCGCCGAGGTAGATGATGCGCGAGGTGTCGGTCAGCCGGTAGTCGACGGCCACGTGGCGGTGCCCGACCACGAAGTAGTCAATCGGCCTGTCGGCAAGGACGTCGCGGGCGAATCGTATCGGGATTTCGCGCTCCTCGCCCATGAAGAATCGGCGCCGGCTCCGGTTGTTGCGCCTCCGGCTGCTGCCCGACCAGTGCGTGGCTATCCAGCCGCCGATGTCGGGGTGCAGCTTGGAGTAGAACCACTGCGCCACGGGGCTGGTGAAGATGCTTTTCATCAGATTGTAGGGGCGGTCGTAGCTGCCGAGGCCGTCGCCGTGCGCAAGGAAGAAGGTCTTGCCGCCTATGGTGCGCTCCTGCGGCCCGAAGTGCAGCTCCACGCCGCATTCGGTGGCCAGATAGTCGAACGCCCACACGTCGTGGTTGCCCGTGAAGAAGTGGACCTTGACGCCGCGGTCGGTCAGCTCCGAGAGCTTGCCGAGGAAGCGGGTGAAGCCCCTTGGCACCACCGTGCGGTATTCGTACCAGTAGTCGAACACGTCGCCCAGCAGCACTATCTCGTCGGCCTCGCGGCCCACGGCATCGAGCCACTGCACAAAGCGTCGCTCGTGTGCCCTGTGGTCGGCAATGGTGGGCGCGCCAAGGTGGATGTCGGATGCGAAAAATATCTTCATTGCTGCGGTCCGATGTCAGGGAGAAAGGGAGAGGGAGACGGAGGCGGCGGTCAACGGAAAATCTCGGCCATGCGCTCGTCGAGGCGGGTGCCCCACAGGTCCTTGCCTATCAGTTCGCCATTGCGGGCTATGATGTAGTTGCTCGGCACGGTCCGGATGTTGTAGAGGCGGGCGGCCGTCGAGGCGATGCCCTGAAGGTCGCACACGTTGGTCCACGTCAGCTTGTCTTTGAGCACGGCGTCCTCCCACAGCAGCTTGCTCTGGTCGAGCGACACCTGATAGATTTCGAGGCCGCGGTCGTGATAGCGGTCATAGACGCTGACCAGCTGGCGGTTGGCCTTGCGCGAGGCCGCGTCCTGCGATGCCCAGAAGACGAGCAGAATCACCTTGCCGCGCATCGACGAGAGCTTGATGACGTTGCCGTCCTTGTCGGGCGCCTGGATGTCGGGCGAGTTGACGGGCTCGGCCGACTTGAGCAGGGCGTCGTTGTAGCGCTGGCGCTTCTGGATGGCCTTGGCCTGGATGACGTAGTCGTAGAGCTGGCGGACGCGCTCGTTGTTGGGATAGACAAGGTTGAGGCTGGTGGCCACGGTGGCGAACAGAATCTGGTCGTTGTTGTTCATCACGTCGAACACCTGCATATCCAGAACGGTCTGAAACAAAGCGTAGTAACTCACGAACGAGCGCGGATTCTGGAAGACGAACTCGTTGATGTAGGCCTTGTACTGGTCGCGTCGGGCCACTATGTCGTTGTAGATGGCAAGGCGCGCGTCGTTGTCGGTGGCCTTGTTGTACTTGTCGCCCAGGGCGCGGATGTCGGCTTGGAGCGATGCGGCGCGCTGCGTCAGGTCGTAGAGCTGCTGCGCTCCCACCGAACCGCTGACTTGGGCGGCCGTCTCGAGGCTGGCTGTGTCGGCCGTGACGCTGATGTGCTCGCACGAGTCGGCCAGCAGGATGATACCATGACGATTGTCAACACTTAGGCGGAAAAATTCGGGCTCGGCCAGCCGTTCCAGTTCGAACTGGTAGCTGCCGTCGGCGCTCAGCTTCACCGAGTCGACTGCCACGGGCGACGCGAGGGTCAGCCGTTCGAGTCGGACCACCTTGTGCTCGGCGTTGGTTATGGTGCCCGAAATGATGAGTCTGTCGGATTTGGAGCAGGCAGTACCGATGAGCGCAGCCGCACACGCAGCGGCCAATAGTTGTTTGTTCATAGATTCCTTCTAAAGTGTATAATGATCGATTAGTTTTTGAACTCGCAAAGATAAGAAGATTTTATTATCTGCGGGCAGCCTCCACGATGTCGGGCCCCATTATGCTGCGGACTATGGTGTCGGTGGGGCTGACTTCTAAATAGATGGGCAGTTGCGGCAGCACCGGCTGGCGGCAGATGCCCGTGCTGACGTTGGTGCGCAGGTCGAGGTGGAGCTTGTCCACAATGCTGTCGGTGGCCAGCAGGCACACCGACGACACGAAGCGCCTTGCCATGGCCCGCTCCACCAAGGGGTCGCCTGGGCGGATGATGCGGTCTATCACTATCGTGAGCGGCTTGGCGGGGTCAGTGTCGGGCGGCATTCCGGCTATGGGCGGCAGATGCCGGCCGGCGGCAAAGAGGCTGTTGACGGCCACCACGCAACTCAGCGAGTCGACGTCGGCCGCAAAGCCACAGGCCAGCACGCATCCGGGCAGGGCCTGTCGCATCTGTGCGGCGCCGCGTTCGAGCAGGCGGATGTCGGCCACGGGGTCGTAGACCGGACAGTTGCCCACGCGGGCCAGCAGCATGGGCATGGCGGCGGCGTGGCTGGCTTCGGAGGCCAGCAGGCTGTCGGTGAGCCGGCGCACGGCACGGGCTGAGGCGCGTAGAGTGGCGTAGAGGCTGTCGAGCGAGGCGCGCGAGGCGTCGGGACGCAGCAGCCGGCTCCGCTCCGATTCGAAGGCCTGCTCGGCGCTCCGCCGTGCGCGCTCTGCCTGCCACATGGCTGCCGTGGAGCGGCTGCCGCTGACGGTCCAGCGGACGGGGTTGCGCCCGGTGCCGCACACCTTCATGCTGCTGTCGGTCGGCTCCACCACCAGGTCGCAGTGCACGGCCGGGCCGCCCCACAGGCGATAGTAGCCGCAGGGCAGCGTGTCGATGTCGAAGGCGAAGACGCCGTCGGGGCGGAGCGCGAAGGTGTCAATGGCGGTGGCGTGACCGCGCAGGCCTATGCTCATGAGCACGAGCGTGTCGGGCCGGGTGCCGTTGAGGTCCACCAGCATCTTGCGGCGGGGGGTCGGCGCGCAGCCGGCCAGCAGGGCCGCCAGCAGTATCGGAATCAGTAGTGTCTTCATGGTCGCTGTTGCGGTGCAAAGATATTGTTATTCGCAAAACTACAGCGCACTTTGCGGCGCCTTTGGCCCGGGCGCGGGACGGCATCAATTTTCAGGAATCATTCCCGGGCCGCCCACCATCTTTGCACAAAGGCCATTATCTTAGCGGCCCGAAACCAGAATCAAAAAAAACACACAGACCGATGGTAGATGTAGAAAACCTGACCAAGTCGTTCGGCGACCTCGAAGTGCTGCGCGGCATCAACATGCACGTCGACCGGGGCGAGGTGGTGTCGATTGTGGGAGCCAGCGGCGCGGGCAAGACCACGCTGCTCCAGATTATCGGCACGCTCGACAGGCCCACGTCGGGCAC